>DASWBP010000305.1:0-10943 GCA_036390555.1 Burkholderiales bacterium | reverse complement strand
GCCGACCACGCGGATCTTGCTTTCGGGGATTCCCGAGAGCATCGCCAGCACGGTGCGGAACAGGTGCGGGATCTGCGTCGTCACGTAGAGGGTGAGGTAGCCGGTGGCCTTGTTGAACGAGGCGACGCAGCCGCAGGTCTCAAGCGGGCAGGGGTGCACGCGCGGGTTGAGGATCTCCTCGCGCACCGTGATCGCTGCGCTCTTGAAGGCGGCGTCGGCTGCGGCCTTGTCTCCGGCTTCCCAGGTGAAGATGTGGTTCGGATGCGTGCGCGGGCCGTGCGTCAGGTCCTTCTTGTCGACGATGTCCTCGCGCAGCACCGGCGCGTCCGGCGCGAGCGCCTTCTTCGGGTCTACGATCGCCGGCAGCTCTTCGTAATCCACTTCCACCAGTGCGGCGCCGTCATAGGCCGCAAAGCGGTCGGTAGCCAGCACCATGGCCACGTCCTGGTACTGGAAGTGCACCTTCTTGTCGGCGAGCACCGCCTGCACGTCGCCGCCGACGGTGGGCATCCAGTCGAGCTTCACGGGCTTCAGGTCCGCGGCGGTGAGCACCGCCACCACGCCGGGGCAGGCGAGGGCCTTCGCCTTGTCGATGCCCTTGATGCGCGCGTGCGCGTACGGGCTGCGCACGACCGCGCCGAACAGCATGCCGGGCATCTTGATGTCGTCGATGTAGCTGCCCTGGCCGCGGATGAAGCGGGCGTCCTCTTTGCGCAGGAGCGACGTGCCCATGCCCTGCAGTTTGTCTTCGCGTTCCTTGAGATCGGCGGTCTGGACCATGAGGTTCTCCGGTGGAGCCTGTGAGTTAGCGCGCGGCCGCGAGCTTCTTCGCGGCGGACTGCACGGCCTTGATGATGTTCTGGTAACCCGTGCAGCGGCACAGGTTGCCGGCGATGCCCTTGCGGATGTCTTGCTCGCTCGGGTTCGGGTTTTCCTTCAGCAGCCGGTAGGCGCGTGTGATCATGCCGGGCGTGCAGTAGCCGCATTGCAGGCCGTGCTCCTCGTGGAATGCCTGCTGCAGCGCGTGCAGCGCGCCGCCCTGCTCCATGCCTTCGATGGTGGTCATCTCGGCGCCGTCGCATTGCACCGTCAGGACGGTGCAGGACTTCACCGACATGCCGTCGACATCCACCGTGCAGGCGCCGCAATGCGTGGTCTCGCAGCCGATGTGCGGCCCGGTGTGCGCAAGCTTTTCGCGCAGCGTGTAGATCAGCAGCTCGCGGGCCTCCACCGTCGCCTCCACCGGCTTGCCGTTGAGCTTGAATGACACCTTGTGCGTCTTTGCCATGTTCGTCGCTCCCCCTCGATTCGTCTTCTAGCCCTTGGCGCGCGCGTGCGCGGCCTGCAGGGCGCGCCGCGTCATCTCGCCGCACATCGCCCGCTTGTAGTCGGCGTCGCCGCGCTGGTCTGCCGTGGGACTGCTGATCTTCATTGCGAGGCGTGCCGCCTCGTTGAGGCTCGCGTCGTTGATCTCCTTGCCGGCGAGGTACGCCTCTGCCTCGCGCGCCTTGAGCGGGGTCGGCCCGGCATTGGTGAGCGCAATCGCCGCCTTGGCGACGCTCTTGCCCTTCATCTGCAGCATCACCGCCGTCGCGGCGGTGGCGAAATCGCCGGTCTTGCGCTTGAGCTTCTGGTAGGACCAGCCGCTGCCCGCGGCGGGCACCGGGATGCGGATCTGCGTGAGGATCTCGTCGGCCGCGAGTTGCGTGGAATACAGGCCGAGGAAATAACCGTCGGCCTTGACCACGCGCTCGCCCTTCGGGCCCGTGAGAACGAACGACGCATCCAGCGCGATCATCAGCGCCGGGTGGTCGTTGCCCGGATCGCCGTGGGAGATGTCGCCGCCGATGGTGCCCTTGTAGCGCACCTGCGGGTCGGCGATCCAGCCGGCGCCCTCGACCAGCAGCGGCGCCTTCTCGGCGAGCAGCTTCGAGTTGAGCAGCTCGTGCTCGGTGGTCATGGCGCCGATGCGGATTTCGTTGCCCGCCTGCGAGATGCCGCGCAGCTCCGAAATGCGGCCGAGGTCGATGAGGTGGGCGGGCTGCGCGAAGCGCAGCTTCATCATCGGCAGCAGGCTGTGACCGCCGGCGAGCAGCTTGGCGTCGGGGCCCAGTTGACCGAGCAACTTGATCGCGTCGGCGACGGAGCGCGGCGCATGGTAGTCAAATGCGGCGGGAATCATTGCGAGTTTCTCCTTCTGTTGTTACGGCCCGGACAGGCCCTGACGGTCACGTGCAAGCAAACGGCGACGGACGAGCGGCAAAGAAGCGAAATTTGCCTGACGGCTGCTCGGCGCACGCGACTCGCAAATCATCGCACAAAGCGCCCGCCTCGTTGACGCAAATCAAATTTGCGCGGCGCTGAGTCTGGAGAAATGCCGCGCTGCAAAACGAGCGTCTAGGCCGCGCCGTCGAATGGCAGCGCCGCCACGGAAGGCGCCGGCTGGCCTGCGGCGGCCAGGCTGTGCACGCCCACGCCGAGGAGGCGAACGGGCCGCTTGCCGGCGTCGGTGCGCTCAAGCAGCGCGAGCGCGCGTTCGGCGATGCGCCTGGCGTCGGCGGTCGGCGCATCGTCCGTGTGGCTGCGCGTCACGGTGGTGAAGTCCGGGTAGCGAACCTTGATGGTGACGGTGCGGGCTGCGAGGCCCTTCTTGGCCACGGAGCCCGCCACCCGTTTCGCCAGCCGCTCGATCTCGGCGCGCATTTCCTTCAGGTCAGTGAGGTCCTCGGGGTAGGTGTCCTCCGCCGAGATGGACTTCCACGGCCGGTTGGGCGTGACCCGGCGTGGATCGTCGCCGTGCGAGAGGCGCTTGAGCCACCCGGCTAGGCTGCCCACCGTGCGGCGCAGCGCCTCCTCGTCCGCCGCGCGCACGTCCACGAGCTTCTCGATGCCGATCGCGCGCAGCTTCTTCGCCGTCACCGGGCCCACGCCCCAGAGCGCCTCGACCGGCAGCTTCTGCAGAAAGGCTTCCATGCGCTCGGGTGCGATCACCGTAAGTCCGTCGGGCTTCTTCCAGCCCGAGGCGATCTTGGCGAGAAACTTGTTCGGCGCGACGCCCGCGGAGGCGGTGAGCGACGTCTTCTCGTGGATGCGGCGCTTCAAATACTTCGCCACCTCCATCGCCAGCGGCTCGCGCAGCGCGTTCTCGGTGACATCCAGATACGCCTCGTCGAGCGAGAGCGGTTCCACCAGCGGAGTGACCGACCTGAGGATCGCCATCACCTGCTGCGATACGGCGCGGTACTTGTTGAAGTCCGGCCGCACGATGGCGAGCTCCGGGCACAGGCGCAGCGCGCGCGCCATCGGCATCGCCGAGCGCACGCCGAACTTGCGCGCCTCGTAGCTGCAGGCGGCGACCACGCCGCGGCCCTGGGGCGAGCCGCCCACCGCGACGGGCTTGCCGCGCAGCGAGGGCTCGTCGCGCTGCTCGACCGACGCGTAGAATGCGTCCATGTCGAGGTGAATGATCTTGCGCAGTGCGGCCTCCACCGGGTCAGTGTAGCCGCGTCCCGGGACGCCGCCGCCGTTGAAGGCCTCGGCAGCACAACAACCACGCAACGAAACAAGGGGAGACACCCATGAGGCGCAACACAATTGGACTGGCGGCCGGCATCGCGCTGGCGTTCTCGGCGCCCGCGTTGCACGCGCAGCAGGGCGGGCAGGGCGGGCAGGTCGGTGGCGGCGGACAGTCGAAGACCGCGGTGAAGGCCAAGACCCAGGCAGACATCAAGCAGGGCGGCGGGCAGGGCGGCGGCCAGCAGAAGACGCAGGTGAAGGCGAAGACGCAGGCCGACATCAAGCAGGGCGGTGGCGGGCAGCTCAAGTCGCAGACCGGCACCAAGGCCGGCACGGTGATGGACAGCAAGCAGGGCCCGGGACAGGGCCCGCAGAGCAAGCAGTTGAAGTCCGGCGCCGCGGGCAACAAGGCGGCCGCGGCACACAAGGTCGAGACGCGCACCAAGTAGGCATGCGTGCGCTGTGCGCGGCGGCCGCGCTGCTTGCGAGCGGCGCGCTGCCCGCAGCCACCATTGGCGGGCGCCTCGGCTACCCGAGCGAGGCGCTCCCCGCGATGATCGTTGTCGCGCGCAACGCGGCGGGCGAGACGCGGCAGGTCGAGACCAAGCCGGGCCAGGAGCGCTACCGGCTGCAGTTGCCCGCCGGCAGCTACGTCGTGTTCGCCATTCCCGTCGGTATCGCGGCCACGCCGGGACAGGTCCCGCTGCGCGGTGCGCACACGGCCTATTCCGCGTGCGCGCGCGACAAGGCCAGGCTGCAGTCGGGCCAGTGCCAGACCGGTCCCCTCGAGGAAATCCGCGTCGCCGAAACGGACCAGCGCGAGAACGTGGATATCGACGACTGGTACCTGCCCGATGGGTTGATGGCCACGCTGAATCTCGCGGTGCGCGAGGTGCCGCGCGCGCAGGGCGCCCGCTTCGAGGCCTACCCTGCCGACACGAGTCCGCTACCCTCCACGCGTTCGCCGAACTTCAACGGCGCCGACCCGGCGGTGCGCCGCGCGCGCGGCGCCATCGAGCGCGCCGTGGTGCGCGGGCCCAACTTCGCGGGCCGCGCGGTCGTGGCGCGCTGGGCTTGCGGCCGCGATTGCGAACGCTGGGCGATCGTGGACATGGCGACCGGCGGCATCGCCTGGGTGGAGGACGCGGCGGTGCAGCCCGCGCGGCGCAATTTTCCCTGCGACGCCGAGGCAATCGAATACCGCGAGGACAGCCGCCTGCTGCGCGTGCATCGCCTCGAGGGCGACCAGGTGGTGACGCGGGACGTGGTCTGGTGGGAGGACCGGCTCGAGCTGGGCGCCGAGAGCGCGCAGAGCGCCCGGCAGTTCTGCGGGCGCTAGCGCGCCTCGACTGCGTCTGCGCCGCCCTGCGCCGGCGAGGCGCCGCGCCGCGCGTGCAGACCCGGGCACCCCGCTAGACGTTGCGCGCCTTGCATTCCCGCTCGACGCCCGCACGGATGAGTTGTGCGAGCCGCAGCGTTCCCGGGCCCGCCGCTTCGCGGTCGGCGAAGATCAGGTAGATCGTGCCGGCCTTCTCCGCGCCTTCGCGCAAGGGAAGCGGCTTGAGCGCCCCGCGCTCCAGATCCCCGCGCACGCTGTCTTCCGGATACCACGCGTAGCCCATGCCGGTCGCTACCGCATGGATCGAGGTCGCCTTGTTCGAGACCGTGAGCCGCAGCTCGTTCAGCCAGCCCGCGCCGCGCACGCGCTGCTCGCCAGAGTCGCGGATGACGATGTGCCGGTGCGGCCGCAGGTCCTCGAGCGTGAGCTCGCGCCCGAGGCGGTGCAGCGGGTGCGACGGCGCCGCCATGCAAACGGTGCGGACCGGCATCAGCACGTCGCCGGCGAAGCCCGGCGGCACGCTCGTGCCGATGGCGAGCTGCACGCGTCGCGCGGCGAGCGCCTCGTCGGTGCCGCCGAGCACGGTCTCGTAGAGCTCGATGTGCGTCTCGGGGCGCTCGCCGCAGAACTCGGCGAAGCACTTCAAGAGCAGCCAGGTCGGAAACAGGATGTCCGCCGCGATGCGGATCTCGGGCTCCCAGCCCTTGGCGAGTTCGCCCGCGGCGTGCTCGAGGCGCGCCGCCTCTTCGAGGATCGCCTTGCCGCGCCGGTAGAGCAGTTCCCCCGTCGGCGTGAGCGCGGCCTTGCGGCCACGCAGCTCGAAGACCTTCAAGCCAAGCACGAACTCGAGCTTCTTGACTGCGTAGGTGAGCGTGGACTGACTTTTGTGGAGACGCTCCGCGGCCTTTGCGTAACTACCTGAATCAACGACAGAAACAAGGACGTTCCACTGGTCGAGCGTGATCCTTGGATCCACCATTAGCATCCAATTTATCGATTGATATACCCGATATTTTCTGCTTTTTTATCTATCTTATCAATACAACAATGGCTCCACGTCACCCACACAAAGGAGCCAAGCCATGAACACGATCCTGCATCTCAGTTCCAGCATCTTTGGCGAGGGCGGCCAGTCGAGCCGCCTCGCCAGCCAGTTCGTAGGCCAATTCCCGGGGGCGCGCGTAATCCAGCGCGACCTCTCGAAGGATCCGCTGCCGCACCTCGATGCCGAGCGCTTCGGTGCCTTCCTGTCGAAGCCCGACGCACGCACGCTGGCGCAACAGAAGGTGCTCGACGAGTCCGACGCGCTGATCGCCGAGCTGAAGGCCGCCGACACCCTCGTCATCGGCTTGCCGATGTACAACTTCGGCATCCCGTCGCAATTGAAGGCCTACTTCGACCACGTCGCGCGAGCGGGCGTCACCTTCAAGTACACCGACAAAGGCGCGGTGGGCCTCCTCGACGGCAAGCGCGCCTACGTCTTCGCCGCGCGCGGCGGTCTCTACCAGGGTACGCCGCGCGACACGCAGACCGCGTACGTGCGCGACTTCCTCGCCTTCGTCGGCATTACGGACGTGCAGTTCGTCTACGCCGAAGGCCTGGCGATCGGCGAGGCGCAAAAGCAGGCGGCGCTTGCCGGCGCGCAGCGCGCCTTGCGCGAACTTGTGCAGCCGGAAAGAATCGCAGCGTAGGAAAGGACACAGCCCATGAACATCCGCACCCTGCAGAGGGTCATTCCCTCGATTCCCGCCTCGGACGGCGCTGGCGTGAAGCTGCGCCGCTCGCTCGGCGCAAGCCAGCTGGCGCGCCACGATCCGTTCCTCATGCTGGACGAGTTCTATTCGGACGACCCCGACGACTACCTCGCCGGCTTTCCCTCGCACCCTCACCGGGGTTTCGAGACCGTGACCTACATGCTCGACGGGCACATGCAGCACAAGGACTCAGGCGGCAACACAGGCGACCTCGGGCCCGGCGACGTGCAGTGGATGACCGCAGCGCGCGGCCTCGTGCACTCCGAGATGCCGCAGCAGACCGAAGGCCGCATGCGCGGGTTCCAACTGTGGCTGAACCTGCCGGCGAAGGAGAAGATGAAGGCGCCCGCTTATCGCGACATCGCGGCGAAAGACATTCCGGTGGTGCGCGTGAGCGGCGGCCAGGTGAAGGTGATCGCCGGGCGCTACGGCGAGACGCTGGGCGCCGTGCACGGCGGTACGACCGACCCGCACTACTGGGATGTGCATCTGGAGCCAGGCGCCGCATTCGTGGCGAGCCTGCCCGCCGGCTACGGCGCCTTCCTCTACGCCTACGAGGGCGAAGCGGCGGTGGGCGAGGAGGCGAAGCCGCTGCCGCATCGCGCGGCGGGGCTGCTCTCCGACGGCGACGCAGTGAAGATCCAGGCGGGCGCGCAGGGCGCGCGCGTGCTGGTGCTCGCCGGAAAGCCGATCCGCGAGCCCGTCGTGCAGTACGGGCCCTTCGTGATGAACACGCGCGAGGAGATCGGGCAGGCGATCGCCGACTACCAGGCGGGCGACTTCGCGCGCGCGCTGGTGCGGCGGATCAAGGTCGCCTAGCGGCCCGCCGGCCTTGCCGCACGCCGCCGCGCCCAGGCGCGCGCGAGCGGCAGCGCGAGCACCAGCAGCGTGAAGGCGCCGAGCGCGCCGGCGATCGGCCGCTCGAAGAAGGCGGCAAAGCGCCCGTCCGCCTTGATCATCGAGCTGATGAAATTCTCCTCGAGCATCGCGCCGAGCACGATGCCGAGGATCGCCGGGGCCACCGGGAAGCCGTTCTCCTCCATCAGCCAGGCGGCGAGGCCGAAGCCGAGCATCAGCAGCACGCCGAAGGCCGAGTTGTTGATGGCGAAGGAGCCGACGATGCAGAACAGCAGGATCACCGGCATCAGCAGCTCGCGCGGCACGCGCAGCAGGTGCTTGGCGCCGCGGATCGCAGCGAGCCCCAGCGGGATCATGATCAGGTTGGCGAGGATGAAGACGATGAAGATGGCGTACACCGCCACCGCGTTGTTCATGAAGATGGTGGGACCCGGGTTGAGGCCCTTGATGTAGAGCACGCCGATGACGATGGCGGTGATGGAATCCCCGGGGATGCCGAAGACGAGCGCCGGGATCCAGGCCCCGGCGAGCGCGCTGTTGTTGGAGGCGCCCGCCTCGATGATGCCCTCGACGTGGCCGGTGCCGAACTTGTCGCGCTCCTTCGAGAACTTCTTTGATACGGCGTAGGACATCCACGCCGCGATGTCCGCGCCCGCGCCGGGCAGCGCGCCCACCGCGGTGCCGAGCGCGCTGCCGCGCAGGATCGGCAACGGATAGCGGCGCGTGAGACGCCACATGCCGCGCATCACGTTGTCGATCTTCGCCTGCGCCATCTCCCAGGGTTGCTCGATGCGCGCGACGTTGCGCAGGATCTCGGACACCGCGAACATGCCGATCATGATGGGGATCAGCGTCAGGCCGCCGGCGAGCTCGGCGTTGCCGAAGGTGAAGCGCGGGAATCCCGCCGGGTTGTCCAGGCCCACGGAGGCGACCAGCAGTCCGAGCAGCAGCGAGACGATGCCTTTCAGCGGGTCGCCCTGCGCGAGGAACACCGCGCAGGCGAGGCCCAGCACCACCAGCCAGAAGTACTCGAAGGAGGAGAACTTGAGCGCGACCTCGGCAAGCGCGGGCGCGGCAAGGATCAGGACCAGCGTGCCGAACAGGCCGCCGACCACCGAGAACACCAGCCCTGCGCCCAGCGCGAGCTCGCCCTGGCCTTTCCTGGTCATGGCGTACGCTTCGTCGGTGTAGGCGGCGGAGGCGGGCGTGCCGGGCATGCGCAGCAGGCAGCTCGGAATGTCGCCGGCGAAGATCGCCATCGCGGTGGCGGTGACGATCGCGGCGACCGCGGGCACCGGCGGCATGAAGAAGGTCACCGGCACGAGAAGGGCGGTGGCCATCGTCGCCGTGAGCCCCGGCACCGCGCCGACGAACAGGCCGAACACGGCCGAGCACAGGATCACCCACAGCACGTAGGGGTCGAACACCTGCGCGAGCGCTTGCGCGAGGATGGCGGAGGTCATCTAGAAGGCGAATCGCTCGAGGATTCCCCACGGCAGCGGAATCCTGAGCAGCTTGTAGAAGGCGAGGTGGATCACCACCGTGGCGAGCACCGCCACGGGAAGCGCAAGCCGCCACGTCGCGCCTAGCATGCGCGTCCACAGCGCAAGCAGTGCAAACCCCGAGAGGTGGAAGCCCAGCCGGTCGGCGATGAGCACATAGGCGAGCAAGCCTCCCACCACGGCCGCGAACGCGGCGCGCGGGCGCGCGCTGCGCATCCACGCGGGCAGCGCAAGCCACGGCCCGCGCGGCGCGCGCAGCGCGAGCAGTGCGCCGGTGACGACGAGGCCGAGCGCCACCAGCCCCGGGAACCAGGCTGGGCCGAACTTCTGGCCCGGCATCGCGGGGAACGACTGCACGTGCCAGAGCACCACGCCGCCGAGCGCGGCGAGGCCCGCGCCCGTCAGCGCGTCGTGGACCTTCACCCCGCGCGCTTACTTCGCGAGGCCGACCGCCTTCAGCGCCGCGCCGAGGTTGGCGTCCGACGCCGCCATGAACTTCGCCGTGCCCTCGGGATCGGCCCAGATCACGCCGAAGCCGCGGCTAGCCATGAAGTCCTTGTACTCCTTGGAGTCGTACACCTTCTTCAGCGCCGCGGTGAGCGTCCTCTGCGCCTCTGGCGGGATGCCCTTGGGCGCGGCGATCACGCGCCAGGCGGCGATCGCCCAGTCGGTGCCGAGCTCCTTCTTCAGCGTCGGCACGTTCGGGTACAGCGCGGGCGGGTTCGCATCCATGATGGCGAGCGCACGCACCTTGCCCGCGTCGATCATCGCGCGCGCCTCCGGCACGGAGCAGGGCACCACCTCGACGCCGCCCGCGACCATGTCCTGCAGGCCGGGCGCGGCGCCGTTGGACGGCACCCAGGGCAGGGCGTTCGGGTCGATGCCCTGGTCCTTGAGCAGCCCGGCGATGGCGAGGTGCCAGATGCCGCCCTGGCCGGTGCCCGAGGCCTTCATCTTGCCCGGATTGGCCTTGATGGCGGCGAGCAGGTCCTTCACCGACTTGTAGGGCGAGTCCACGCGTACGTGCACGCCCGCGGGATCCGCGTTCACCAGGCCGATCGGCGTGTAGTCGGTGTGCTTGAGCGGCGTCAGGCCCACGTGATGCATCATCGTGATTTCCACGGTGATCATGCCGATGGTGTAGCCATCGGGCGCCGCCTTGGCGATGGCGTCATGCCCCACCACGCCCGAGCCGCCGGTGCGGTTGACGACGCTAAAGGGCTGCTTGAGCTCCTTTTCCAGGAGCGTGGCGATGATGCGCGCCGTGGCGTCGGTGCCACCGCCCGCGCCCCAGGGCACGATCACCTGCACGGGGCGCTGCGGGTATTGGGCCTGCGCGGCCGCCGCCGCGGACAACAGCAGTGCTGCCAACAGACGTTTCATCGAATGGCCTCCTCGTGTGATGCGGAAATTGTAACCGCACGGTTAAGCAGGATGCGCCGCGGGCCGCGCCGGCTTCTTCGCGAGCAGGAAGAACAGCGACCCCAGGCCTGCGAGCAGGGCGAGCACGGTGAAGCCGCTGCGGTAGTTGCCTGTAACGTCCGCGAGGAAGCCGGCGAGCATCGGCCCGGCGATCTGCCCGAGCACGACGATCATGACGGAAAGCCCCAGGATCATGCCGATCGCGCTCACGCCGAAATAGTCGGCGCGGATCGCCTGCATGAACGGCCCCCTGAGGCCCCAGGCGACACCGTGCAGGACCGCGAAGCCGACGATCATCGGCACGCTCGTGGCGTAGGTGAGGCAGAGCAGGCCCGACATGTGCATGAGCATGCACGCCGCGCAGATCAGTCGCTTGTCGAAGCGGTCGCCGGTCACCGCGCCGATGCCGATGCCGCCGATCTGCGCGAGCGTCATCAGCATGATGTAGAGCGCCGCGGCCTCCACCGAGTAGCCCAGGCCCTCCTTGAGGTGCGTGATGGCGTGCACGTTCACCGCGCTCACCACCAGCAGGGCGAAGCCGTGGCCGAGCGA
>DASWBP010000304.1:0-2282 GCA_036390555.1 Burkholderiales bacterium | reverse complement strand
GACGGTCACCAGCTGGGGCCTCACGCCGCTCAGCTTCATCTTCGCCTACATGTTCGTGCTCATCCTGCTCGGCATGTTCGTGGACGGCGTGGCGATGGTGATCCTCACCGTGCCGGTGATCTTCCCGATCGCCATGGCGCTCAAGATCGACCCGGTGCACCTCGCCATCATGATCACGCTCAATGTGGAGATGAGCGTGGTCACGCCGCCGGTGGGCCTGAACCTGTTCGCAGTGAGCGGCACCTCCAAGATCCCGCTGCCGCAGGTGCTCAAGGGGACCATTCCGTTCTTCGTCGGCGACCTCGCGGTGCTGCTGCTCGTCATCTTCTTTCCGGCGCTCGCCACCTGGCTGCCGGGCCAGCTGGTGACCGACGTTTTCGCCGGGCGCTAGGGGGTCAGACCCCAATTTCCGCTCGCAAGGGAAATTGGGGTCTGACCCCGATTTAGAATTCCGCGATGAAAGACGTTCGAGGATGGATCAATGCCGCGCAGCGCGTGGTGGCGCTGACCGGCGCCGGCATTTCCACCGACTCGGGAATCCCGGACTTTCGCGGCCCGCAGGGGGTGTGGACGAAGAACCCCAAGGCCGAGAAGCTCTCCGACATCCGCTACTACATGTCGGACCCCGAGGTGCGGCGCCTTTCCTGGCAGAGCCGGCTTGCGAACCCGGCCTGGAGCGCCAGGCCAAACTCCGGCCACCTTGCGCTCGTCGAGCTCGAGCGGCGCGGCAAGCTGCATGCGCTCATCACGCAGAACATCGACGAGCTGCACCAGCAGGCGGGCAACAGCCCCGAAAAGGTGATCGAGGTGCACGGCACCCTGAGGAAGGTCGTGTGCATGAGCTGCGGCGAGCGCGCGCCGATGGAGAAGGCGCTCGCGCGCGTGCGCGCGGGCGAGGAAGACCCGCCGTGCAGGACCTGCGGCGGGATCCTGAAGAGCGCCACCATCTCCTTCGGCCAGCAGCTGGTGCCCGAAGTGATCGATCGCGCGATGCAGGCGGCGGGCGAAGCGGAGGTGCTGCTCGCCGTCGGCACGAGCCTGCAGGTCTACCCGATCGCGAGCGTCGTGCCGCTCGCCAAGCGGGCGGGCGCGCGCGTGGTGATCGTCAACGCCGAGCCGACGCCCTTCGACGAGCTCGCCGACGCGGTATTCAACGACTCGATCAGCGCGGTGCTGCCGAAGCTCGTCGGCGCGCCTTAGGCGGGACGCGCGAGCAAGCCGGGGTGCCCTGGCCGCAGAGTGTGCGTGCGCCGCAGCGCGCGCACACCCTCATCCGCGGCCCACAAACGGCATCTTGGTCGCCATGATGGTCATGGTGAGCACGTTGGCGTCCGGCGGCAGGCTCGCCATGTGCACGATGGCGTCGGCGACGTGCTGCACGTTCATGCGCGGCTCGACCATGGTGGTGCCATTGGGCTGCGGCACCCCCTTGGTCATGCGCTCGGTCATCTCCGTGGCGGCGTTGCCGATGTCGATCTGGCAGCCGCAGATGTCATGCGCGCGACCATCGAGCGCGATGCACTTGGTGAGGCCGGTGACTGCATGCTTGGTGGCCGTATAGGCGACCGAGAAGGGGCGCGGCGCATGCGCCGAAATCGAGCCGTTGTTGATGATGCGCCCGCCCTGCGGATTCTGCGCCTTGAACATGCGGAAAGCCTCCTGCGTGCACAGGAACATGCCGTTCAGGTTGGCGTTCACCACCTCCAGCCACTTTTCGTAGGGCAGCTCGTCGAGCGGCACCGCCGGTGCGCCCATGCCCGCGTTGTTGAAGAGAAGGTCGAGGCGCCCGAACTTCTCCCTGGTCTTCGCGAAGAGGTTCTTCACCGATTCCGGCTTGCCCACGTCGGTGACCACGCCGAGCGCCTTGTCAGCGCCGCACTCCGCGACCACCTTGTCCAGCAGGTCGCCGCGGCGCGCGGCGAACGCGACCTTCCAGCCCGCCTTGACGAGCGCGACGCCGGCGGCCTTGCCGATGCCGGCGGACGCCCCGGTGACGATCGCGACCTTGTTCTGTGCCATGCTAATTTCTCCCCATGGTGAAGCGAGCGATGCTACCGCAAGTGCGCCTGCGCAGGCACCGCCCGGGCGACGTGGGCTGGGTGGTGCAGCGCCACGGCGAGCTGTACTGGAACGAGTTCGGTTACGACGCGAGGTTCGAAGCGCTGGTGGCGGGCATCGTCGCGCGCTTCATCGAGCGGCTGGATGGCAGGCGCGAGCGCTGCTGGATCGCGGAGCGCGGCGGCAAGCGCCTCGGCGCCGTGTTCCTCGTGCGGAAGGCGCAG
>DASWBP010000303.1:0-3172 GCA_036390555.1 Burkholderiales bacterium | reverse complement strand
GTTGTGGCTGGCGTAAAACACGTCCCGGCTCATCGCGAGCGCTGCATCGGCCACGTCCTGGCGTGATCCCCTGATCGTCACCACGTCCGCGCCGCACGCGGCAATTTGCGCGATCTTCGGATACGACGCCGCCTCCGGCACCAGAATGCGGCAGCGCATCCCCGCCCGCGCGCAATACGCTGAAAGCGAGGCGCCAGCGTTGCCCGACGAATCCTCCAGCACGTCCGTTACGCCGCGGCTCTTGAGGTAGCTCACCATCACCGTCATGCCGCGGTCCTTGAAGGATCCGGTCGGCATCATGAAGTCGAGCTTGAGGTCGACGGCGATCCCTTCCCATGCGGCGCGGACGAGCGGCGTCCAGCCTTCTCCCAGGGTCACCGCGTCCGCAGCGTCCACCAGCAGCGCCTTGCGGTAACGCCAGAGGGAATTGACCGAACCTTCGATGTCGCCGCGCTTGAGCCCCGGCGCGTCCCCCAAGTTGAGGCAGGCACCCGAGTCGCCGCGCCAGCGCGGCTCGCTCAAGGGGTAGGTTGCGCCGGTCTTCGAGTCGACGTAGTGCACGAGTATCGATCGCGGCCCGCAGATCACCATCAACACGACGGCAAACGGGGCCAAAGCCGGGATTCTATAGCCCCCGGCACTGCAGCGCGCCGCGGCACATATCTCCCGGTGCGGCAAATCCCACGTACAAAGAAAAAGGCAGGGCAAGCCCTGCCTTTCCAGCGTCGCGCGCCGCGATCGGCTGCGAGCGCGTGAGCGCTCAGGATTACTTCTTGCCTTCTTCCATCTTCGCGGCTGCGGGCTTGCCTTGGGCCTTCTTGGGTTCGCCCTTCTTGGCTTCGCCCTTGGGCTTGGCCGGGGCCTTCTTGGGTGCGGCTTTCTTCGTCGGGGCCTTGGCCTTTTCGCCCTTGGCCGGGGTCGCCGGGGTCGCCTTCGGCGCGTCGCCCTTGGCCGGGGTCGCCGGCGTGGCTTGGGCCGCGGCGCCGGAAGCGGCAGCAGCGAAGACGATTGCGATCAACGTGGTCAGCAACTTGCTCATGTAACAGCTCCTTTCCTCGAGTGGTTTGACGATCCGGATACCTGTTCCGGTGAGGACCTTAACGCGCCACCCCGCCCGGCGGTTGACCGGCACCCCCGGGGGGTGTCGCCGGATAGATACAGTAGAATACGTCCCGCCCGGCAACCGCCGGCTTTTTCGTTCCCCAGGATAACCATCACCCATCACCTATGGATCTCAAACTCTCCGGTCGTACCGCCCTGATCACCGGCGGCTCGCGCGGCATCGGTTTCGGCGTGGCGCAGGCGCTCGCCGCCGAGGGCTGCCACCTTCACCTCGCCTCGCGCAACGCCGCTGACCTCGAGTCGGCTCGCACGAAGTTGCTGGCCGCGCACAAGGTCAGCGTCACCACGCACGCGCTCGATCTCGCCGCGAGCGAGAACGCGAAAAAGCTCGGACAGGCCTGCCGCGATGTCGACATCCTGGTGAACAACGCCGGCGCGATTCCCCAGGGCACGCTCACCGGGCTCGATGAGAAGGTGTGGCGCGACTCGTGGGACCTGAAGGTGTTCGGCTACATCAACCTCTCGCGCGCGATCTACGCCGCGATGTGCGAGCGGCGCCGCGGCGTCATCGTCAACATCATCGGCGGCGCCGGAGAGCGCCCCACCGCCGGCTACATCGCCGGCAGCATGGCGAACGCGGGGCTGATGGCGTTCTCGCGCGCGCTCGGCGCCGAGAGCCCCAGCTACGGCGTGCGGGTGATCGGATTGAATCCCACCGCGACCGCGACCGATCGCGGGGTCATGCGCTGGCGCAACCAGGCGCAGAAAGACCTGGGCGATCCGGAGCGCTGGCGCGAGCTGACCAAGGGTTTCCCGTTCGGCCGCCCGGCCACGGTGGAGGAGGTTGCGGACGTCGTCGTGTTCCTCTGCTCCGACCGTGCCTCGTACGTGTCGGGCACCATCATCAACGTTGACGGGGGCGCCGCCTCGCGCAAGTAGTCGGTTTTCCCCCTCGACCGGGAGAGAAGGCCGCTCGCGGCCGCGCCGCGAGGCAACGCCCGGCAGTTCGCACCCGGCACTCGGCACTAATTATCGCCGCCGGGCCCGGTCCACACTGTCCAGCGCCTCGTCGTAGGCTTTGCGCGCCTGCGCTTCCTTCTTCCGCGCCGCCTCGACGGCTTTCTTCGCGTCGTCGAGCTGCCGCTTCATCTCCTCGGCGTGCTTCTGCGCCGCGCGCTGCGCTTCCTGCGCGTTGAGAAATTCCTGCTCGGCGAGCTTCGCCTCGCGCTGCGCCTGCTGCAGGTTGTTGTAAGCCGCGCCGGCCCTCAGTTGGCCGCTCTGGATGGCCTGCTCGCGGCCGGCCCGGTCCTGCACCGGCGACTGCGCCGCCGCAGTTAGGGCCCACATCATCAGCAAGCTTGCGCAGACTTTCCTCACGGCATCAGGGTATCGCGAAATCGCTTCCCATTGGCAGGGCTCGGTCATGGCGGACATGAGAAGGGATATTAGCTGCGAGTGCACTCTGCGCCTGAGCCGAGCCGGCCCTAGTAGCGGAAAGACAGGCCGAGCTGCACCTCGCCCTGCGTCACGGTGTCGCCCTTGATCGAGATCGTGCAGCCGCCCGAGCAGAACATCCCGCCGCTGCTGTTGATCAAGGTGGCGTAGCCGCGCGCCTCGAAGCGCAGCGCCATGCGCTCGCCCAGGGGCAGCTGGTAGCCGATACCCAGGTTGAGGGAGGGGCGCAGCTCGTTCGCGAATCCCGCCGAGCCCGGCTCGAACAGCGTGGCGCCGAGCCCACCCACGAGGTAGGCGCCCCGCCCGATCTTGCCTTCGAGGAAGGTGGTGCCGCCGATATGCAGGTACGTCACCTTCATCGGCAATTTGCTCGGGAACGGGCCGCCCGGCGGGATAGGCGGGCTGGCCTGCTCGACGTTGAGTTGCGTACTCTGCCGCGACACGTACAGCTGCAACTGGCTCTTGGCGTCCAGCCCCAGGTCGAGGCTGATAGCGCCGGCGCCGGATGCCTCGATAGGCAGCGTGCTCCCGGTGGTGACGTCCGTAAAGCTGCCGCCATCGCGATAGGCGGCGTAGAGCGTAAACGCGTTGTCCCGTGACTGCGCCGCGCTGCTGCCGGCAGCAGTTCCGAGCAGCAACACCAGCAGGAGCTTCA
>DASWBP010000302.1:0-6446 GCA_036390555.1 Burkholderiales bacterium | reverse complement strand
CCGAGCCACCACTCCGTTGCCGCCGCCAGGGCCTGGGCGACGCCCTTTTGCGGCGCCACCTTGACCCAGCCGCGCACGCCGTAGGAACCGGCGAGGCGGCCCATCTCGATCAGGTCAGGCGGCCTTCTTGCCAAACTGCTTCACGAGCCGCTTCACCGTCGGCGAGAGCTGCGCGCCCTTGCCCTGCCAGTGCTTGAGCCGTTCCACGTTCACGCGCAGCGACTCGCGGCCCTCGGGGGCCTTCGGGTCGTAGAAGCCCACGCGCTCGATGAACTTGCCCTTGGCCGAGCGGCGCGAATCCGCCACCACGACGCTGAAGAACGGCCGCTTGTTGGCGCCGCCGCGCGCCAGTCTGATCACCACCATGGTTAACCCCGCAGAACCCGCGAAAAGGCGCGGATTATACGGGAGAAATCAGCGGTTTGGTATCTAGGGAGCCTCTGATCTATTCGCGCGGTGGCGCGTTGCGGCCGGAACGCGGCGCCGGCTAGGCGCGAGGCCGCAGCGGTATGTCGATATCGCAAGGCCGAGCAACAACGCCGGCGCCCGTGTCATCGCGCCATCCTAAGCCATCCCCCGCGGACTTCCGGCCGCAACCCGGAAGGCGGCGAGGCCTTTTCCTTGGACGCCCGCCTCGCAGCCTCGCCGCCTGGAGGGATGGGGTGATTTTCGCGCATGGCATCGCCATCAGAGGCCTCGTGGACGTCAAGTACACGTCGGCCTCTGCTGTCTCGCCCTGCACGAAAATCGCCACCGTCGCGCACGCGGCAATAGGTCAGAGGCTCCCTAGGCGCGGGCCGGATTCTCCATGGTCCCGCCCAGGCCCGCCACGCCGCGGCGCAGGTCCTCCATCGCCGGCTCGACCTCGGCCGGGGCGCCGCGCACGCCGAGCTCGATGTGGCGGCGCGTGCCCCCCTCGCCCATGCTGGGCAGGCTGAAAGCCTTCAGGCCCGGGTACTTGGCGTTCACTTCCTCCATCAGCGGCGTGATGGTGGACTCCGCGAGGCCGAAGACGATGACAGAGGATTCGCCCCAGCGCTGCGAGTCGTAGAGCTGCCGGTACTTCGTGTCCAGCACCCATTCGACCATCGGCCAGGCCATCTGCGGGAAGCCCGGCACGAAGTAGTGGGCACGCACCGAGAAGCCGGGAATGCGGTTGAAGGGATTCGGCACGACCTCCGCCCCTGCGGGAAACTCGCCCATCTTCAGGCGCTGCGGCGTGGTCTCGGCGCCAAACCGGCCGCGTATTTCCTTCTCCGCATCGGGATGCAGCACGAGCGGCACCCCGAGCGCCGCCGCCGCGCACTGCCGCGTGTGGTCGTCCGGCGTCGCGCCGATGCCGCCGAAGCTGAAGACGACGTCATCGGCGGCGAAGCTGCGCTTGAGCGCCGCGGTGATGCGCGCGGGCTCGTCGCCCACGTGCTCGCACCAGGCGAGACGCAGCCCGCGCCTGGCCAGCGCCTCGATCAGCCAGGGAAAGTGCTTGTCCTGGCGCTTGCCGACCAGGATCTCGTCGCCGATGACGAAGGCGCCGAAACCGCTCACCAGTAGCCGCGCCCCCAGTAGTTGCAGAATTTCTCGATGTTCATCGGCAGGAAGCGCTCGTAGTTGCCCCACTTCTCGTACTTGGGCAGCTTCACCTCCGCCATCGCGCCATCCCAGCACTTGCCCGCGGCGGCGGCGGCCTTTACGGCCTCGCTCAGGTCCACGAGGTACTGCTTGTAGGCGCGCACGTCGTCCTTGGTGGCGTAGCGCCCGCCCGGGAAGGGATGCCCGCCGATCATGCGGTCCCAGTTGAGCGCCACCGTGCGATCCAGCGACTCGAGCCAGTCGGGGAAGAAGCCGTCGGGAAAATCGCGGAAACCGACTGATTCCACCGCGACGTAATCCACCGTGAAGAGGAGCTTTTCCTTCGGCAGCAGGATCGCCAGCGTGTTGTCGGAGTGGTTGCGCCCGAGGTAGTGCAACTCCACGCGCACGCCGCCCAGCTCGATGGCGCGGAAGTCGTCCACTGCCTCGTCGGGAATCACCACGTCGGGGTTGCGCAGGGCCTCCAGCCGCGCCTTGGCGTTGCGGTGCGCGACCACCGTGGCGCCGGCGTCCTTGAAGGGCTTGCCGCCCGCGATGTGGTCGTAATGGTGATGGCTGTAGATCAGGTACTTGATCGGCGCTTGCGTGACTTTGCGGATCTCGGCGAGGTAGGTCGTTGCCGCCTGCGGGCGCAGGAACGCGATAGGGTCAGTGGCGATGACGCCATCCGACGTGACCACGAACAGCGCCTGGTGACCGCCGTAGCGGAATATGAACGCGTTGTCGGTCAGCTTGCGGGTTTCAAACATCGGCGGCTGCTGCGCCGCGGCAGACGCGGCGGCGAGCGACAGGAACATGACAGCCAGCAATCTCTTCACGTGACTCTCCCCTCGATTGGCGATTCGCGATGGACCTTCAGCGCGGCTAACAGGTAATGGATGAAACTTAATCCAAAGAACACGGGCGCGAAGAATCCGAGGAAAGGCACATAGGCAAGCAGCGCCAGCACCACGCCGAGCAGATACAGGGAAAAGCGCCGCCCGGCGAACACCTGACGCATTTCCGCGCCGGTGGCGTGCTCGGCGAGCGCGTCGTAGCGCAGCACCCGCTGGTTCACCCAGCCGACCACCGCGACCGGGATCAGGGGCCAGAACGGCGGAAAGAACCAGAGCGGGATGGACAGCGCAAAGAGCAGCACCATGCCCGCCAGCGCGACAAAGCCGTTCCACAGGCTGCCCACGAGGCTGCCTCCCCGCCGGCGCTCGAGGCCGGCGTAGCTGCGCGCGGCGACGTGCTCCACCATCGCTGGCATGCCGAAAGTGGACAGGATGAGCAGCGCCGTGAGCTGCACGAGCGGCACCAGAAGGATGACGATCATCGCCTTGGCGGCGATCAGCGCGAGGTCCTTCACGTCCCACTGGATGGCGAACCAGCCCGTGGTCAGCCACTGGTGGATGAGGTCCGCGAGCCAGAGCGCGATCTGCGTCCAGAAGACGAGCGCGACCGCGCCCCACAGCGCGAGCGCGATCAGCACCGGCCAGAGCATCAGCCAGAGCATTCGCGGATGCAGGACGTTGCCCAAGGCGTAGACGAGCGAGCGCGCGACCTGGTTCATTTGCGGATACTTTGCCACAGCTTGGCCAAGCGCTTCGCGGACACCGGCACCGGCGTCTTCAGCTCCTGCGCGAAGAGCGACACGCGCAGCTCCTCGAGCAGCCAGCCGAACTGCTCGAGCTCATCGGAAAGCGGCCGCGGCGCGCGTAGCCAGGCGGCGAGCAAGGGCTGCAGCTCGGCGGCGAGGCGCGCGTCGCGCGCGGGCTCGGCGCGCAGCTTCTCCAGCCGCTGCGCCGCCGCCTTGAGGTAGCGGGGGTAGTGCTGCAGCCGCGCCCACGGCGTGCGCGCGAGCCAGTGCGCGCCGAGCAGCCGCGCGAGCTGCTGCTTCAGGTCCTCGGCCGCCTGCGGGAACGCCTTCGCCGCCTGCGCGAGCTTCTTCTGCAGCTCGGCGTGCGCGCCGAGGATCGCCTGCGCGGTGCGCGCCAGCTCCTGCGCGACCAGCATGAAGCGCGCGCGCCCCTCCTCCACGCGCCGCGCGAAATCGGCCTGCGTCATCGGCAGCGACTCGCCGAGGAACGCGCGCTCGAGGGCGGCCGCCACCAGGTCCTCCTTCACCGGGCCGAGCAGCACGTCGCGCGACCAGCCGCGCTCGAGGTCCCTGACGCGGTCCTTGAAAGCGATGGCGAGCAGCCGGCGCACGCCCGAGCGGTGCAGCTCGCGCGCTCGCTCGGGCGCGTCGAACACCTGCAGCGTCACCGCATCGCCCGCATCCACGAGCGCCGGATAGCCGACGAGCGTCTGCCCGCCGCGGCGAATCTCCATCACCTCGTCGAGGTCGCCCAGCGTCCAGCCGGTATAGCGCTCGCCTTCGTCCACCGGCGCCTCGCTCCGCAGCACCGCCTGCGTCTGGCCGCCGAGCTCGCGCTTCAACGCCGCGAGGTCGCGCCCAATGCCGAGCTGCCGGCCGTGCTCGTCCACCACCAGGAAGTTCATGTGCAGGTGCGGCGGCGCCGAATCCGGCCGGAAGGCATCCACCGGCACCTCGAGGTTCAACTCGGCGCGGATGTGCCGGGCGAGCGCCTGCGCGAGCGGCATGTCGGAGGGCTGCACAGCGCCGGCGAAGCTCTCCGCGAACTCCTCGAGCGATCCCAGCTTGTGGCGCAGCCGTTGCGGCATGGATTTGGCGAGCGCGCGCACCTTCTCCTTCAACAGGCCCGGCACCAGCCACTCGCAGCGCGCCGCGCCTACCTGGTTGAGCAGGGCCACCGGCACGGTGAGCGTGACGCCGTCGCGCGGCGAGCGCGGATCGAAGTGATAGTCCAGCCGGAAGCTGTTCGCGCCGAGCTTCAGCTCGTGCGGGAAGTTGTCGGTGGTGATGCCCGCCGCCTCGTGGCGCATCAGGTCTTCGCGCTTGAGGTGGAGCAGCTTCGCGTCCTCGCGCTCGGCTTCCCGGCGCCACTTCTCGAAATCCGCGCCGTTGTGGATGCCTTCGGGCACGCGCGCGTCGTAAAACGCGTAGATCAGCTCGTCGTCCACCAGGATGTCGGGGCGGCGCGACTTGTGCTCCAGGCGCTCGATGTCGGCGACCAGGCGCCGGTTGTGCGCGAAGAAGGGCGCGCGCGTCTCGAACTCGCCCTCGACCAGCGCCGAGCGGATGAAGACCTGGCGCGCGAGCTCGGGGTCGTGCGGCCCGAAGTGCACGCGCCGGTTCACGTATACCGGCAGGCCGTAGAGCGTGCCGCGCTCCAGCGCCACCACCTGCGCGCGCGACTTTTCCCAGTGCGGGTCGGCGCGGTGGCGCTTCACGAGGTGCGCGCCAAGCTCTTCGAGCCACTGCGGCTCGATGCTCGCCACCGTACGCGCGTAGAGTCGTGTCGTCTCCACCAGCTCCGCGGCGACGATCCAGCGCCCGGGCTTCCTCGTCCCGGAGCCCGGGTGCACCCAGAACTTGATGCCGCGCGCGCCGGTGTAGGCGCCGGATTGCGCGTCCTGCCGCGACGCCTGCGGCGCGGCATCGGCTTCCTTCATGCCGACGTTGCCGAGCAGCCCGGCGAGCAGCGCGCGGTGGATCGCGCGATAGCCCTCGGGCTTGTCCGCTTTCGCGCTCGACATCTTCCAGTCGAGCTCGCCGATGACCGTCAGCAGCTGCGCGTGCACGTCGCGCCACTCGCGCATGCGCGGATAGGAGAGGAAATCGTCGCGGCAGATGCGCCGCAACCCTTCCGCGCCCTGCAGCTTCCAGAGCTTGAGCAGCGCGAGGAAGTCCGAGCGCTCGTCGTCGAACTTCGCGTGGCGCTCGTCGGCCGCGGCCTGCTTGGCGAGCGGCCGCTCGCGCGGGTCCTGCACCGAGAGCGCCGCGGCGATCACCAGCAGCTGCTCGAGGCACCCTTCGGCGCGCGCAGCGATGAGCATGCGGCCGACCCGCGGGTCGAGCGGCAGGCGCGCGAGCTCGCGCCCCACGTCGGTCAATTCGTTGGATTCGTCGACGGCGCCGAGCTCGGCGAGCAGGCCGTAGCCGTCGGCGATGGCGCGCGGGTTCGGCGCATCGAGGAACGGAAACTCCTCGACTTTGCCGAGCCTGAGTGCGAGCGCGCGCAGGATCACCGCGGCAAGCGACGATCTCAGCACCTCGGGATCGGTGAAGGCGGGACGCGCCTTGAACTCGTCCTCGCCGTAGAGCCGGATGCAGATGCCGTTCGCCACGCGCCCGCAGCGGCCGGCGCGCTGCTGCGCCGCCGCCTGCGAGATGTTCTCCACACGCAGCATCTCGACCTTGTTGCGGTAGGAGTAGCGCTTGACGCGCGCCTGGCCGGCATCCACCACGTAGCGGATGCGCGGCACGGTGAGCGAGGTCTCGGCGACGTTGGTGGCGAGCACCACGCGGCGCGCGCCGCCCGGGTGAAAGACGCGGTCCTGCTCCGCGGCGGAGAGGCGGCCATAGAGCGGCAGCACTTCCGCGCCCTTGAGGTTGCGTCTGGCGAGCACCGCGGCGGCGTCGCGGATCTCGCGCTCGCCGGGGAGGACCACCAGCACGTCGCCCGGCCCCTCGCGAAACAGCTCTTCCACGGCGTCGCCGAGCGCCTGCTCCTCTTCGTCGCGCGTCGTGTCCTCTGCATCGCCGCCCACGGGGCGGTAGCGCACCTCCACCGGGTAGAGGCGCCCCGACACCTCGATCACCGGTGCGTTGTCGAAGTGCTTCGAGAATCTCTCGGCGTCGATGGTCGCGGAGGTGATCACCAGCTTCAGCTCGGGCCGCCGGGGCAAGAGGCGCTTGAGGTACCCCAGCAGGAAATCGATGTTGACGCTCCTCTCGTGCGCTTCGTCCAGGATGATCGTGCCGTAGGCGCGCAGGTCGGGGTCGC
>DASWBP010000301.1:0-21760 GCA_036390555.1 Burkholderiales bacterium | reverse complement strand
GCCTACATCACCACCATGTTCTCCGCCGACATCCGCTACGGCCTGCACCGCGCCAAGCTCCTGTCGGAGACCGACGAACTCACCGGCATCTACAACATGCGCGGCTTCGCGGTCATCGCCACGCGCCTGTTCGCGCAGGCGCAGCGCTACGACCGCCCGGCGAGCCTGCTGATGGTGGATTCGGACAACCTGAAGCAGGTCAACGACACGCACGGCCACGAGGCCGGCAACCGCCTGCTGCGCCATGTGGTGAAGTCCATGCAGGCGCAGCTGCGCTTCACCGACGTGGCGGCGCGCTACGGCGGCGACGAGTTCGTGGTGATGCTGCCGGACACGCCGCTGCGCGGCGCGCTCGAAGTCGCCGAGCGCATGCGCCGCGCGATCGAGGAGGCGCCCTTTGCCGCCGACGCCGGGCGCGTGCCCTGCACCGTGAGCATCGGCGCCGCGAGCTTCCCCGAGCACGGCCGCACGCTCGACGCGCTCATGTCGCGCGCCGACCGCGCGCTCTACCAGGCCAAGTCGGGCGGCCGCAACCGCGTCGAGCAGGCCGCCGCCTCCCCCGCTACTGCCCGCTTGGCCGCCTAGTCGGCGCGGATGTTGTTGTCCTTGACGATCTTGCCCCAGCGCTGCATCTCTGCGGCGTTCCACTGTTGCAGCTGCTGAGGCGTCGAGATCACGAGGTCCATCCCCAGCGTCTCGGTCAAGGTCTTTCTCACGTCGGGCTGGTTGTAGACCTTCGCCAGCTCGGCGTGCAGCTTGTCGATGATGGGCTTCGGCGTGCCCGCCGGCGCGAAGATGCCCCACCACGCGTGCGCCGTGAGCCCGGGATAACCCTGCTCGATGAGCGTCGGCACGTCCGGCAGCGCCGAGGAGCGCTTGTCGCCCGCCACCGCGACGGCGCGCATGCGCCCGCCGCGCACGTGCGGCGTGAGCAGGGCCACCGAACCGACGCCCAGCTCGATCTGCCCGCCGAGCATGTCCTGCGTCATCGGCCCGCCGCCCTTGTAAGGGACGTGCGTCATCTTGACGCCGGCCTGCTGCTGCGCCATGACCAGCAGCAGGTGGCCGAGCGTGCCGTTGCCGATCGAGCCTACGCTCACCGATTCCGGCTTCGCCTTGGCGGCGGCCACCACATCCGTGAAACTCTTCCAGGGCTTGGCGGCCGCCGTCGCGATCGCATAGGGGGCGGTGCCGACCAGCATCACCGGCGCGAAGTCCTTCGCCGTGTCGTAGGGCAGGCCCGGCACGAGCGCCTGGTTGACCGCGTGCGAATCGAACACGAAGACGTAGGTGTAGCCGTCCGGCGGCGACTTGGCGACAAACGCCGTGCCCACCGAGCCGCCGGCGCCGGTGCGGTTCTCCACGATGAACTGCTGCTTGAGCGCCTCGCCCAGCTTCACGCCGGTGAGCCGCGCGAGCGGATCCACCGAGCCGCCCGGCGGGAACGGCACCACGAACTTCACCGGCTTTGACGGCCAGTCCTGGGCTGCCGCCGCGAGCGGCGCTGCCGCCAGCAGTGCAGCCAGCAGTCCCTTCAGCATGCGAATCGACATGACCCTCTCCTCCTGTTCTTATATGGCGAACTCGAGGTAAGTGTAAATGTAGTTCGAGCCGCCGTTGACGTTGTTGAGCAGCTGCGAGAAGCCGAAGATGCCCGACCGGTGCGACACGCCCAACCCGAGGAACGTATTGCGCAGACTGCGGCTGCCGAAGAGGTTGCCGACGCTGAAGTCCACCGTCGGGTCGAGGTAGGTCAGCAGCTTGCTCGTGGGCCGGTTGCGCTCCTGCTGCGACTGCGCCTCGATGTAGGGCACGCGGCTGGCGTAGGAAAGGCCCGTGCCGATACCCATGCGCGTCTTCACGCGGTGGCTCCAGGGCAGGCCGTACCAATAGGTCTTGAAATAGGCATTCAGCTGCCAGGAGTTGGGCTGCCGCCCGTTCTCGTCGTGGTAGAGCAGCCCGAGGTAGCCGGCGATGTCGACGTCCCAATCCCGCAGCCGCTCGACCAGCGTGCGGCCGAGCTCGATCGAGGACACCGTCGTCTCGTCGGCCGTGGTGGTCGAGGTACAGCGCAGGAGGAGGATCTTGGCGAGGTCGCAGTCGGTCGCCTTGCCGTAATAGGCCTTCACCCAGAGCGGCCGCGATTCCGGCGCGGGCCGCTGCGGCGAATGGTCGTAGAGCAGGCCGAGGCTGATCGCGGGCTGCAGGCCGCTGTCGACGATCGGGCTGTGGCGCACCGTGCTCGACCACAACGTGGCGGAAACCCCCGCGATCATCTTCCAGCGCACATCGAGCACGTAGCTCGCGTAGAGCGCGAGCTCGACGTTGAGGCCCGCGTCTGCCTCGTAGGCCGCACGCGAGGGCGTCGCCTCGCCCGGCCGCACGCCGTAGTAGTAGTTGTTGAGCTTCGCGTCGCGCCAGGCGAGCGTCGCCTGCGGCCAGTAGCGCAGGCCGCCATTGCCGCGCTCCATCCGGTAGCCGACGCGCAACTCGGTGCCGCCCGATTCGCCGTCCACGTTGTGCAGGAGCTCGGCAAACCCCGTGCCCTCGCCCATGCGCCGGCGGTAGCCCACGCCGAAGTCGGTGCCGAGCTCGCGGATCGCCATGCCGCCGAGCACCTCGGGAATGCCGTCCTGCGGCGTGCCCTCGTAGCGCGCCGCAAGGAAGAAGTCGAGGCGGCTCGCCTGGCCGAGGTCGAACTTGAGGCCAACCCGGTCGGCGTGCCAGTAGGCGTGCTCGCCGAAGTACAGGTTGATCGGCAGGTAATCGAAGCGCGCCCCCTCGTCCTTGTAGATGGAACGCGTGAGGCGCACCGCGACGCCCTCGCCGGCGCCGCCCTCCGGATAGGGATCGACGAGCGGATAGTCGCCCGCGGCCGCGGCGAGCGGCGCGAGGCACAGCAATGCGAGAATCAGGCGCCAGGCGCGCAAGCCACGTTCCCTTGCCGATGCGGAGGCGCGAGCTTACATGGAATCGCGGCGCGGATTCTTGACGTGGGCTGTCGCCGGCGAATCGGCGCCGCCGCGCGCCGCTACGCCGCCGCGGTAACGTCCTCGGTGCTCGTGCGCCGCAGTTCCCGGTGCTGCGACAGGTCGAAGGGCCGCCCGCGGTGGATCACGGCGCGGTTGTCCCACATGACGCTGTCGCCGGGCTGCCATGCGTGCCGGTAGACAAACGCGCGCTGCGTCGCGTGCTCCAGCAGCTCGTGCAGCAGCATGCGCCCCTCCGCAAGCGTCAGTTCCGACACGTGGGTGGCGTGAATGCCCACCCAGAGGACCTTGCGCCGCGAACCCGGGTGCGTGCGCACCAGCGGCCACTCGGCGGGCGGAATCGCCTCGAGCTCGGCTTGCGAATACTTCTCGCCCAGCCACAGGCGCGAATGCAGCGCGAAATGCGGCGCGTGCAACCCTTCGATCCGCGCCTTCATGGCAGTGGGCAATGCGTCATAGGCGGCGCGCAGGTCGGCGAACTCCGTCTCGCCGCCTTCCTCCGGCACCACCACCGCGTGCAGGATCGAGTAGCGCGCGGCCGGCTTCTGGAACGAGCTGTCGGAGTGCCAGAGCTGGTTGGCGAGGTTGGACACCGTCTTGCGGTGGCTGCGCTCGTACACCCTGCCCTGCGCGTCCACGTTCGAGATGTCGATGATCTCGTCGTAGCCGGTGAGGTTGGCGGCCGCGCGCGTGGCCTTCTTCAAGCCAAGATCGAGCGGCCCGAAGCGCTTCGCGAAGGCGAGCTGCTCCTCCTGCGTGAGCGGCTGGCCGCGGAAGACGAGCACCGCGTACTGGTCCATGGCGCGCTCGATCCCGCGCACCGCCTCCGGCGCGAGCGGCTTGCGCAAGTCGATCCCGCTCGCCTCGGCGGCAAACAGCGCGTGCAGCGGTCTGAGCTTCATCTAGGGCCTGGCATCGGCGTCCAGCGGATACGCGGGGCGGCGCACCCGGTCGAACTTGAGCTGCGAATAATCGGAGGTGCACACGCCCTCGCCCGCGCATTCCACCACCGCCTTGGCGAGGGGCCCGAGGCCCGCGCGCCAGTGCACGCGGCTCTTGAGCATCAGGTACCGCTTCTTCGCGGGCTCCAGGCCCAGCGCGCGGAACGATCCCATGTCGTAGGGCTCGGTGTGGCGCGAGATCACCGCGATCTCCACCTTGCCGGTGTCGAGGACTGCCGATGCACCCATGTCCATCAGCTCGCCTTTCGCCATCGGCCCCTCGTTCCTGTATAGGCCGTCGCTGATGCGCTTCACCGTGCCCGTCACCGTGAGCGGCTTGCCCTTCAGGCCGAGCGCCGGCATGTCGAGCTTGCCGCCCAGCGGCAGTGTCACGCGCGCGCCGAGACCCGCCTCCTTCATTTTCCGCACCGCCTGCGGATCGAAAATGGCGAAGGCGCACACCCCCTCCAGTCCCGCCTCGAGGATGCCTCCCAGCACGGCCATGGTGTCCATGGTCCCGCCCGAGGCGCAGTTGTCGTAATGGTCGAGCAGCACCACCGGCCCGCCCTGCACCTGGCGGGCGCGAGCGAGCGACGCCGCGAGCGGCTCGATGCGATAGACGAACTGCTCGCGCGCGCGCCAGGCCATGTCGAGGAGCTCTTCGGAGAGCGCCTTCGCCTGCGCCGCGTCGCCGTCGGTGACCACCACCGAGGACACGCCTGCGTAGGGGATGTCGGCGTGCGGGAAGCCTACAAAGAACGTGGCTGCGAGCGCGCCTGCCTTTTCCATGGCTTTCGCGCGTGCCTGGATGTCGCGGTTGGGCGCATCGAGGCTCGACTGGCGCATCACGTGCGGCAGCATCGGGCGCCAGCCCCAGGCCATCGCGGGCCGCGCCCTTCCCGCGAGCAGGCCGAGGATCGGCCGCCCCGCGCGCAGGCCGGTTTCGTACATGTCCACGTGCGGATAGGTCTGGTATCCGGCGACGACAGAGGCGTTCTGCCCCATCGCGGGAAAGAAGTTGGTGTGCATGTCGAGCGCAACGCCCACCGGCACGCCGGGCGCGATGCGGCGGATGCGCGCCAGCAGCTCGCCTTCGCCGTCGTCGTGGCGCTCGGTGACCATCGCGCCATGCAGGTCGAGCAGCACCGCGTCGCAGCCCTTCTCCACCGCGTCGAGGATGCGTTGCACCATGTATTCATAGGCGGCAGTCTGCACCGGCCCGCTCGGCGCGGCGCTGCCCGCGACGGGCAGCGCGACTTCCGCGCCCGCCTTCTCCGCGAGCTCGAGAAACGCGCCGATGCCCGTGCCGGTGCCCCTGAAGGCGGCGCGGATTTCCTCGCCCTCGAGCGGCGTCGCGCGCCCGCGCGCGAAGCGCGCCAGGTCGGTCGGCACCGGCGAGAAGGTGTTCGTCTCGTGCTTCATCTGTGCGATGACAAGGCGCATGGCGTCCCGGGCGCGGCAAGGCAAGTAGCGGAAGTTTCCCATGCGGGGAGCCCCTGTTCGATCCCCGCGTGCGCGACGGTGGCGATTTTGCGCGCAGTTCTAGCCAGCGGGCGCCGCCGTGTGCTATACGCCCACAAGGCGAGCGCTGGCGACGAAATGCGCCAAAATCGTCCCGTCCCTCCGAGCGGCGAGGACGCGAGGTGGCGGTTCAAGGAAAAGGCCTCGCCGCCCTCGGGTTGCGGCCGGAAGTCCGCATCAGATGGCTTAGGATTGCGCGATGACACGGGCGCCAGCGTTGTTGCTCGGCCTTGCGATATCGACATATCGCTGCGGCCTCGCGCCTAGCCGGCGCCGCGTTCCGGCCGCAACGCGCCACCGCGCGGATCGAACAGGGGCTCCCAGGGATGCCCCGCCAAAAGGAGGAGCCGGCATGAAAAGGACGCTGTTTCGCTGCGCCGCCGCCGCGTTGTGCTTCGCGGCATCCGCCGCTGCCCACGCGCAAACGTTTCCGACTAAGCCGCTGCGCATCGTCGTCAACTTCCCGCCGGGCGGCGCCGCGGACCAGATCGCGCGCCCGCTCGCCGCTGCGCTGCAGGAGAAGCTCGGCCAGCCCGTCGTCGTGGAGAACAAGCCCGGCGCCAACGGCCACATCGGCGTCACGGAAGTCGCCCGGCAACCCGCCGACGGGCACACGCTGCTCATGTCCTCGGGCGGCGCCATCACCGTCAACGGGCAGCTGAACCCGGCGATCGATCCGAACCCGATGACGGCGCTGGAGCCCGTCGCGCCGGCCGCGGTGGTGAGCGTGTACCTCGTGGTCAAGCCCGCGATCCCCGCCAACACGCTCGCCGAGTTCGTCGCGCACGCGCGCGCCAATCCCGCCAGGCTCAACTACGGCTCGCCCGGCACGGGAAGCTCGCCGCACCTCGCCGGCGAGATGTTCAACAGCGCCGCCAAGGTGAGGACCACGCACGTGCCCTACAAGGGCGCGGCGCCGGTGATCACCGACCTGCTTGGCGGGCAGATCGACTTCACCTGGGATCCCGGCATCGGCCTGCAGCACGTGAAGGCCGGCAAGCTGCGCCTGCTCGCCGTGGGCAGCCCGAAGCGCCACCCCGCCTACCCCGACGTGCCCACCGTGGCCGAAGTGCTCGGCGGCGAGTTCGACGCCGACACGGTGTTCGGCCTCTATGCCCCGGCCGGCACGCCGAAGAACATCGTCGCGCTGCTCAACCGCGAGATCAACGCGGCGCTGCAGTCCGCTGCGTTGCGCGAGCGCATGGCGGCGCTGGCGGCGCAGGGGCTCAGCCTCACGCCCGAGCAGTTCGCGACGCGCAACGCGGCGGAGTTCCAGCGCATGGGCACGCTGATCCGCGAGACCGGGCTTTCGGCGAAGTAGCCGGCGCGAGGATTGCGACCCGATGCGAGCCTGGTACCTGGTTCCCGGCGCAGCCGGCCTCGGCGCCGAGTTGCGCGAAGTCGCGGCACCCGAGCCGGGGCCGGGGCAGCTCCTCGTGCGCCTGCGCGCGGCGGGCTTGAACCGCGGCGAGCTCTTCGGCGCCAAGGGGCCGGCGAAACCCGGCGGCAATGAAGGCGCGGGCGAAGTCGCGAAGCTCGGCGCGGGCGTCGCGGGCCTGCGCGCGGGCGAGCGCGTGATGGGGCGTTGCGCCGGCGCGTTCGCCGAGTACGCGCTGATGGATGCGCGCGAAGCCATGAAGATCCCGGAGCGCCTGTCCTGGGAGGAAGCCGCCTCGGTGCCGCTCGTCTTCTGCGTCGTGCACGACATGCTGGTCGGCCAGGGCGGGCTCAGGACGGACGAGTGGCTGCTCGTGCTCGGCGTCACGTCCGGCGTCGGCGTCGCCGCGCTGCAGGCGGCCAAGGCGCTCGGCGCGAAGGTGATCGGCACTTCGGGCTCGACGCAGAAGCTGGAAAAGCTCAAGGCGCTCGGTCTCGACGTGGCGCTCGCCACGCGCAAGCCCGACTTCCGCGACGCCGTGATGCAGGCCACCGCCGACCGCGGCGCCAACCTCGCGGTGAACGCGGTCGGCGGCACGCTGTTCGCCGAGTGCGTGCGCTCGCTCGCCTTCGAGGGCCGCCTGGCGATGGTCGGCTACGTGGACGGCGTGCTGAAGGCGGAGATGGACCTCGACGCGCTGCACGCCAGGCGCCTGCGGCTCTTCGGCGTCTCGAACAAGCTGCGCAACGCGGAGCAGCGCGCCGAGACCGTGCGCGGCTTCACGCGCGACCTGCTGCCCGCGATCGCCGACGGCCGCATCCGGCCGCTCGTCGACCGGACCTATCCTTTCGAGGAGTTCCCCGCGGCCAAGGCGCGCATGGAAGCCGACGCGCACGTCGGCAAGATCGTCCTGAGAATTGGGGTCTGACCCCAATTCTCAGTTGGCGGTGATGTTGGCTTCCTTCACCACCCGCGCCCAGGTGTCGTACTCGCGCTTGATGTAGGCGGCGAGCTCCGCGCGCGTGCTGGGCGCGGGTTCCATGCCCTGCGCGAGCAGCGCCTGGCGGACCGCCGGGTCGTTCAGGATCTTGACCAGCTCCCGGTTCCAGCGCTCCACGATCTCGTTCGGCGTCTTTGCCGGCAGCACGTAGGCGTACCAGTTGGTCGCCTCGAACCCCGGATAGCCCGACTCGGCGATGGTCGGCACCTCCGGCATGAACTCGGTGCGCCTGGCGCTCGTCACCGCGATGGCGCGGATCTTCCCCGCCTTGATGTGCGGGCCGGCCGAGATCGGCGTGGCGAAGATCGAGGCGATCTGCTTGCCGAGCAGATCCTGCATCGCCGGGCCGCCGCCCTTGTAGGGCACATGGACGATCTTCGCCATGGACATCATGCGGAACAGCTCCCCCGAGAGATGTCCGGCGCCGCCGATGCCGGAGGAGCCGTAAGTGAGCCCGCCGGAGGCCTCGTTGGCGAACTTGACGTACTCGGCGAGCGTGCGCACCGGCACGCCCTCGTGCACCACCAGCACGTTGGCGAAGGTCACCGCCATGGTGACCGGCGCGAGGTCCCGCAGCGGGTCGTAGGGCAGGCTCTTGATCATGTGTGGCGCGACGGTGAGCGGCCCGACCGAGCCCAGCAGGATCGTGTGGCCGTCGGGCGCCGCCTTGGCGACCTGCTCGTGCGCGATGTTGCCGCCCGCGCCCGCGCGGTTCTCCACCACCACGGATTGTCCGAGCACCTCGGTCGCCGCCTTGGCGATGATGCGTGCCGCCGTGTCGGTGCCGCCCCCGGGCGCGAAGCCCACCACCATCGTGATCGGCCGGGCCGGAAAACCGCCCTGCGCCGCCGCGCCCGCCGCAGCGAGCGCGCCCAGCAGCCCCGCCACGAGTCTGATCATGGTCACACCGCCTTTCTCTGCCTCAGGCCCGCGATCTCCCCGGCGCTGTAACCCAGCTCCGTGAGCACTTCGTCGGTATGCTCGCCGAGCTCCGGCGAGGCGCTCGCCATGGTCGCCGGCGTGCGCGAGAGGCGCGCCGCCTGGTTGACGACGCGGTAGCTGCCCAGCCGCGGGTGGCGCACCTCGGCCGCCGCGCGGATGTGCTGGACCTGGGGGTCGGCGAACACCTGGTCCATCGTGTAGATCGGCCCGCAGGGCACGCCTGCGGCGTTCAAGGCCTCGATCCACTCGGCGCTCTTCCTCTTGGCGAGCGCCGAGTTCAGCTCGGCATTGAGCGCGGCGCGGTTCTTCGCGCGCCCGGCGCCGTCCTTGAACTCGGCGCGCGCGAGCAGGTCCTCGCGGCCGATCGCCTTGCACAGGCGCTGCCACATGCCGTCGCCCGAGGCGGCGACGTTGATGTGGCCGTCGGCGGTGCGATAGGCGGAGGTCGGCATGCTGGTGGGATGGTCATTGCCCACCTGCGCCGGCACCTCGCCTTCCTTCAGGTACCTCGCCGCCTGGAAGTCGGCGAGCGCAATCCCCGCATGCAGGAGCGAGCTCTGCACCCATTGCCCGCGCCCCGAGCGCTCGCGCTCGATGAGCGCCGTCATGACGCCGAGCGCGGCGAACAGCCCCCCGGTCACGTCGGCAATCGCCGCGCCGGTGCGCACCGGCCCCTGGCCGGGCAGGCCCGTCACCGACATCAGGCCGCTCATGCCCTGCGCGATCTGGTCGAATCCCGGCCGGTCCACGTAGGGCCCGTCCTGGCCGAAGCCGGAGATGCTGGCGAGGATGATGCGCGGGTTGATCTTCGAGAGCGCCTCGTAGTCCACGCCGAGCCGGAACTTCACGTCGGGGCGGTAGTTCTCGGCCACCACGTCGGCGGTCTTCGCCAGCCGCGCGAACACCTCGCGCCCCTCGGCGAGCTTGAGGTTGAGGGTCATCGAGCGCTTGTTGCGGTGCAGGTTCTGGAAGTCCGAGCCGTCGCGCGGCCCGCCCATGCCCTCGTTCGGGTCCACCCCGGGGGGCGACTCGATCTTGATCACGTCGGCGCCGAAGTCGGCGAACTGGCGCACGCAGGTCGGGCCCGCACGCACGCGCGTCAGGTCGAGGATGCGAAGGTGCGAAAAGGCGGTCGAGGCGGCGATGCGTGGCACAGCGGTGCGTGCTCCCTGGAGTCTACTTGGTGATGATGCGCGTGTTGGCGAGCACCAGCCGGTCGGCGAGGTTGCGCACCAGCGCCCGCGTGAGCTGCAGCTGCGCGCCGCCGCTCATCGCATTGAGCTTTTCCGGCACGAACTCGCACAGCAGCAGCGGCGTCATGGACTCCACCGTCGCGTGGCGCGGCAGCTCGCCGCCCCAGATGTAGGCCATTTCGCCGAAGCATTCGCTGTGGTTGATGACGTTGAGCAGCCGCCCGCCCTTGGTGACCTTCACCTCGCCTTCGGCGAGGAAGAAGAAGCTGCGCCCCTTGTCGTTCTCGCGCAGGATGACGCGGCCTTTCTCCACGCGCGACCACTTGCCGGCGTTCACCAGCTCCCAGATCTCGGCATCCGCCAGGTCCGAGAGCATCTCCACGCGCTTGAGCGTCATGTACTTGTCGGTGTCGGGGATCGCGTTCGGCGGCAGCACCCGGCCGACGATCTTCGCCAGCGCCTGCGCGAACTCGGCCCAGGTCGGGTAGCGCGCCTCGGGCCGCTTCTTCAGGGCGCGCAGGATCACCACGTCGAGCTCGTGGGGCAGCCCGGCGCGCACCTCGCTCGGCGGCAGCGGCTCGAGCTCGGTGATCTTCCTGAGCAGCGCCTGCAGGTTCTCGGCGCGCAGCGGCCGCTGCCCGGTGAGCAGCTCGTAGAGCACCGCGCCGAGCGAGTACATGTCGCTGTGGAAGGTGAGCTCCGCCCCGGCGATCTGCTCCGGGGACATGTAGTAGGGCGAGCCCATCAGCGCCGTCTGCACCGCGTGGCTCTTGCGCAGGTAGGCGGCGCCGAAGTCGGTGATCTTCACGTCGCTGCCCTTGGACAGCATCAGGTTCGCCGGCTTGATGTCGCGGTGCACGACGCCTTCCTTGAAGGCGTAGTCGAGTGCGCCGCACACCTTGAAGCCGATCTGCAGCACGTCGGCCACCGGCAGCAGGTTGTCCGGCCTGGTATAGGGGGTCAGGTCGCCGCCGGTGACCAGCTCCATGGCGATGTAGCCCGAATCCTCGCCGACGACGGCGTCGAGGATCGAGGCGATGTACGGGTGCTTGAGCTTTCCCGCGAGCGAGGCCTCGTTGAGGAACTGGCCGCGGAAGGCGGTGCCGAACTCGGGGTCGCGGAACACTTCCGGCTCGATCGTCTTCAGCGCCACCTCGTTGCCGGAAAACGTGTCGCGGGCGAGGTACACCGTGCCCGTGGCGCCCTTGCCGAGCAACTTCTGGACGTCGTACTTCCCGACCTGCAGGCTCAGCCCCAGGTCCGCGACTGCCGTCAACGTTTGTCCTCCCGCAGCGCGATGTTACTGCATCGCGCCGCTTGCCGAGCGCGCGCCACGGAACGACAATCGGCCAGTCCCAGCGTCCGGGAATCCCAACGACAATGGCGCACAAGGAAGTCCCCGTCGAGCAGCTCGAGTTTGGCATGTACGTGGCCAGGCTCGACCGCCCGTGGACCGAGACGCCGTTCGTGTTCCAGGGCTTCGTGCTGAAGACCGACGAGCAGCTCGAGGCGCTCAAGAAGTACTGCAAGAAGGTCTACGTAGACCCCGAGAAGCGCCAGGAATCGGTCGCGGCCAAGCTCCTCACCCTGCCGCCCTCCACGCGCCAGGTGATCGCCGACCAGTCCAAGGAGGTGGTGCGCGGCACGGTCGTGTACAAGGAGCTCGCCACCGTGGAGGACGAGCTGCCGCGCGCGCGCACCGTCTATGCGCAGGCCTCCAACATCGTGCAGAGCATGTCGCGCGCCGTGGTGAGCAACACCGCGATCGACGGCGGCCGCGCCAAGCAGGCGGTGACCGAGATCACGGACTCGGTGGTGCGCAACCCGGACGCGATGATGCTGCTCGTGACCATGCGCGAGAAGGCGCAGGAGACGCTCAACCGCGCCACGCAGGTCTCGGTGTACATGACCGTGTTCGGCCGCTTCCTGCAGCTGGAGCGCGAGCGCCTGGAGCTCCTCGGCCTGATCGGCCTGCTGCAGGACGTGGGCATGCTGAAGCTCCCCGCCGGCATGCCGGCGCGGCGCGCCGACCTCACTGCCGAAGAGGAGCAGGTGTTCCGCACGCACGTCGAGAACGGCGTCGAGATCCTGAGCAACACCGCGGGGCTGCCGGCCGAGCTGCCCGGCTTCGCCTCGCTGCACCACGAGCGCTACGACGGTTCCGGCTATCCGCGCGGCCTGAAGGGCAGCGCCATCTCGCAGATCGGCGCCATGGCGGGCATCGTGGACACCTTCGACATGCTCACCGCCCCTGCGCCCTACGGCGTGCAGATGCCGCCCTCCAATGCGCTCAGCGTGCTGTTCCAGAACCGCGGCACGCAGTTCCACGCCGCGCTGGTCGAGCAGTTCATCCAGTGCGTGGGCGCCTTCCCGGTGGGCAGCGTGGTCGAGCTCAACTCGGGCGAGATCGGCGTGGTGATCACGCAGAACCTGGTCAAGCGCCTGCAACCGCGCGTGATGGTGGTGCAGGATGCCAAGGGCAATCCGATCCACCCGCACAAGATCCTCGACCTGATGAAGGAGCCGATGGCGGCGCCCGGCGAGCCCTATCGCATCCGCCGCACGCTCGACCAGGGCACGGTGCGCATCGACCCGAAAGAGCTGTTTCTGTGAGCGCGGCGGACGCCGCCGCGATCGAGCGATTGCTGCAGGACTTCGGCCTCGGCGACGAGGCCCTCGCGGCGCTCAATGCGCTCGGCGCCGCGCTGCGCGAGCGCGCCCCCGAGTCGCTGCAGGCGACGCGCGGCGAGAGCACGCTCGCCGCGGCCGCCTCGCCCTTCTTCCTGCCGCTCCTGCCGCAGGCCATGTCCGAGACGCAGCGCGCGCTGGTGAACGCGCTTGCCGCCGGCACGCTCGCGCGCGACTCGCTGCGCCGGCTGCTCGCCGCGTGGGCCGAGACCCTGAGCCCCGAGGAAACGCAGGAGCGCGCGCGGCGCGACTGCCTGCCGCTGCAGGACCTGCTGCGCGCGGGCGCGCTCGGCGTGCATGCGCAGGACGCCGTGCGCTGCGAGGCGGCGCTCGCCGCCGCCGAGCACCTGTGCACGGCGCAGATGGCGCTGCTCGCCGCCGCCGCGCGCAACGGCGCCGAGCGCGGCGACGGCGCTTCCGGCCAGGCCGCGCTCACCGCGAAGCTGGATGCCTTCATCGCCGCGCGCCTCGCCGACGGGCAGCAGCTGGCGCTGCTGTACGTGGACTGCGGCGTCATCGACCGCATCGACGACGTGTGGGGCTACCTGGTCGGCGACGCGGTGCGCGAGCGGCTCGCGGCGCGCCTGAGGAGCGAAGTGGTGCGCGACCACGACCTGCTCGGCGACCCCGGGCGTGACGCCTTCGCCTGCGTGCTGACGACGCTGCAAAGCGCCGGCGTCGCCCTGCTCGCCGCGGAGAAGGTCCTGCGCACCCTGGATGCGCCGCTATGGGTGGATGTGCACGAGGTGTTCGCGCGCCCCGCCGTGGGCATCGCTCTGTACCCGGAGCATGCCGACAACGCGGTGGCGCTGCTGCAGCGCGCGCGCGCCGCGAGCGTTGCGGCGCGCGACCGGCCGGAGCGCTTCGCGCTCTACTCGGCCGAGCAGGAGCGCGACGAGGCGGAGCTCCTGCTCTACGAGAACCGCCTGCGCGCGGCGATTGCGCAGGACGCGCTCGACATCGTCTTCCAGCCGCAGCGCGACCTGCGCTCGAACCTGCTGGTGGGCGCGGAGAGCCAGCTGCGCTGGCGCGACGCGCGCCTGGGCGCCGTCCCGGTGGAGAAGGCGATCGCCGTGGCCGAATCCGCGGGCCTGGTGAACGAGGTGACGCTGTGGATGGTGAACGGCGCGCTGCGCAACTGCCGGCAGTTCCGCGACGCGGCGGGGCTGGACCTGCGCATCGCCGTCAAGCTCTCGGCCAAGAGCCTGCGCCAGTCCGACCTGCCCGACTTCGTCGCGAGCGCGCTCAAGACCTGGAACCTGCGCCCGAGCCGCCTGGCGCTGGAGATCACCGAGACCGCGGTGCTGGCGAGGAGCCTGGAGTCGGTGGAGACGCTGCAGAAGCTCCGGAGCACCGGGGTGCGGCTGTGCCTCGACGACGCGAGCGCCGGCTACCACTCGCTCTCCTGGCTCGCCACGCTGCCGTTCCACGAGCTGAAGATCGACCTCGCCGCGGTGGGCAACATCGCGGAGGTGCCGCAGAAGCTCGCCCTGGTGCGCTCGCTCGTCGAGCTTGCGCACCAGCTCAAGCTCGAGGTGGTGGTGGCCGGCGTCGAGGACGCCGCCACCGCGGCGCTCCTCGGCCCGCTCGGCTGCGACATCGCGCAGGGGCCGGCGATCGGCGCACCGCTCGACGCAGCCGCCTTCGCCCAGCGCCACCGCTCCGACTGACCGTGAAATAGTGGCGCGGCACGCCGCTTGCCGCGCCGCCATAATCGCTGCCCGTGACCTCGCTGTACAACGCCGCCGCCGCCCTCGCCTTCTTCCGCTCCGCCGGCAAGCCCGAGCGTTATGCGGCCGGCGCGACCATCTTCCGCGAGAACGCGCGCGCGCACGCGCTGCTGATGCAGCGCGACAAGATGTTCTACGTGTACGAGGGGGAAGTGAGCCTCGTGCAGAAGAAGAAGGTCATCGCCAGCGTGGGCAAGGGCGAGGTGTTCGGCGAGCTCGCGCCGCTCACGCACGCACCGCGCAGCGCCGGCGCGGTGGCGAAGACCGACTGCCGCCTGATCTCGCTCGACGACCGCGCCTTCCGCGCGGCGCTGGTGAAGAAGCCGGCCTTCGCCCTCATGCTGATGAGCGTCATGGTCGCCCGGCTGCGCAGCACCATCGCCGCGTTGCACGCGGAGGGCCAGCTCTCGGTGACCGGCGCCTGGAAGGAAGCCAAGGTCTTTGACCGGCGGGCGCTCGCCGACCTCGTGCAGGGCCTCGCCAACGACCCGCCGATCTACTTCGACCGCGGCGCGCACATCGTCAAGGAAGGCTCCACGGGCGTGCGCATGTACGCGGTGCTCGAAGGTCGCGTCGCGGCGACCATCGAAGGCAGCATGGTCGAGCGCATCGGCCCGGGGGGCGTGTTCGGCGAGGCGGCGCTCGTGGACCAGTCCACGCGCCTGGCGAGCATCCAGGCGGAAACCGACTGCAAGCTGCAGCCTATCGGCCGCGCCGCCTTCCTCGCGCTCGTCAAGCTCAGCCCCGAATTCGCCGAGCGCATGCTCGGCAACCTCGCCGAGCGGCTGCGGCTGCTCACCGCGCGCCTCAAGTAGCTCCGCCGCGGGCGCCCGGCGGAATGCGAACGCGCGCCCAGCGCGCCGCACAGCCGCGGTAGCATAGGTGCGCCACGCAAGCACGCCGAGGACCGCCATGAGCGCACCCACCAAGCCCCACGCCGAGCCCGCGCACGATCCGATCGAGCAGCTGGCGGAAAAGCTCTACGTAGGGATGTGCACGCGCATCTACAGCGCGAGCGGAGAGAAGCCGCAGCCAAAGGCGGTGGCGCAGCTTGCCTTCAAGCTCGCAGAGACCTTCGTGGCCGCCAACTACGAGTTCAACCCGACCGCCATCGCCGCGCGCGAAGCAAAGGCCAGGGCCTCGGTGAACCTCGACGCGGTGCAGATCGACTTCGGCCCGGTCGCCAAGCCCAAGTAGCCGGCGCCTACGCGCCGCTGGCGGCGGGCGCGCAGCCCCCCGTACCTATTCGCAGGAAAACTTCACCGGCGCCGCCTGACCGTCGGTCGGGCTGTGGCCGAGGCCGATCAGGCCGCTCGCGCGCAGCATCAGTTCCTCGCGCCGCAGCACCACCATCTCCGCCTCGCCTGCGAATTGCACCCACGTGCCGTTCGAGCTCAGGTCGACGAGGACGAACTTGTCGCGCCGGCGCTCGATGCGCGCGTGCAGCCGCGACGCCTTGCGGTCGCCGACCACGATGTCGCAGGTGCCGTCGCGGCCGAGCGTCAGCTCACCGGGCCCCTCGAAGCGCCAGGCGCGGCTCTCGTACTCCAGCGCGAGCAGCGCGGCGCGCCGGAGCTCGAGCCGCGTGCCCATCGCGGTCAGCTCGTCGCTGTCCTGCCAGAGGAACTCGAAGATCTCCACCGTCTTGCGCTTGCCCTTCAGCGGCACGCTGTCCAGGCGTCGCGCGCGCGACGCCTGGCCCGGCGCCAGGCGCTCCACGGTGTCGGCGGTAGTGATGATCTGCCCGACCTTGGCGAGGCCCGCGACGCGCGCCGCCAGGTTGACCGTATCGCCGAACAGGTCGCCCGCGCTCTCCAGCACCGGCCCGAAATGGCAGCCGATGTGGATCCCGTAGCCCTTGGCCTCGGGCCCCGCCTCCGGCGCCGTCTTCTCCTGCATCAGGCAGGCCGCACGCAGTGCGGCGTCCGCGGTTGCGAAGCTGCACATGGCGCCGTCGCCCGCAGTCTTGATCACCCTGCCGCCGCAATCGGCGCACACGCGCGCGAGGATCTCGAGCGTGCCGCCGACGCGCGCGAGCGCGCGCTCGTCGCCAAGGGTCTCGTAGAGCCGCGTGCTGCCGCTGATGTCGACGAACAGGACGGCGCAGGTAGCGGGGCTGGCGGGCATGGCGGCGGCTGACCGAGGCGCAGTGTAAGGGAACCGCCCCGGCGCGAGCATGGCGAAGCGAGCCCCGGCCCGCGCGATTGACAGTCGTTCGTCGCGACGCCTAGTATCGTTTGGCTCGAAACGTCGCGGGGGGCCGCGGGCGTTCGGGAGCGAAGGGGCGTCGCCGGTCGGGGAGGGGGGAGCCGCTTGCGGTCACTGCGTGTCGCGCGTTGGGCATTGGCGGTCCTCGCCTGTCCGCTTGCGCTTGCCGCTGCGGAACCTCCGGTAGTCCTCACGCTGCTCGAAGGGCCCGCCACCCTGACGCGGGGCGCCTACCGGCACGCCCTTGCCGAAGGGGTACGCCTGCAGTCGGGAGACATCCTGGAACTGGCCGACAAGAGCCTCGCCGAAATGGAGTTCGGCGACGGCGCGGCCATCGCGCTCGGGCCTCTCGCGCGTGCCTACGCGATGGCGCTGCCGCGCGCCAAGGGTGCTCCCGCCGACTTCTACGTCGTCGAGGGTGCCGTCAAGCTGTCCGGCATGAAGCCGGCCGCGGGCCTGCGCGTAGTGACGCCGCTCTTTTCCCTGCATGGCGGCGACGGCAGCGCCGTGCTGCTGCTGCGTGGCGAAGAAGCCTCGGTCTTCGTGGAAAGCGGTGCAGTACGTTTGTCCGCCCCGGGTGCGGGCAGCGGCCAGGCGCCCCAACAGCTCAAGGGCGGAGATTTCTTCACCGTGAAGGCCGACCAGAAGGGCGTTCTCGCCGGCCGGCCCTCGCAGTCTTTCGTCGGCGCGCTGCCCAGGGCGTTCCTCGATCCGCTACCCTCGCGTATGGCGCGACTCAAGGACCGCCAGGTGCAGCCCAAGCGCCTGGCTGCCGCGAGCTACGCTGAGGTCGAGACCTGGCTGAAGGCGCCGGTCGCCATCCGCAGACCCATGCTCCCGCGCTTCCAGTCGCGCGCCGCGGACCCGGCGTTCCGCGCCGCGCTCGTAGAGAACCTCAAGTTCCATCCCGAGTGGGACCCGATCCTGTTTCCGGAGAAATACCCGCCGAAGGAGCCGGACGCCGAAGCGGCGAAGAGTGGCGCTGCGGCGCCACGGCCCGCCGACAAGCGCTGACGCAAACGCCAGGCAAGGAGCCTCGCCATGAAACTGATCGTCAAGTTCAACCTCGTGTTCGTCGTGGTATTCCTGCTCGGGCTCGCCGCCGCAGGCTCGGTCTCGAACCAGCTCCTGCAGAGGAACGCGCGGGACGAGATCGTGCTTAACGCGTGGCTGGTGATGGAGGCGGCGCTCGCCACGCGCGCCTACACGGCGACGCAGGTGGGACCGCTGCTGCAGACGCAAATGAAGTACACCTTCCTTCCGCAGTCGATCCCCGCCTACTCGGCGCGGGAAGTGTTCAACGGCCTGAGCAAGGCGTTTCCCGAGTACGCTTACAAGGAGGCCGCGCTCAACCCGACCAACCCGCGCAATCGCGCCAACGACTGGGAGGCGGACATCATCAACCGGTTTCGCAACACGTCGGATGCGCGCGAGGTCGTCGGCGAGCGCGATACGCCGAGCGGCGGCTCCTTCTACATCGCGCGTCCGATCGAGATCAAGGACCAGGGCTGCCTGTATTGCCATTCGACCGTCGACGCCGCGCCAAAGACCTTCGTCGAGCGGTACGGGCCGGCGAACGGCTTCGGCTGGAAGGTGAACGAGATCATCGGCGCGCAGATCGTATCGGTGCCGACCGACGTGCCGATCGCGCGCGCCAATGCCGCATTCAAGACCTTCATGGTGTCGCTCACCGTGGTGTTCGCGCTCATCTTCGTCGCGCTCAACCTCATGCTATGGTTCATGGTGATCCGGCCCGTGACGCGGCTGTCGCGCTTCGCCGACCAGGTGAGCCAGGGCGAGAACCTGGACGCGGCGGACTACCCGGTGAGCAGCCGCGACGAGATCGGCGTGCTCACGCAGTCGTTCAATCGCATGAAGAAGAGCCTGGTGCAAGCCATGAAGATGCTCGAGACCTGAGGCGCCGCGCACCCGGATGGCGAAGCGCACATCGAACGCGGTTCCCGCGAAGCTCGGCGAATATGAGATCAGGGAGATCATCGGCAAGGGCGCGATGGGGGTCGTCTACAAGGGTTTCGACCCCCACATCCGCCGCATCGTCGCGCTGAAGACGATCCGCAAGGACCTGGTCGACGACGATCAGGAGGCGACGCTGCTCGCGCGCTTCCGCAACGAGGCGCAGGCTGCGGGCAAGCTTTCGCATCCCGGCATCGTCGGCGTCTACGAGTGGGGCGAGGCGGGCGACGTGGCGTTCCTCGCGATGGAGTACGTGGAGGGCAACAGCCTGCGCGAATACTTCGTGCGCGGCACGCGCTTCGAGAGCCGCGATGCGGTGAGCGTGATGGTGCAGCTGCTCGAGGCGCTGCAGCACGCGCACGAGCAAGGGGTCTGGCACCGCGACATCAAGCCGGCCAACGTCATCATCATGAAGAACGGCAAGCTGAAGATCGCCGACTTCGGCATCGCGCGCATCGAGTCCTCCACCCTCACCCAGGTCGGCGCGGTGATGGGCACGCCCGGCTACATGTCGCCGGAGCAGTACAGCGGCAGGGCGGTCGACTGGCGCGCCGACCTGTTTTCGGCCGGCGTCGTCATGTACCAGTTGCTGACGGGCGTGCGGCCGTTCACCGGCTCGCCCGAGACCATCGCCTACAAGATCTGCCACGAGCGGCCGCCCCTGCCCTCGGAGGTCGAGGGCGCGCGCTGCGGGGCCGACTTCGACGCGGTCGTGATGACCGCGCTGGCCAAGCTGCCCGAGGAACGCTTCCAGGAGGCGCGCGCCTTCCGCGACGCCGTGCTCGAGGCGCACGCCGGGCCCGCGAGCCCCACGCTTTCCGAGGAAACCATCCTCAACGAGCCGGCGCGCCCGACTGCCCATCTCGAGCCTTCCCAGCCGTCGCAACCCGCGGCGCAGGCCGCCAGCCCCTCGCAGCCGCCATCCGCTTCGCAGCCGGGCGCCGCGCCGCCGCCCGGCTCCAGCCCCGGGACGGCCGCCGCGAAGACGGTGCCGCCGCCCGGCTGGGACGCCGAAGCGCTCAAGCGCATCGAGATAGCGCTGACGCACGTGGTCGGGCCGGTCGGCAAGGTCATGGTGCGCCGCGCCGCGCAGCAAACGACCGACGTGCAGCAGCTCTACCGCCTGGTCGCGGAAAGCCTGGCCAACGCCGAGGAGCGCGCGGCATTCCTTGCCACGCGCCCGCAGGCGCAGGCGCGCGCGCCCGGCGAGCCGGGCACGGTCCCCTCGGCGACCTTCACGGCGCGTGGTCCCGACGCGCCCCTCTCCCCCGAGGCGGTGGAGCGGGCGGCGAGGGTCCTCGCCAGCTACCTGGGCCCGATCGCGAAGGTGCTGGCGAAGAAGGCCGCGGCGGAAGCAAAGGGACTGCGCCAGTTCCACCAATTGCTCTCCGCGCAGCTCACCGACCCGGGCGAGCGTGCGAAATTCCTGCGCGAGGTCGGCGCCGGCTAACCCGGGTCCCGGTACCATCGCGCGGATGAAGAACGTCGCCGACCGCTTCCGCGTGCGGCCCGGCGAGCGGGTACGCCTGAAGGACTGGGCGACGCGCGTCAAGCCCTACTACGACTCCAAGGCCGACTACGAAGCGCGCCTTGCGCGCCAGGTCGAGCAGATGGCCGAGCTGCAGAACCTGCTGTACGCGGACGACCGCTACGCGCTGCTGCTCGTGTTCCAGGCAATGGACGCGGCGGGCAAGGACAGCTGCATCAAGCACGTCATGTCCGGCGTCAATCCGCAGGGCTGCCAGGTCTACAGCTTCAAGCACCCCAGCGCGGAGGAGCTCGACCACGACTTCCTGTGGCGCACGCAGCGCGCGCTGCCCGAGCGCGGCCGCATCGGCATCTTCAATCGCTCGTACTACGAGGAAGTGCTGGTGGTGCGCGTGCACCCGGAGATCCTGCGCGCGCAGAAGGTGCCGCATGAGCTGCTGGACGACGCGGACATCTGGGAGAAACGCTACCGCTCGATCGCCGACATGGAGGCGCACCTGCACCGCAACGGCACGCGCATCGTCAAGTTCTTCCTGCACGTGTCGAAGCGGGAGCAGGCCGAGCGCTTCGTCGCGCGCATCGACGACCCCGAGAAGAACTGGAAGTTCAGCAGCAGGGACGTCGAGGAGCGCAAGTTCTGGAAGGACTACATGCGCGCCTACGAGGACTGCCTCGCCGCCACCAGCACGAAGCGCGCGCCCTGGTACGTGGTGCCCGCCGACGACAAGGCGAACGCGCGCCTCATCGTCTCGCGCATCATCGTCGAGACGCTGAAGCAGCTCGACATGGCCTATCCGCGGCCCGACCCCGCGCGGCGCCGCGAGCTGCTCGCGCTGCGGCGCCTGCTGCAGAAGTAGCGCGCGGGCGGTGGCGCGCAGCTTTCACGGCTGGAGGATGGTGGCCGCCGGCGGCGGCATCCAGTTCCTGCAGGCGAGCCTGCTGCTGCAGTCCTTCGGCGCCTACGTCGCGGTGCTGCGCGACGCCTTCGGCTGGTCGAAGACCCAGCTCTCCTTCGCCGCCGCGCTGCACCAGATGGAGGCCGCGGTGCTCGGGCCGCTGCTGGGCTGGATCATCGACCGCTTCGGCGCGCAGGGCGTGATCCGCACGGGCGTCGCGGTGCTCGGCGCGGGCTTCATGCTGATGTCGGGCATCGAGACGCTGCTCGGCTTCTATGGCGCGTTCGTCGTCATCGCGCTCGGCTCGAGCATGTGCGGCTTCATGCCGCTCAACGTCGCGCTCATCTACTGGTTCGAGCGCAAGCGCGCGCGGGCGCTCTCCACGCTCGGCCTCGGCCTCGCGCTCGGCGGCATTGCCGTGCCGCTGGTGGCCTGGTGCATGGCGAGCTACGGCTGGCGCGCGACCGCCTTCGGCTCCGGACTGCTCATCCTGCTCGTCGGCCTGCCGCTCTCTTTTGTCATCCGCGGCCGGCCGCACCTGTATGGCGAATTCGTGGACGGCGAGCCGGCGCCGGCAACGCCGAGCCGCCTGCAGGAGCAGAGGACGAAGGCGGCGACGCGCGACTTCACCGCGCGCGAGGCGATCCGCACGCCCGCCTTCTGGCTGCTATCGCTCGGCCACGGCTTCGCCCTGCTGGTGGTGAGCGCGGTGAACGTGCACGCCATCACGCACCTCAAGGAGGGCCTGGGCTACTCGGTGGAGGCCGCGGCGCTCTACATCATGCTGATGACGCTCGCGCAGATCGGCGGC
>DASWBP010000300.1:0-3669 GCA_036390555.1 Burkholderiales bacterium | reverse complement strand
AGCGTCCCGAGCGCTCCGCGGTGCCGCTGCTCGACCGCCAGCAGGCCTTCGCCTACACCCAGGAGGACCTCAAGTTCCTGATGGCGCCGATGGCGCAGGCGGGCGAGGAGGCGATCGGCTCGATGGGCAACGACTCGCCGCCCGCCGTGCTCTCGGGCAAGGACAAGACGCTCTACCACTACTTCAAGCAGCTGTTCGCGCAGGTCACCAACCCGCCGATCGACCCGATCCGCGAGGAGCTGGTGACCTCGCTCGTGTCGTTCATCGGACCCAAGCCGAACCTGCTGGGCATCGACGAGATCAACCCGCCGCTGCGGCTGGAAGTGAGCCAGCCGGTGCTCGACTTCTTCGAGATGGAGAAGGTGCGCCATATCGAGCGCTACACGCAGGGCAAGTTCCAGGCGACCGAGCTCGACATCACCTATCCGGTGTCCTGGGGCAAGGAGGCGATCGAGGCGCGGCTTGCGTCGCTCGCCGCGCAGGCCGAGGACGCGGTGCGCTCGGGCACCTCGATCATCATCATCTCCGACCGCAAGGTGGACCGCGAGCGCGTGGCGATCCCGGCGCTGCTCGCGCTCTCGGCGATCCACCAGCACCTGGTGGCCAAGGGCTTGCGCACTTCGACGGGCCTGGTGGTGGAGACGGGCTCGGCGCGCGAGGTGCATCACTTCGCGCTGCTGGGCGGCTACGGCGCGGAGGCCGTGCATCCCTATCTCGCGCTCGAGACGCTGCTCGACCTCGCGGCGCGCGGCAAGCTCGGCGCGGAGGTCGATGGCAAGAAGGCGATCAAGAACTTCGTCAAGGCGATCGGCAAGGGCCTGAAGAAGGTTGCCTCCAAGATGGGCATTTCCACGTACATGTCCTACACCGGCGCGCAGATCTTCGAGGCGGTGGGCCTGTCGCGCTCACTGGTGGACAAGTACTTCCGGGGCACCACGTCGAACGTCGGCGGCATCGGCGTGTTCGAGGTGGCCGAGGAAGCCCTGCGCGTGCACCGCGCGGCGTTCGATGAGCGCGATCCGGTGCTCAAGGCCTCGCTCGATGCCGGCGGCGAGTACGCCTGGCGCGTGCGCGGCGAGGAACACATGTGGACGCCCGACGCGATCGCCAAGCTGCAGCACGCGACGCGCAAGGAGTCCTACGCGACCTACAAGGAATACGCGCAGATCATCAACGACCAGTCCAGGCGGCACATGACCTTCCGCGGCCTGTTCGAGTTCCGGCTGGACAAGGTGAAGCCGGTGCCGATCGAGGAAGTGGAGCCCGCCGCCGAGATCGTCAAGCGTTTTTCCACCGGCGCCATGTCGCTCGGCTCGATCTCCACCGAGGCGCATACCTCGCTTGCCATCGCCATGAACCGCATCGGCGGCAAGTCGAACACGGGCGAGGGCGGCGAGGACCGGCGGCGCTACGCGCCGGTCAAGGCGGGCGAGACGCTGCGCTCGCGCCTGGGCGCAGGGCGCGTCGAGAAGGATCTCGAGCTGCGCGAAGGCGACGTGCTCAAGTCCAAGATCAAGCAGGTCGCCTCGGGGCGCTTTGGCGTCACCGCGGAGTACCTGGCGAGCGCCGAGCAGATCCAGATCAAGATGGCGCAGGGCGCGAAGCCCGGCGAGGGCGGGCAGCTTCCCGGGCGCAAGGTGTCCGAGTACATCGCGGAGCTGCGCTACTCGACGCCGGGCGTGGAGCTGATCAGCCCGCCGCCGCACCACGACATCTACTCGATCGAGGACCTGGCGCAGTTGATCCACGACCTGAAGAACGCGAACCCCGGGGCCTCGATCTCGGTGAAGCTCGTTTCCGAGGTCGGCGTCGGCACGGTGGCGGCGGGCGTCTCGAAGGCGAAGGCCGACCACGTCACCATCTCTGGCTACGACGGCGGCACCGGCGCCTCGCCCTGGAGCTCGATCAAGCACGCGGGCACGCCTTGGGAGCTGGGCCTGGCCGAGACTCAGCAGACGCTGGTGCTCAACCGCCTGCGCGGCAGGATCGCCGTGCAGGTCGACGGGCAGATCAAGACCGGGCGCGACGTGGTGATCGGCGCGATGCTGGGCGCCGACGAATTCGGCTTCGCCACGGCGCCGCTGGTGGTGCAGGGCTGCATCATGATGCGCAAGTGCCACCTGAACACCTGCCCGGTCGGCGTCGCGACGCAGGACCCGGTGTTGCGCAAGAAGTTCTCGGGCAAGCCGGAGTACGTCGTCAATTACATGTTCTACGTGGCCGAGGAAGCGCGCGAGCTGATGGCGAGCCTCGGCATCCGCAAGTTCGACGAGCTGATCGGGCGCGCGGACCTGCTCGACATGAAGAAGGGCATCGAGCACTGGAAGGCGAAGGGCCTGGACTTCTCGCGGGTCTTCAGCCTGCCGGACATGCCCGCCGAGGTGGCGCGCTTCAACAGCGAGAAGCAGGACCACGGCCTCGCCAAGGCGCTCGACCAGCGCCTGATCGAGCTCGCGCGCCCGGCGCTCGAGCGCAGCGAGAAGGTGGCGATCGACATGCCGATCCGCAACATCAACCGCACGGTCGGCACGCTGCTGTCGCACGAGATTGCCAAGCGCTACGGCCACGAGGGGCTCCCGGCGGACACGATCCACGTGCGCTTCGCCGGCTCCGCCGGCCAGAGCTTCGGCGCATTCCTCGCGCACGGGGTCACGCTGGACCTGATCGGCGACACCAACGACTACTGCGGCAAAGGCCTATCCGGCGGGCGCATTTCGGTGCAGCCCTCGCCCAAGTTCCGCGGCGAGCCCACCGAGAACATCGTCACCGGCAACGTGGTGCTCTATGGCGCGATCGCGGGCGAGGCCTACTTCCGCGGCGTCGCCGGCGAGCGCTTCGCCGTGAGGAACTCCGGCGCGCAGGCGGTTGTGGAAGGCGTCGGCGACCACGGCTGCGAGTACATGACAGGCGGCACGGTCGTCGTCCTCGGCCAGACCGGGCGCAACTTCGCGGCCGGCATGTCGGGCGGCATCGCCTACGTGCTCGACCTCGAGGGCGATTTCGCCAAACGCTGCAATGCGGCGATGGTGGACCTCGAGCCGGTATTGGCGGAATCGGAGCAGCAAGGCAAGCTTGCCCGCGAGCTCTGGCATCACGGCCTGGCCGACGAAGCGGTCCTGCGCGGCCTGATCGAGAGACACGCCAAGCACACCGGCAGCCAGCGCGCGCAGCAGATTCTGGACAAGTGGACGACTTACCGCGCGCGCTTCATCAAGGTGTTCCCGAAGGAGTACCGGCGCGCACTCGGCGAGCTCGCGGCCGCGCAGAAGAAAGCGGCGGCCTAGGCCCGCTGCGAGGGGGCTCAAGGCCTCCTTGCGATCCCCAGACACTCGCAGGAGAGAAGGGCAGAGCATGGGCAAGGTGACGGGATTTCTCGAGTACCAGCGGCTGGCGGAGGCTGCGGAGGCGCCCGAGGCGCGCAAGAAGCACTATCGCGAGTTCGTCCTGCACCTCTCCGACGAGGAAGCGAAGACCCAGGGCGCACGCTGCATGGATTGCGGCACGCCCTTCTGCATGTCCGGCTGCCCCGTGAACAACATCATCCCGGACTGGAACGACCTCGTGTACCGCGGCGACTGGAAGCTCGCCATCGACACGCTGCACTCGACCAACAACTTCCCCGAGTTCACGGGCCGCGTCTGCCCGGCGCCCTGCGAAGAGGCGTGCGTG
>DASWBP010000299.1:0-15693 GCA_036390555.1 Burkholderiales bacterium | reverse complement strand
CGACCTGTTCACCATCGGCGGCGGCTCGGGCGGCGTGCGCGCGAGCCGTTTCGCCGCGGGCTACGGCGCGCGCGTCGCGGTGGCCGAGTCCGGCCGCTTCGGCGGCACCTGCGTCAACGTCGGCTGCATCCCGAAGAAGCTCTTCGCTTACGCCGCGCACTTCCGCGAGGACTTCGAGATCGCGAAGAGCTTCGGCTGGACGCTCGGCGAGCCGCACTTCGACTGGGCGACGCTGCTCGCCAACAAGGATCGCGAGATCGCGCGCCTGAACGGCGTGTACGAGCGCGCGCTCACCCGGGCGGGCGCGCGCATCCTGCGCGGGCGCGCGCGCGTGCTCGATCCGCACACCGTGGAGGTCAACGGCGAGCGCCACACCGCGCGCCACATCCTCGTCGCCACCGGCTCCTGGCCTCAGCTGCCGGCGATCCCCGGCAAGGAGCTCGCCATCACCTCGAACGAGGCCTTCTTCCTCGACAAGCTGCCGCGGCGCGCGCTGGTGGTGGGTGGCGGCTACGTGGCGCTCGAGTTCGCCTCGATCTTCAACGGCCTGGGCGTCGAGACCACGCTGGCCTACCGCGGCGCGCGGCTGCTGCGCGGCTTCGACGCGGACCTGCGCGAGTGCATCGCCGAGGAGATGGGAAAGAAGGGCGTCGCCATCCGCCTGAACGCCAATCCCGCGAGGCTCGAGCGCGGCATCCGCGTGATCTACGAAGACGGCGCCACGCAGGAGGTGGACCTCGTCCTGTTCGCCACCGGCAGGAAGCCCAACACCGCCGGGCTCGGGCTCGAGGCCGCGGGCGTGAACCTCGCCGCGGACGGCGCGGTGCAGGTGGACGCCTATTGCAGGAGCAGCGTGGATTCGATCCACGCCATCGGCGACGTCACCAATCGCCTCAACCTGACGCCGGTGGCCACCGCCGAAGGCATGGCGCTCGCCAGGACGCTGTTCCGCAACGAGCCGACGCCGGTGGACCACGAGAACGTGCCCACCGCCGTGTTCGCCGACCCCAATCTCGCGACCGTGGGCCTGCCGGAGGAGCGGGCGCGGGAGCGCTTCGGCAAGGTGGATGTCTACAAGGCCTCCTTCCGGGCGCTCAAGCACACGCTGGGCGCCCACGAGGAGCGCACCTTCATGAAGCTTGTCGTGGACAGCGCCTCGCAGCGCGTTCTCGGCGCGCACATGATCGGGCCGGACGCGGGCGAGATCATCCAGGGGGTCGCCATCGCCGTGAAGCTGGGCGCCACCAAGGCCCAATTTGATGCGACTATCGGCATCCACCCCACGGCGGCGGAGGAATTCGTTACCATGCGCGAGAAATCGGCCTGACGATGATCCTCGAGTCGCGCATCGAGAAGATGGTCGGCGATCTGCGTGCGCGGACGAACCTGCCGCTCGCCATCGAGCTGTGGAACGGCAAGCGCTACGCGCTGGGCGAGCGGCCCACGGTGACGCTGCGCGTGCCCGCGGCCTCCGCGCTGCGCTTTCTGGTGAATGCGGACCTCGCCAAACTCGGCGAAGCCTACGTCGAAGGCCACATCGACGTCGAGGGGCCGATCGGCGACGCGATGCGCGCCGCCGAGGGCCTCGCCCGGGGCTGGGGCGATGCAAGGAAGGGCCGCGTGCCGACGCTGCTGAAGAACCTGCATTCGAAGAAGAAGGACGCGGAGGCAATCCGCTACCACTACGACGTCTCCAATGACTTCTACGCCCTCTGGCTCGATGCGCGCATGGTCTATTCCTGCGCCTACTTCAGGACGGGCGAAGAGTCGATCGAGCTCGCACAGGAGCAGAAGCTCGACCACATCTGCCGCAAGCTGCGCCTGAAGCCCGGCGACCGGTTCCTCGACATCGGCTGCGGCTGGGGCGCGCTCGTCATGCACGCGGCGCAGCGCTACGGCGTAAAGGCCCTGGGCATCACGCTCTCCAGGAACCAGCACGCGCTCGCCAACGAACGCATCAAGGCGGCGGGCCTCGCCGACCGCTGCGAGGTGCGCATCGAGGACTATCGCGACGTGGGCCCCGCGGGCGCCTTCGACAAGATCGCCTCGATCGGCATGTTCGAGCACGTGGGCCTGAAGAACCTGCCCGTGTACTTCGGCGCCATCCACCGCCTGCTGGCCGACGGCGGCATCGTGCTCAACCATGGCATCACCTCGGTGGACCCGGACAGCCGCTCGGTCGGCATGGGCGCGAGCGACTTCATCGAGAAGTACGTGTTCCCGCACGGCGAGCTGCCGCACCTGTCGCTCGTCATCCGCGAGATGGGCGCGGCGAACATCGAAGTGATGGACGTGGAGACCTGGCGCCTGCACTACGCGCGCACGCTGCACCGCTGGAGCGAGCGGCTGGAGGCGAACCTCGACAAGGCGCGCGCCTTCGCCGGCGAGAAGCGCACGCGCATCTGGCGTACCTACCTCGCGGGCTGCGCGCACGCCTTCGAGCGTGGCTGGGTGTCCATCCAGCAGGTGCTGGCGACCAAGAGCGGCGACCCGCGCAAGAACCCGCTGCCCTGGTCGCGCGACTACATGTACGGCGGCTAGGGAGCCTCTGGGCTAGCGCCCGCCGGAAAGCAGTCCCGGGAAGGCCTTGTCGAGTTCGGCAGCCGTCTGGCGCAGGGCGCCCGTCGTGACGCGCGCGATCAGCTCTTCCGACGGCCAGGAATACGTGCGCTCGGTCGCGGTCCCCGCCACGGCGCGCTCTGCGCCGCGCACGCGCAAAACCAGCTCGATGTTCGTCGTCACATCCCAATAGAGCGCCGTCGCCGGCGTCACGACGTCAAACGTGCGGATTTCGCACACCACCGCATCGGGCATCGCCGCGCCCTTCGCGAGCGCGGCCTGCAGGCGCGCGCCGACCACCGCACGCACGAGATCCGCCTCCGGCGGCTTGAGCACGATCCTGCCCATCGACAGGGCGCCCATGGTAGTGCGCTCCATGCGGATGACTTTGCGCGCATCCGTGACCTCGACCTTCATCGCCGCGGGCGATGCGCCCGCCGGCGCTCCCGCAGCAGCCGCGACGTCCACCGGCACGATCAACTCGTCCCTTCCCGTGGCGCAGCCGGCAAGCAAGACGACTGCGGCAATCAGTACTGGTATGCGCATGGCTGCGATCTTAGAGCGAACCGGTGGCCCTGACAATCAGCGAGCCGCCCGTGACGAGCAGCACCAGCGCCACCGCGCGCAGCAGCTGCTCGCGCGAGATCCTCAGGAACATGCGTTGCGCCACCCAGATGCCGGCGAGCGAGGCCGGAATCACGCCAATCGCGACCATCCACACCTTGGGCTCGAGCAGCAGCCCCGTGAGCAGGAACGCGAGCACGCGCAGCGAGATGCTGGTGAGGGTGGCAAAGCCCATCGTCGCGCGGAACTGCTCCTTCGACAGGCCGCGCTGCGAGAGATAGATCGCATAGGGTGGCCCGCCCGCGCCGAACAGCGTGCTGGTGATGCCGCCGGCGAGGCCCGCGATCCACGCCCAGCCCGCGGCGATCACGCGGCGCGACTCGCGCCTAAAGAGGCTGTAGAGCGCGTAGCTCACGACGAAGGCGCCGAGCGCAAGCATGGCCGCTGCGCGCGGCAGGTTGACGAGCAGCGTCACGCCGAGCGCGGTGCCCGCGAGGATCATCGGCACGAGCCGCGTCCATTCCCGGCGCACCGCGTGCCTCGGATTCTCGAGGCCCACGCGTAACGCGCTGGCGAGGTCGGCGAGCGCATAGAGCGCGAGCGCGAACTGCAGCGGCACGAAGTGCGTCGCCAGCGGGATGGTCACCAGCGCCGAGCCGAAGCCGGTGAGCCCGAAGACCAGCGAGCCCGCGAAGGCGATCGGGATCAGCGCCAGGTATTCGGGCGCGATCACGCCGTCGCCGCGCTGTCCGCGTCCACCGGCGCGGGCGAGAGGTAGAGCCGCTCGCCATCCACCCGGTTCATGCGCCGCAAGCGCGGCAGGTAGCGGAGGTAGGGAATGCCGTAGCGCTTCTCCAGCGCCGACGCGCGCCGCTGCAGGTCGTCCCAGGTCACGGAGGCTGGCGCGCCTTTCATGGCGAAGACGATGACGTTCGGATCGTAGAGCGCGTGCAGCGCGAGCGTCGCCCCGCCGAACGCGGCCTCGATCCTCTGCAGCCGCTCGTCCAGCTTCGGGTCGTCGTTCATGAAGTTCATCACCATCACGCCGGGCTCCTCGAGCGCGAGCCACGCCGCGTCGAAGAACGCCTGGCTCACCAGCGCCGCCGGCGGATGCTCGTCGGCGAAGGCGTCCACCACCAGCAGGTCGCAGCACTCCGGGGCGAGCGCCTCGGCGCCGTCGCCGATCTCGACCCTGAGGCGCGCGTCGTCGGGCGGCAGGCAGAACTGCTCGCGCGCGACGCGCAGCACGCGCTCGTCCAGCTCCACCACGCGCGTGGCGAGCCAGGGCATCTGCCGCCAGAAGAACTTGACCACCGACCCACCGCCCAGCCCGATCTTGAGCGCGCGCCTCGGCCGCGGGTGAAAGAGGAGGAAGCTCGTCATGCAGCGCGTGTACTCGAGCTCGAGCGCAAACGGCGCGGAAAGACGCATCGAGCTCTGGATCGCCTCGCCGCCGACGTGCAGCGTGCGCACGCCGCGCTCTTCGCTGACCGTGAGCGCAGGCCGCTTCATTGGAGCAGGGGGGCCGGGCCCCTTCCGGTTGAAGCACGCGGGGCCTTCCCGACCCCCCCGCACTCCCCGGCGACGCTAGACCCGCTGTGCCTCATGCCCGATGCGAAAGGTGGCGCCGCATGGTCGCGGCGATGGCGGCGCCGACGAAGCACAGCGCCGCGCAGGCAAGGATCGGCGCGTCGTAGCTGCCGAAGGCGTCGAAGCTCGCGCCGGCGAAGGTCGGCCCGATCAGCGTGCCCAGGCCCGCCGCCGTGTACACGCTGCCGAGGATCGTCGACAGGCTCTTCGGGCCGAAGAGGTCCATGCAGACGGTGGGCATGAGCGCGACAAAGCCGCCGTACAGGGCGCCGAACGTGAAGGCGAAAACGGCGAGCAGCAGGAAGCTCGCCGACACCCACCAGATCAGGAACAGCGCGCCCATGCCCGCGCAGATCGCCACCAGCGCATTCACGTGCCCGAGCCGGTCGGCGATGCTGCCGATCGCGAAACGCCCGATCAGGCTGCCCAGGCCCAGCAGGCTCACCAGCGTCACGCCACGCGCCGCCCCAAGGCCCAGGTCCTGCGCGTAGGGCACGAGGTGCACCATCGGCACGAACACGCCCACGCAGACCGCGAAGCCCACGGCATACCCCGCCCAGAAAGGGCGGCTCCGCAGCGCCTCGCCGAGCGTCATGCCGGGCAGCGTGCCGCCAGCCGCACTGGCGCGCTCGGCAGCGCGACCGCCCAGCGCGAGCGCCGCGGGCGCGGCGAGCACAAGCGTCGCCGCGGCAAGCGCGAGATAGGCATTGCGCCAGCCGGCGAGCTCGATCAGCCAGGCGGCGAGCGGCGGAAAGAGGAGGTTCCCCGCGCCGATGCCCGAGACGGCGATGCCGGTGGCGAGCGCTCGGTGCTTGACGAACCAGTGCTGCACGGCGGCGACCGAGGGCACGTAGGTGAGGCCGATGCCGATGCCGGCGCCGATGCTGAAGGTCGCATAGAGCAGCACGAGCGATGGCGCGAGCGCGGAGAGCCCAAGCCCCGCCGCGAGGATGAGCGCACCTGCGAAGCAAACGCCGCGCGGCCCGAACCGGTCGGCGAGCATGCCGCCGGGCACGCCGAAGGAGAACCACAGAAGCGCGCTCAGCGAGAAGACGAGCGAGACGTGCGCGCGCGAGGCGCCGAACTCCGCCTGGAACGCCGTGAAGAACGCGGCAAACGAATACGCCGCGCCGAAGCCCATGAACATCAGGGTGAATGCGCCGAGCACCACCACCCAGCCGGCGCGCGCGCTGCTCAAGCCGCCGATCGCGCTGCGGTGTGCGTCACTGCAGCGCCCCCCGCGCGCCGATCGCCCAGACGTCCTCGACGACGCCGCCGCGCACGCACACGTACCAGTCGTAGAGGTTGATGGTCGGGTCGCAATGCCCGGGCACCAGCAGCAGCTTGTCGCCGAGCGCGGGCGCCGGCGCGCCCGCCGAGATCTCCACGAAGCCGTGCTCGTCGGAGGCCTGCAGGTACTTCAGGCCCGGGTGCTGCCACACGCCCGGCATTCCCGAATCCACGCTCGAGGCCTTGAGGCCCGCGTCCACGATGGCGCGGTCCCAGCGCGGGCGGCTCATCACGGTGGCAAGGACGAAGAGCGCGTGCTCGAAGCGCGGCAGCGGCGCCGCCCAGTCGTTCCTCGCGTAATCCGCGTCCATGAACGCGTAGGAGCCGGGCTGGATCTCGTCCCAGGCGCCCGACTCCACCTCGAACATGAAGGTGCCGCTGCCCGCGCCGGTGACGATCGGGCAGGCGATGCCGTTCTTCTCCAGCAGCGCGCGCGTGCCGCGCACGGCGTCGGCCGCCTTTCCGATCAGCGCACGCCGGTCCGCCATCGAGCGCACGTGCTGCGCGCGGCCGTTGTAGGCCTGCAGTCCCGCGAAGCGCAGGTGGGGCGAGGCGGCCACCGCACGCGCGAGCGCGAGCGCGGGCTCGCCCGGCGCGACGCCGCAGCGTCCCATGCCGACCTCGAGCTCGACGTAGACGTCAAGCTTCGCGCCGGCCCGGCGCGCGGCCGCGTCCAGGTCCTTCACGTTGCCTGCGTCGTCCACGCACACCCCGAGCTTCGCGCGGCGCGCGAGGCTTGCCAGGCGCTCGAGCTTCGCCGCCCCGACCACTTCGTTGGACACCAGCACGTCGGCAATGCCGCCCTCCACCATCGCCTCGGCCTCCGACACCTTCTGGCAGCACACGCCGACCGCGCCGAGCGCCATCTGGCGCTTGGCCACCTCGGCGCACTTGCTGGTCTTCGCGTGCGCGCGCACGCGCACGCGGCCGCGCACGAGGTCGGCAAGCGTCTTGAGGTTGTGCTCGAAGGCGTCCAGATCCAGGATCAGCGCCGGCGTATCCACCTCGGCGAGGCGCTGGCCGACGCGCGCCGGGACTCTCATGCCGCCGCCTTCGCCTTGCGCTGCACGAGCGCGAACCAGCCGATGGCGATCGCCACGAGCACGACGAGCGGCAGGGCGTACAGGTTCACGCGCTCCCAGCCGGCCTGCGTCACCGTGAGGCCCGAGGTGAACGAAGAGATCGCCATGACGACGAAGATCGCCTGCTCGTTGGCCCCTTGCGCCTTGGCCATCTCCTCGGGGCGGTAGGTCTCGGTGAGCAGCGCCGTGCCGCCCACATAGAGGAAGTTCCAGCCGACGCCGAGCAGCACCAGCGACCACCAGAACTGCGCGACCGAGATGCCCGAGAGCGCGACGCCGATCGCCACGAAGTTGAGCAACGCCCCCACGAACATCACCGGCAGCACGCCCATGCGCCTGATGAGGCCGCCGGTGACGAACGAGGGCGCGAACATGCCGATCACGTGCGAGGAGATGACGAAGGTGGCATCCGAATAGGGGTGACCGCACACGCCCATGGCGATGGGCGTGGAGGTCATGAGGAAGTTCATGACGCCGTAGCCGATCGCGCCCGAGAGCACGGCGATGATGAACTTGGGCTGTGCGGCGATCTCGCGAAGCGGCCGGCCTTGCGCGGCCTGCACCTTGGCGCTCGGCATCGGGATGCGCACGAAGCGCAGCAGCAGGATGCTGAGCACCGAGAAGGCGATCAGCGCGAGGTAGGCCCCGGTAAAGCGCGGCTCGAGCAGGTCCACCGTCGCACGGCTCGTGGTGGGGCCGAGGATGCCGCCCACCAGGCCGCCGGCGAGCACCAGCGAGATCGCCGTGCTCCTGAAGGACGGGCCCGCCACGTCGGCTGCGGCGAAGCGGTAGTACTGGCCATAGGCATTGAAGACGCCGAAGACCAGCGTGCCGAAGCAGAGCAGCCAGAAGCTCTGCGCCCATACCGCGCCCGCGCAGATCAGCGCGCCGACGATGCCCCAGATCATGCCGGCGGTCATGCCGCGCTGGCGGCCCACGCGCTTCATATGCAGCGATGCCGGCATGGTGGCGATGGCCCCGCCCGCCACCCAGCAGGTCACCGGCAGCGTGGCAAGCGCCTTGAAGGGCGCGAGCGCGAGGCCCGCCAGGCCATTGATGGCGATCAGCGTCGCGTTGTTGCTCATCAGCAGCGCCTGGCAGGCGGCGAGCAATGCGACGTTGCGGCGGGTACTGTTCATGTATACAGTATCAGGGGGAATCCCATTCTAGATGCAAACGCAACGCCAGCGCGGCGCGCTTTCGCAGATGCAGGGGCGCTTCGAGACCGAGGCGCGCGAGGCATTCGACGACGGCTGGAGGCGCGACGACGAGCCGCTCGCGCCGCTGCAGACCACCGTGACGATCGAGCGCGCGCGCTCGATCATCGCGCGTAACGACTCGCCCGACATCCCCTTCGATCAATCCATCAATCCCTATCGCGGCTGCGAGCATGGCTGCACTTACTGCTACGCACGGCCGAGTCATGCCTATCTCGAGCTCTCGCCGGGACTCGACTTCGAGACGAAGCTCTTCGCCAAGACCAACGCGGCGGAACTGCTGCGCGAGGAGCTGGCGAAGCCCGGCTACAAGGTGTCGCCGATGGCCTTCGGCACGAACACCGACTGCTACCAGCCGGCCGAGCGCAAGTTCCGCATCACGCGCCAGCTGATCGAGCTGCTCGCCGAATGCGAGCACCCCCTCACCATCGTCACCAAGTCGGCGCTGGTGGAGCGCGACCTCGACCTGCTCGCGCCGATGGCCCGCAAGAACCTGGTGAAGGTCTACCTGTCCATCACGACGCTGGACCACGTGCTGGCGCGCAGGATGGAACCGCGCGCGGCGAGCCCCAGGCGCCGGCTCGACGTGCTGCGCGCGCTTTCCGCGGCCGGCGTGCCCTGCGGCGTGATGGTGGCGCCGCTCATCCCCGCGTTGAACGACAAGACCATGGAAGACGTGCTCGAGGAAGCCGGCAGGGCCGGCGCGCGCGAGGCGGCGTACATCATCCTGCGCCTGCCCAACGAGGTGAAGGACGTCTTCAAGGAGTGGCTCGCCGCGCACTACCCCGAGCGCGCCGAGCACGTGGTGAGCGTCATCCGCCAGATGCGCGGCGGCAAGGACAACGACCCGCGCTTCGGTGAGAGAATGCGCGGCATGGGCAACTTCGCCGAGCTGATGTCGAAGCGCTTCGCCATCGCCTGCAGGCGCTTGGGCCTCAACGGCCATGGCGGCGGACGCCGCATGCCCGAGCTCGACTGCGGCCGTTTCGTGCCGCCCTCGCCGCCCGGACAGCTGAAGCTGTTCTGAGGGAACCCCGCTGATGCGCCGGCTGCTCGTCGCCGGCGGCTGGCTGCTCGCCGCCGCGATCGTGATCCTGTCACTGATGCCTGCGCCGCCCGATATCGACGTGCCGCACGGCGACAAGCTCGGGCACTTCGCCGCCTACGCGCTGCTCGCGTTCTGGTTCTGCTGGCTCTACCCGCAGCGGCGCACCCGGTTGCTCTACGGCGCCGCCTGGATCGCCATGGGCGTGGCGTTGGAGTTCTTGCAAGGCGCGACGGGCTATCGCGGCTTCGAGCTTGCGGACATGGCGGCCAATTCGCTGGGCGTGCTGCTCGGCTGGGGAATCTCCGCTACCCTGCGGCGATGAGCACCGCACGCGCCCAGCGGCTGCTGGAGGCGCCGATCCTTCCCACCATCGGGCGCCTCGCTGCGCCAGGCGTGGTGCTCGCCCTGTTCCAGACCGCGGTATCCATTGCCGATACGCACTTCGTCGGGCGACTGGGCACCGAGGCGCTCGCCGGCCTCGCGCTCGTCTTCCCGCTGGTGATGCTGCTGCAGATGACCTCCGCCGGCGCGATGGGCGGCGGCGTGTCCTCGGCGCTCGCGCGCGCGCTGGGCGCGGGGCACGAGCATGCCGCGCGCCAGCTGGTGGCGCATGCGCTCGTCATCGCGCTAGGCGCGGGCCTCGCCTTCACTGCGCTGCTGCTCGCGCTCGGCGAGGTGCTCTACGCGCTGCTCGGCGGCAAGGGCGCGGCGCTCGCGCAGGCGCTCGCCTACTCGCACGTGCTCTTTGGCGGCGCCGTGCTCGTCTGGCTCGCCAACACGCTGGCGAGCGTGCTGCGCGGCAGCGGCAACACCCTGACGCCCGCGCTCGCCCTCGCCGCCGCGGCCACGGTGCAGATCCCGCTCTCGGGCGCGCTCACGCTCGGCTGGGGATCCCTCCCGCGCCTGGGCATCGCGGGCGCAGCGCTTGCCTACGTCACTGCGTTTCTCGTCGCCAGCCTGATCATGGGCGTCGCCGTGTGGCGCAGCAGCCTGAGCCCGCGCCGCGCGGACCTCGACGGCGAGGCGCGCCCTTTCCGCGAGATCCTGCGCGGGGGTGCGCTCTCCTCGCTCTCCGCGCTGCAGACCGTGCTCACTGCGGTGATCCTCACCGGCTTCGTCGGCACCTTCGGCACCGCGGCGCTCGCCGGCTACGGCGTGGGCGTGCGCCTGGAACTGCTGCAGGTGCCGCTCGTCTTCGCCATCGGCCAGTCGCTGGTGGTGCTGGTCGGCACGCACATCGGCGCGGGGCAGGCGGCGCGCGCCAAGCGCATTGCCTGGACGGGCACCGGCCTCGCCATCGGCATCTCGCTCGCGATCGGCATCTTCGTCGCGGTGTTCCCGTCAGCCTGGATCCGGATCTTCAGCGACGACCCGGCGGTGCATGCCACGGGGTCGCTCTACCTGCGCATCGTCGCGCCGTTCTATGCGCTCTTCGGCGCCGGCATGGCGCTCTACTTCGCCTCGCAGGGCGCAGGCCGCATGCTCATGCCCGTGCTCGCGGGAACTGTGCGCCTCGTGCTGGTGGTGGCGGGTGGCGCGGCGGTGGTGGCATTCGCCGGGCCGCTCGGCGCGATCTTCACGGTGATCGCCTGCGGCATCGCACTCTTCGGCACGCTGATCATGACCGCCGTGTACCGCGCCAGTTGGGGAAATTAACGGAGGAAGTCTATCAGCGCGTCAAGCGTCGCGTCGGGCGCTTCGGTCATCAGCGAATGCCCTGATGCTTCCAGCATCACGACGCGCGCGCCAGGCACGGTCTTCGCGAAAGCGGCGCCCGTCTTCGCGGGGGTCATCTGGTCGCGCTGCCCCAGCACGAAAAGCACGGGGCACCGGAGCTTCGCCACGGCTGCCTCGCCGCCCGCGTACTCGTGGCACGCCTTGAGGTCGTTGTAGAGCACGCCCGGCGCGAGGCGCTCGAGGCGCGCCAGCGACTCGCCGTACATGCACATGCCCGGATTGGGATTCGCGCCGAGTGCGGATTGCGGCGAGTGACCCCAGATGGTCTCCATGTCGTAGGCGGCGTGGTCGTTGCGCCGGGCAGCGTCCAGGAACGCCTCGCCGACCTTCATGGGATAGGCGCTGCCGATCAGTGCGATGTGGCTGATGCGCGCCGGGTGCCGCGCGGCGCATTCCAGCGCGACCAGCGACCCCATGGAATGGCCGGCCACGGCCGCCTTTTCCAGCTTCGCCGCGTCGAGCAGGCGCAGCACCCAGTCCGCCATCTCGGGCAAGGTCGCAAGCGGCGGACCCTCGGAGCGGCCGTGAGCCGGAAGGTCGGCGGCCAGGACATTCCTGCCGTGATAGCCGAAGTAGCGGCTTTGCAGCCCGAAGACCGAATGATCGAGCCCCGCGCCGTGCACGAATACGATCGTGGCCTTGGCCGGGTCGATGGCGTGCGCCGCCGTGTAGGCGAAGGCCTGCCGGCCGTCGACCGTGAAATTCACTTCTGCGACGCCGCCTTTTGTGACGTCGCCAACGCGCGGCCGAGGTCCTCGACGAGGTCCTCGGCGTCCTCCAGGCCGATGGACAGGCGCACCGTGCCCGGCCCGATGCCCGCCTTCACCAGGTCCTCGTCCGTCATGCGGTAGTGCGTGGTGCTCGCCGGGTGGATGACCAGCGACTTGGCGTCGCCCACGTTGGCAAGGTGCGAGAAGACGCGCAGCGCCTCGATGAAGCGCTTGCCCGCCTCCCTGCCGCCCTTGATGTCGAAGGTGAACACCGCGCCGCAGCCGCGCGGCAGCAGCTTCTGCGCCAGCGCATGGTTCGGATGCTCCGGCAGCTCCGGGTACACGACCTTAGACACTGCCGCGTTGCCAGCGAGGAACTGCACCACCTTGCGCGTGTTCTCCACGTGCCGCGGCATCCGCAAGTGCAGCGTCTCGATGCCCTGCAGGATCTGGAACGCGGTCATCGGCGCCATGCAGGCGCCGAAATCGCGCAGGCCCTCGCGCCGCGCACGCAGCAGGAACGCGCGCGTGCCCGACTCCTCCTCGAAGTCCATGTTGTGAAAGCCCGCGTACGGCGCGGTGAGCTGCGGGAATTTGCCGCTCTTCTCCCAGTCGAAGCGGCCCGAGTCCACCAGCACGCCGCCGATCGCCACGCCGTGGCCGCCGAGGAACTTGGTCGCCGAGTGGTATAGCAGGTCCGCGCCGAGCTCGAAGGGCTTCATCAGGTACGGCGTGGTGAAGGTCGCATCCACCAGCAGCGGCAGCCCGGCGTCGTGCGCCACCTTGGCCACGCCCGGCACGTCGAGCACTTCGAGCCCCGGGTTGCCCAGCGTCTCGGCGAACAGCAGCCGCGTGTTCGGCCGGATCGCCCTTGCGAAGTTCTCCGGCGTGCCCGGTGCGACGAAGGTCGTCTCGATGCCGAAGCGCTTCAGCGTGTAGCCGAGCAGGTTGTGCGAGCCGCCGTACAGCGAGTTGGAGGCGACGATGTGCGAGCCCGCATCCATCAGCGTCGCCACCGCGAGGTGCAGCGCCGCCTGGCCGGAGGCCGTGGCGATCGCGCCGACGCCGCCTTCCAGCGCCGCCATGCGCTCCTCGAGCACCGCCACCGTGGGGTTGGAGATGCGCGAGTAGACGTGCCCCGCGCGCTCCATGTTGAACAGCGACGCCGCGTGCTCGCTGTCGCGGAACACGTAGGACGTGGTCTGGTAGACCGGCACCGCGCGGGCGCCGGTCGCGGGATCGGGCGACTGCCCCGCGTGCAGCGCGAGGGTGTCGAAGCCGGGATACTTTGGGCCAGCCACTTGCTTACCTGCCTGAGCCGGGTCGGGCTGCTGCGTGTCCTGCGTGGGGCGCGGGCCCGCCGCTCAGTGGAGGTTCTTGCGCCCCGGGCGCGTGACGTACTCGAAGGCGCGCTCGGGCTTCTTCTTCTCGCCGTCGCCCGTGCCGCGCTGCTTCCAGGCGCGGTCGAAAAGCTGGTTCACCAGCGCGGTCACCTCGGCGATCTGCTCCTTGTCGAACTGGCGCTCCAGCAGTGCCGAAACGTCCTCCACCATGCAACGGCGCTGCGCCTCGTGGATCGCCTGCGCGGTGGGGCCTACGAAAAGGAGCTTGGATTCCTGCTCGCCGTTCTCGTGGTAGAGCGTCACGTCCACCTCGACCGCCTCGTAGCAGTAGGGCCCGAGGTTGTCGAGCGTCGCCTGCAGCGCCGCGTGGAAGCTGCGCCCGATCTCGCCCGTCCAGCACACCAGCAGCAGCAGCTCCTTCTCGTCGAAGCGGATGCCCGGCTCCTCGGCCTCGAGGCTCTTCACGTCGGCGAGGCTGTCGGCGTCGAGATACTCGAGCCAGGGCGCGAAGGCCTGCTCGAGCTGCTTGCGGGAAACCCCTTCCAGGATGGGGATGTCGGCGTGGACGTGGACTTCTTGCCGCATGGGACGAAACCTCACAGAACGGGCGTGCAGTTTATCACGCGACCGGGTCAACACCCGGGCGTTTCAGGCGTTCAATACGGACATGGGCGCGGCATTCCACATCCTCTACGACAGCCCCAACTACTGCCTGGCGGAGTTCGCCGGCGTGGCGGGCGTGGAGCTCGTGGACAAGCAGACCCGCCGCAGCGCATTCCTCGAGGGGCGCGTGGCGGCGCACCTGCGCGCCAACGTCGCGCGTCTCGCCGCCGAGGAACTCGAAGAGGACGAAGTGGACGAGTTCCTCTTCACCTACGACGCGCTGCTCACCAACCCCATCCGCATGCAATAGTTGTTGAGCGGCGCGGCGCCCCAGGTCCGCGCCGCTGGGCCGCGAGCTGGGCACCAGCGTTGAACCGCTAGAATCCGGGCGATGCTGCGGCCGGACTACGCGGGCGGCGGTCTTGCGAACCTGATCGCCTCGATCGTCGAGGCCTGCGGCGGCGCGCCGCGTCACCCGGGCCTCACCCTGTTGCCGGCGCGCGACCTGCGCGAAGCCCGCAACATCCTGTTGCTCCTCATCGACGGGCTCGGCGACAACTACCTCCAGCGCGAGGGTGCGGGCGGCGCGCTGCTCGCGAGGCGCCGCGGCGCGATCACCTCGGTGTTCCCGTCCACGACGGCGAGTGCCATCACCACGACGCATACCGGCTGGACGCCGCTCGAGCATGGGCTCACCGGCTGGTGGACGCTCTTCGGCGAGGCGGGCTGCGTGGGCGCGCCGCTGCCGTTCCAGCGCCGCGGCGAGAAGGCCGCGCTGAGCGCGGCGCCGCAGCGCGTCTATCGCGCCGGATCCCTGTTCGATGGGCTCGCGCGCCGGTCGATCGTGGTCTCCCACCGCTCGATCGTCGACTCGACCTACAACCTGCACCACTGCGGTCGCGCCGAGCGCCGCGCCTACGACAAGCTCGACGGCCTGCTGGATGAAACGGTCGCCGCCGTGAAGTCGGGCCCGGAACCCAAGTACATCTACGCCTACTGGCCCGAGTTCGACGCACTCTCCCACCGCCACGGCAACGCGAGCGCCGAGACGCGCGCGCATTTCAAGCAGGTGGATGCGGCCTTCGGCGAGCTGCTCGCGCGCATCAAGGGCACCGACACCCTCGTCGTTGCCACTGCCGCTCACGGCTTCATTGACAGCACGGGGCCGGACGCGCTCGAGCTGGCAAGCGCGCCGGGCCTTGCGGGCCTGCTGCGCTATCCTCTGTGCGGCGAGACGCGCATCGCTTTCTGCCACGTGCAGGAAGGGCGCGAGCGCGAGTTCGTGCAGCGCGCCCGCGACTGGCTGGGCAACCGCGCGCGCGTTTGCCCGAGCGCCGAGCTCGCCGCGGAAGGCTGGTTCGGCGCGGGCGAGCCGCACCCGCGCCTTGCCGAGCGCATCGGCGACGTGGCGCTGGTGATGAACGGCCGCGCCACCGTGAAGGACTGGACGCCGGGCGAGCCGCGCCACCGGCACGTGGGGCACCACGGCGGCACGAGCGCGGACGAATTGTTGATTCCACTCATCGTGGGGAGCACATGAAAGCAAAGACCAACGGCATCGAGACGAACTACGAGCTGCACGGCAAGGAAGGCGCGCCCTGGCTGGTGCTCAGCCACTCGCTCGCCTGCAGCGTGCGCATGTGGGATCCGCAGATCGAGGCGCTGAAGGGCAGCTACCGGATCCTCGCCTACGACACGCGGGGCCACGGCGGCTCGGAGGCGCCCAGGGGCGCCTATTCCCTCGAAATGCTCGCCGACGACCTGAAGGCGCTCATCGATCTTCTCGGCGTCAGGAACCCGCACTACTGCGGCCTTTCCATGGGCGGCATGATCGGCCAGACCTTCGCGCTCAAGTACCCGGGAATGTTCGCGAGCCTGACGCTCGCCGACACCACGAGCCGCTACCCCGCGGAGGCCGCGCCCATCTGGGCGGAGCGCATCCGCACAGCC
>DASWBP010000298.1:0-2474 GCA_036390555.1 Burkholderiales bacterium | reverse complement strand
CGGGGCTGCCGACCCAGGTGCACGAGAGCACCATCCAGAAACTCGTCGCTCCCGGCCAGGCCAAGCCCGGCCCCGCGGCGAAGAAGTAGAGGGCGCGATGCGGACCATCCTCGTCATGCAGCTCGCCGCGGGCGCTCTCGCGGCGCTCGCCTTGCCACCCCTTCACGCGCAGGAGGGCAAGCAGACCTACGAGCAGAAATGCGCGGTGTGCCACGCCGCGGGACTCGCCGGAGCGCCGCGCCCGGGCAACGCCGCCGACTGGGCGCCGAGGCTCAAGGCGGGCAAGGCAGCGGTCTATCGCAACGCGCTGCAGGGCACGCTGCGCGGCATGCCGCCCAAGGGCGGCAATCCCGATCTGCCCGACGCCGCGGTGCGCGCGGCGGCTGACTACATGATGGCGGGCGCGGCGAGCGCCGCCAAGCCGTCTGCCCAGAAGGCGGTGGCGCAGGCGCCTGCCGGCAAGCTGCCCGCGACCGCAGCGTCGGCAGGCGCCGCGGCGCAGGCCGCGAGCGCGGCTCCCGCACCAGTAGCGTCCAAGGCGCCGTCCCCTGCGGCGGCGGAGTCCGCGGCGCCGGCTCCGGCAACGGCCGCGGCCACGACGACGACCGCTACAGCCGCTGTTGCGCTCCCGGTTGCGGCAAAGACTGAACCGGGCACGGGTGCCGCCCAGGCCAACGCGTTCAATCGCCTGCTGCGGCCGCCGTCCCGGCGCAATCCGCCGCCGATGGAGGACGGCATTCACGATCCGGCGGTCGATGGCACGCAGCAGCTGCAGCCGCCGCTCGCCGCGTTCAGCGCGTTGCCGCGCAGCAATGCCGGCAACCGCGTCGACTGGGTGAGGGCGCTTGCCGATGGAAAGATCGCGCCGCGCTGGGAGCGCGACAAGCCCGACGCCGCCGCGGTGGTGATGGACCTCAACATCGTGCGCGAGGTGAAGGGCTCGATGCCCGATGTCGTGTATCCGCACAAGCAGCACACGGAGTGGCTGGATTGCTCCAACTGCCATCCCGGCATCTTCGTGCCGCAGAAGGGCGCCAACCAGATGAGCATGGCGGCGATCCTGCTCGGGCAGGGCTGTGGCGCATGTCACGGCAGGGTCGCGTTTCCGGTGTCCGAGTGCCGGCTTTGTCACTCGAAGAAGAAGGACGGCATCGCGTCCGGCGCCGCCGCGCCGCAAGCCGACACGCGCCGGTGAAAGGCCGCCCCTTGGCCTGCCTGCTCGCTCTTGCGCCGCTGCTGCCGCAGGCCTACGCCGAGGACGCATCGCGCCTGCGTGTCATCGACCAGAAGACGGCGCTCGTGCAGCGCGTGCTCGGCGACTCAACGCTCGCCAGGCGCGTTGCCGCGAGCGAGAGCGACGAGGCCAAGGGCTATCTCGCGCACGCGCGGCTGCGGTTCGAGAGCGCCCGGTCGCTCGTCGCCGAGGGCCGGCTGCAGGCCGGCGAGGAGGCGATCGACGAGGCCGTGGCCCTGATCGGCAAGGCGCGGCGCCTGGTGCCTGACAGGGAGCAGGCCACCGCGGAACAGCGCGCCCGCTACGCGGCGCTGCTGGAAAGCACGCAGGGATTGCTCGCCGCGGCGCGCCGGCAGGCGGCGCGCGCGCCCGGGGGCGTGGTGCCGGCGGAGATTCCGAATAGCGCCGTCCTGATCGGCCGGGCCGAAGCGCTCGCGGGTAGAGAGCAGATGGACGAGGCGTACCGCACGCTGCTGCAGGCCGAGCGCGAGCTGCTCGTCGGCCTGACGCGCCTGGTGGGATCGGCGACGCTCGACTACACCGTGCGCTTCGAGTCGCCGCAGGACGAAGTGCGCCACGAGGCCGCGCGCGTGCAGAGCCTGCGGCAGCTGCTGCCGCTCGCGCGCGGTGCGCTGCGGCCCGCGCCGGCAGCGGCGCGCGCCGCCGACGAGTACGTGCAGAACGCCGCGCAGCTGCAGGCGCGCGCCGACGCGGAGTCGGAGCGCGGCGAATGGGCGGACGCGATTGCCTCGCTGCGCCTCGCGGGCGAAGCGCTGCAACGCGCGCTCGCCGCCATGGGATTGACGCTGCAGGCCGCGCAATGAACCCGCACCGGGAGCCTGTCAAGGAGCCTTGCATGAAGTACCGCCGTAACCCGCCGCAACTCGCCGCCGCCGCGGCGTTCATTGCCCTGCTCGCCGCCGGCCCGCAACCGGCGCCCGCGCAGCAGGAGCCACGGGCCAAGCCGCCCGTCTCCACGCCCGACCAAGCCCAGGTCGAGCGCCGGCTGCAGTCGGTGGGCGCGCTGATCGAAACCTCCTCGGCGGCGCGCCAGATCGAAACGAGCGGCAACGCCGAGGCGCTCGCGCTGCGCAACAAGGCGCGCCAGGTGCTGCGGCACGCGCAGGAAGCCCATGCGTCAGGCGATTACCGGTCCGCGCAGAGCCTGCTGGACGATGCGGCACGGCAGCTGTTCGAGGGCGCGCGTCTCGCCGCGGGCGAGCGCTCGAAGGACGAGAAC
>DASWBP010000297.1:0-12028 GCA_036390555.1 Burkholderiales bacterium | reverse complement strand
CCGGTTGCTCAGGCGGCGCCGGCGCGCGGCTTGAGCATCAGGACCATGGCCCCCATGCCCGCAATCAGGGCAAGAAAGGCGACCAGGGCACCGAGCCACGGCACGAGGGCGACGAGGCCGATCGCCAGCACGCCGAGCGCGGCAAACAGCGCACGCCAGCCGCGCTGCGCGGCACGGCCCGCGACCCAGCGCTTGAGCACGGCGTCGCCGAGCGCGGCGCCGGCCGCGACGTAGCCCACCAGCAGCAAGGCGAAGTAATCGATCAGCGCCAGCAGCGCGAGCGGAATGCCGATCACCGTCGCGAACAGCACCACCGCGGCGGCAGGGATGGCGACGAGCGCGAGGAATCCCGCGAGCAGGCTCCAGCCGAAGCGCGTGCGTGCTTCCCCGGTCACGCGCGCGCTGATGCCCGGGAATGCCACCACCAGCACCGCCGCGAGCAGCATCAGGCCGAGCGTCCACACGCCCAGCGCCACGCGACCGGCCGCGCGCCCGCGCTCCTTGTCGCGGCGCGGCGGCATCTCCAGGCGCTCGATGCCGCCCTGCACCTGCGCAGCCGGGTCCTGCCTGAGCGGCTCGCTGCCGCGGTAGCGGAGCTTGCCGCCGATGCGTGCCCGCGGCCCCAGCTCGAGCGCGCCCGCTGCGACGTCCACGTCGCCCGCCACGGCGCCGTCGATCAGCACGTTGCCGCTCGCCGCCTGCAGGTAGCCGCCGACGCTGCCCAGCACCTCCACGCGGCCGGCCGCGAAGCTGGCGTTGCCGCCGATGCGCGCCTGGGGCCCGAGGCTCACGCTGCAGCCTGCGACGCGCGCGTTGCGCGCGATGTCGCCCGCGAGACTCATCCGGCAGCCCGCGGCGTACAGGTCCTGGCCGGCCGGCGCCTCGAGGCTTACCGCGCCGCCTGCGGCGATGATGTCGCCGGCGACCGGGGCGGCGATGCGCAGGTCGCCGCCTGTGGCGACGAGGTCGCCCTTCACGGCCTGCGCGACGCGCGGCGCTTCGCCCGCGACGAAGGTGTCGCTGCCCATGGTACGGACCACGAGGGCCGACGGGCGCTCGTCATCCGCACGCGCGGCGGGGACGGAGAGCAGCGTGGCGATGAGCAGGCTGGAAAAGATGCGCATGATGGAACTCCCCTGCAGAGGATTCAGTCGGCGTAATGCGCGCGGCACTCTTCCTCGCGGCCGCGCACCACGCGCTTGCCGGCGAGGGCGCCGCGCGACTCGGTAACCACCGTGCACTGCGCCTCGACGTGCTCGCCGTCGTAGTAGTAGATCACCACCCAGTCGCGCGTGCGGCCGAGCTCGTGCGCGCGCGCGGTGTTCGAGAAGAGCGCGGTGAAATGCCAGCCGTCGCGCTCGGCGTGCAGCACCGGCAACCAGGCTTCGCCGGTCGGGTTGAAGCGCTTCGGGGCGATGGTGCGCAAGCGCCCGGCGGCCGCCTTTTCGCGGTATTCGCGGTCCACGGCGAGCAGCGCTGCGATGGTGGGCGCGCTCGCCGCCGCGCGCGGCGCGCGCGCCACGCGCCGCCCGAGCATGCTGGCGAGCGAGGCGCGGATCTGCGCGGCGCGGCGCTCGCCTACGCCGCGAACCTCCTCCAGGCGCCCGTCGTGCGCCGCGGACTCAAGCGCCTCGAGCGTGTCCACGTGCAGCGCCTCGTGGATCGCGTGTGCGGTCTCCTCGCCGATGCCGGGCACCGCGCGGAACAGCGCTTCCGGGTCGGCGTCGCCGCGCAGCCGCGCGAGCTGCGCCCAGCGGCCCGTGACCAGCATCTCGGCGATCGCCGAGGCGATGCCGGGCCCCACCCCGGGCAGCGCCTGCAGCCCGGCGCGGCCATGCGCGTCGAAGAGCTCGCGCACCGCGCGCGGCGCGCGCGCCACGCTGTCGGCCGCCTTGCGGTAGGCCGCGACGCGAAAGGGATTGCCCTGCTGCGCGTGCAGCAGCGCAGCGGCCTCGCGCAACTGGGCCGCAATCTGCGCGTTCTCGTCCGCGGGAAGAACTGCAGCATTTTCCATGCTGCATCAATACGCCTGCCGGCGCTCCATCGCTTGACTTGCGTCAACGAAGAATCTTCTAGTCCGAGATCAGCAGCCTGAGCGGCTGGTGGTCGGAGGCGTCGGTCGCCGCGTCCATCGTCACCGACGCGATGCGCTGCGCGACGTCCGGCGTGACGGCAAAGTAGTCGCGGCAGTGGCCGCCCTTGGGCCACTGCACGCGGTCGAAGAGCCCCGTGGTAAGCGGGTCGGGCTCGCCGGGCCGAGCGCGACGCCAGGCGTCCACCAGCGGCGGCGCGAAGAGCTGGTGATATTCGGCGTCGTCGGGTGCGATGTTGAAATCGCCGCACAGCACGAGCGATGCAGGCCGTGGCACCGTGTCGTAGGGGCTCGGCGCGGCCTTTGCCGGGCTCGCCGCATTGCCCGCGACCTCGTCCTGGATCGCGCGCAGGCGCGCCACCTGCGCGGCGCGGTGCGCGGCCGAGTAGTACTCGAGGTGCGTGGTCATCACGCGCAGCGGCCCCCCCTTCGCTTTGACCACGACCTCGATCGCCTGGCGCTGCATGTGCTTGATGCCGCCCTCAGCGGGACGCGGCAGCAGGTGGTTGAAGACCTGCACCAGCGGCAGGCGCGAGAGGATCAGGTTGCCGTACTGGCGCGCGCCGCGGATCAATGTCGGACCGAAGACCGCTGCGTGGTCCGGGAACTGCGACTGCAGTTGTGCCACCTGGTCTGCGCCGTCGCCGAACGCCGGGTCGCCGCGCGCAATTTCCTGGAAGCACACTACGTCCGACTCACCCATGGCCTTCGCCACGCGCGCGATTCTCGCGAGGTCGGTCGCGCCATCGCAGCCGCGCCCGTTCTGGATGTTCCAGGTCAGGATTGCGGTCACGCGCTCGCTACTTGATGCCCGCCTGCATGAAGGACTGCATGAACTGGCGCTGGAAGAGCAGGAACGCGACGAGCAGCGGCGCCACCGCCATCAGCGTGCCCGCGCTGATCACGCCCCAGTCCACGCCCGACTCGGGCGCGCCGAAGATGGCGAGCCCCACGGTGAGCGGGCGCGTATTGACGGTGTTGGTGACCACCAGCGGCCACAGGAAGTTGTTCCAGTGGTAGCTGACCGACACGAGGCCGTAGGCAAGGTAGGTGGGCCGCGCGAGCGGCACGTAGACGCGCCACAGCACGCCGATGAAGTTGCAGCCCTCCACGCGCGCGGCGTCCTCCAGCTCGCGCGGCACCGTCTTGAAGGTCTGGCGCAACAGGAATATGCCGAAGGCGCTCGCCATGTACGGCAGGCCGATGCCGAGGATGGTGTCCACCAGGCCCAGCCGGCTCATGATGCGGTAGTTCTCTACGATCAGCACCTCCGGCATGATCAGCAGCTGCACCAGCACCAGGCCGAAGGCGATGTCGCGCCCCTTGAACTCGAAGCGCGCGAAGGCGTAGCCGGCGAGCGTGCACAGGACGAGCTGCGCCGCAAGGATCATCGTCACCAGCATCACCGTGTTCATGAAGTGGCGCGAAAAAGGCGCGTAGGTCCAGGCCTTGGCGAAGTTGCCGAGCGTCAGCGGCGCGAGCGGATCGAAGCGCGTGGCGTACTCGACCGGGTGGAACGCCGCCCAGAAGGCGTACAGGAGCGGCGCGAGCCACAACAGCGCGAGCAGCCACGCGGCGGCGACTTCGAGCGTTGGCGCGCGGCGTCCCGTCACGCTCACCGGTAGTGCACCCGCCTTTCCACCAGCTGGAACTGCAGCAGCGCGAGGCCCGCGAGCAGCGCGAGCAGCACCACCGTGAGCGTCGAGGCGTAGGCCGTGTCGAAGAAGCTGAACGCCACCTGGTAGATGTAATAGAGCAGCAGGCTGGACGCGTTGTCCGGCCCGCCCTTGGTGAGGATGAAGAGGTGGTCCACCAGCTTGAAGGAGTTGATGGTGGCGTTCACCAGCACGAAGAGCGTGGTGGGCATCAGCAGCGGAAAGGTCACGCGCCGGAAGAAGTACCAGCGCGAGGCGCCTTCGATCCTTGCCGCTTCCTCCAGCTCGGGGGCGAGCGACTGCAGCGCGGCGAGGTAGAAGATCATGAAGAATCCCGCCTCCTTCCAGATCACCATCGCCATGGTGCAGGCGAGCGCGGTGTCGGGACTGCCGAGCCAGTTGTGGCTCGCAATGTCGAACATCGCGGTAAGCTGGTCGAGCAGCCCGATCTGCGGCGTGTAGAAGAACAGCCACAGGTTCGCCACCGCGATCATCGGCAGCACGGTGGGCGTGAAGTACGCCATGCGCACCAGCGCGCGCGCCGGCAGCCGGTCGTTCACCCAGATCGCCATCAGCATGGCGAGCGCGATCGAGGTGGGGATGGTGCCGAGCGCGAACCAGAAGTTGTTGCGCAGCACCTGCCAGAAAATCGGGTCGTCGGCGAGCGCGGCGTAATTGGCGAGGCCCATGAACCGGGACGGCCGCACCACCGTCCCGGTCGAGAACAGGCTGTCCCAGAGCGTCGCCGCGGCCGGGTAGTGCGTGAAGCCGACGAGCAGGATCGCGGCTGGCGTGAGCAGCAGCCAGCCGTAGACGTGCTTCATCGCGCCGCGCCCGGAGCGCCCCGCAGCCCCCGCGCTAGCGATAGGGCTTGAGCAACCGCTCGGCCTCCGCCTGCGCGGCCTGCAACGCGTCTGCCGGCGACTTCTGCCCGGTGAGCGCGGCCTGGATCGCGTCATCGAGCAGCTTGCGCACGCGCCCGGTCTGGAAAGTCGACAGCTCGGCGGTCGCGTACTTGAACTGGTCGCGCGCCACCACCGCCTGCGGGAAGCCTGCGGCGTACTCCTTGAGCTTCGGCGTCTCGTAGGCCTCGGGCCGCACGGCGACGTAGCCGGTGGCAATGCTCCAGTCGGCGGCGCGCTCGGGCGTGGTCAGCCACTTGACGAAGGCGAGCGCGGCCTTGCGCTCCGCGGGCGTGGTCTTCTTGAACAGGTAGAAGTTGCCGCCGCCGGTGGGCGAGCCGCGCTGCTTGGAGGCGGGCAGCATCGCCACGCCGAAGGGGAAGTTCGCCGAGTTCTTCACCGCCGTGAGGTTGCCGGTGGTGTGCCACATCATCGCCGTCTTGCCCTCGGTGAACTGCTGCCGGAGCGTGCCCCACTCCACCGTGCCCTCGGGCATCACCTTGTGCTTCGCGCCCAGGTCGCGCCAGTACTGCAGGGCGGCGATCACGTCCGGATGCGCGTAGTTGGTGCGGTTGCCGTCCGGGTTCATCAGGTCGTGGCCGTTCTCGCGCGCGAAGGCCTGGAACATCCAGTATGGGTAGCCGGTGGAAGGCACCATCACCCCCCAGCGCGTGACATTGCCGGCCGCGTCCTTCTTCACGAGCTTGGCGGCCATCTGCGCCATCTCGGTCCAGTTGGCGGGCGGTTGCTCGGGGTTGAGTCCGGCTTCCTTGAAGGCGTCCTTGTTCCAGTACATGACGATGGTGGAGCGCTGGAACGGGATGCCGTAGACCTTGCCCTTGTAGGTGCCGTTCATCATCAGCGACGGGTAGAAGGCCTTGAGCCACGCCTTCTCCTCGGCCGTGGTGGCGACGTCGTCCCAGGGCACGATCACGTCCTGCTCGATGAGTTCGTAAAGGTCGATCGAGTACAGCACCGAGATCTGCGCAGGCTGCCCGGCCTTCAGCGCCGCGAGCGCCTTGATGCGCGCGTCGTCGTAGTTGCCGGCGTAGATCGGGTTGATCTTCACGCCCGGGTTGTCCTTCTCGAAGCCGCGCGCATAGCCGTCGATCACCTTGGTGAGCGGGCCGCCCACCGCAATCGGGTAGTAGAAGGTGATCTCCTGCGCGCGCGCCGGGGCGGCGGCCGCGAGCAGTCCGGCCAGCAGCAATGCGAATAGCGCTCTCATGGCGTTCCTCCTTGGGAAAAGTACGGGCACTGCATCCGGTTCACTGCACCCTAATTACGCAGGTTGCGGCGCGGCTTGACCCAGGTCAAGCCGTGTTCCGCTCGCCGCGGCGAAAACGTGCACCGCCTCGGCCGGCCAGCCCAGGCGCACCTCGGCGCCCACGGCGAGGCCGACCCGGCCGGGCGCGCGCGCGAGCAGCGTTTCCGCGCCGACCTGGACCGTCAGCACCGAGTCGGCGCCGTGGTATTCGGCGCTCGTCACGCGGCCGGGCACCCCGCCCTGCGCGACGAGCGTCACGTGCTCCGGGCGCAGGCCGAGCACACGCCCCGCGCCAGGACCCGGCAGCACCGTGGCGCCGGGCGCGCCGCGGATCGCCGCGCCGCGCGCACCGTCCTCCAGCGCCACGAGGTTCATCGGCGGCGTGCCGATGAAGCGCGCGGCGAACACCGTGGCCGGGTGCGCGTAGAGCTCCTCCGGCGTGCCCTCCTGCTCGATGCGCCCTTCGCGCATCAGGATGACGCGGTCGGCCATGCTCATCGCCTCGACCTGGTCGTGGGTGACGTAGACCACCGTCATGGCGAGGCGCTGCTGCAGCGCGCGGATCTCCACGCGCATGCCATGGCGCAGCTGCGCATCGAGGTTGGAGAGCGGCTCGTCCATAAGGCAGATGCGGTTCTCCGCGACGATCGCGCGCGCCAGCGCGACGCGCTGGCGCTGTCCGCCGGAGAGCTGCGAGGGCTTGCGCGCCAGCTGCTCGGTGAGGCCGACCAGCTCCGCGACGCGCGCCAGGCGCTCGGCGCGCTCGCTCGCCGGCGTGCGGCGCACCTTCAGGCCGAAGACGATGTTCTCCGCGACCGAGAGGTGCGGAAAGAGGGCGTAGGACTGGAACACCATGGAGACGCGCCGCTTGTCCGGCTCGAGCCCGGTGACGTCGCGCCCGCCGATCAGGATCCTGCCCTCGCTCACCTCCTCCAGCCCTGCGATCAGGCGCAGCACGGTGGATTTCCCGCAGCCCGAAGGCCCGAGCAGCACGAGGAAGCGCCCCTCCTCGGCCCGGAAGCTCACGCCGTCCACGGCGCGAACCGCGCCGTAGCGCTTGGCGACCCCCTCCATGACAATTTCGGACATTCCGCCCCGATTATGCAGTGCAGCGATTGTCAAAGTGCGACATTTGACCGCACGGGAGGCAGGGGGCCCATACACTAGACTCGAATACCCGGGTGGGTTGCCGGGGCGTGCGCGCGCCTCAGGCGCGTCAACCCGGGGGTCCGCGTGTGCCCGTCTCGCGGGCCATGGCGAAGTCCGCGAGCCTGGAGGTCGACATGCAACAGGAGGGGATCTTTCCGCGGCGCGCGGCGAGCGCAGGCTTCACGCTGCTCGAGTTGCTCGTCGTGATGGTGATCATCGGCCTGCTCGCGGGTTACGTGGCGCCGCGCTACTTCGGCCAGATTGGCAAGTCGGAAACCCAGGTGGCGCGCGCGCAGATCGATGCCCTGGAAAAGGCCATCGACCAGTACCGGCTCGATACGGGCCGCTTCCCGCCGCAGGAGCCAGGCCTCGGCGCGCTCGTGAACAAGCCCGACAACGAGCCCAAATGGGCGGGGCCGTACCTGAAGAAGGGCGTGCCGCTCGATCCCTGGGGGCGGCCCTATGTCTACAAGGTGCCCGGCCCGCGCGGCGACTACGAGCTGGCGACCTTTGGCAAGGACGGCCAGCAGGGCGGCAGCGGCGAGAACGAGGACATCCGCAACTGGTGACCCGGAGCATGCGCTTTCACGTCACCGCCATCTCGCCGCACGCCGATCCCGTCCAGCTGACGCTCGAAGCCGCGGACGCCGAGGGCGCGCGGCGCCAGGCGTCCGGCCGCGGCCTGCACGTGGTCGGCGTGCGCGCGGCCGATCGATGGGCGGGCTGGCGGCCGGTGCGCACGCACTTTCCGCTGCTTGCCTTCTCGCAAGAGCTGTGCGCGCTGCTTTCGGCCGGCCTCGGCCTGCTCGAGTCGCTGCAGACGCTCGCCGACAAGGAGGAACGCCCGTCGGTGCGCCGCGTGCTGCAGGAGGTGATGCGCGTGCTGTCCTCCGGCGTTCCGCTGTCCGGCGCGCTCGCCGCCCATGCGCAGGCCTTCCCGCCGCTGTTCGTCGCCACCGTGCGCGCGGCGGAAAAGACCGGCGACCTGCCCGAGGCGCTCGCGCGCTTCGTCGCCTACCGCCTGCAGATCGACACCCTGCGCAAGCGGATCACCGGCGCGCTCATCTACCCCGCGCTGCTGCTCGGCGTCGGCGCGCTGGTCACCCTGTTCCTGCTCGCCTACGTGGTGCCGCGCTTCGCCGCGCTCTACGAGGACGCCGGGCGCGACCTGCCGTTCCTCTCGCAGCTGCTGCTCGCCTGGGGGCGCTTCTTCGAGGCCCACTGGGCGGCGGTGCTCGGTGCCGGCGTGGCGCTCGCAGCCGCAGCCGCCTACGGACTTGGGCGGCCGGCCGTGCTCGCGCGCCTCGCGGACTTGCCGTGGAAGGTGCCGGCGCTCGGCGAGCGCCTGCGCGTCTACCAGCTCGCGCGCCTGTACCGCACGCTCGGCATGCTGCTGCAGAGCGGCCTGCCGGTGGTTGCGGCGCTGCGCCAGTGCGGCGAGATGCTGCCGCCGCAGCTGCGCCCGCGCCTGGAGCGCGCAGTGCAGGCGCTGGGCGCCGGCCAGCCCGTGTCGACCGCCCTGCACGAAAGCGGGCTCGCCACGCCGGTCGCGCTGCGCATGCTGCGCGTGGGCGAGCGCTCCGGGCGCATGAGCGAGCTGATGGGCCGCATCGCCGCCTTCCACGAGGACGAGATGGCGCGCGCGGTCGACTGGTTCACGCGGCTGTTCGAGCCCGTGCTGATGCTGGCCATCGGCGCCGTGATCGGCCTGATCGTGGTGCTGATGTACGTGCCCGTGTTCGAGCTGGCGGGGAGCCTGCAGTGAACGCGCCGGCGGCCGCTTTCGTCCTCGACGCCGCGGCGCTGCGCCTGGCGCGCGAGGACGCGCTGCGCGGCAGCGCGAGCGCGCTCGCGCTGCTGGAGGAGCGCGCCGGCCTGCCGCCGCGCGAGTTCGTGGCGCGGCTGGGCCAGCTGCTGCATTACCGCACGCTCGGCAACGCGCAACTGGCGGCGCTCACGCCGGACTACGGGGTGCTGCCCTTCGCCGAGGCCGCGCGCCGCGGCGTGATCGCGGCGCGCGAGGAGTCCGGCGCGCTGCTCGCGGTCTGCGCGGACCCGCTGGATGCCGAGCGCATCGAGTGGGCGGAAGCGCGCATCCGCGCCGATTTCTCCTGGGCGCTCGCGCATCGCGACGACCTGGCGGTCTACTTGGCGCGGCAGGAGGATGCGCTGCGCGCGATCGACGGTGCGCTCGCGCCCGCCGCCGAGAGCGGCGCGAACGCGGCGCTCGAGGACTTGTCGCTCGCCTCGATCAGCGAGGACACCGAGCCCACCGTACGGCTGGTCAACTCCACGCTCTACGACGCGCTGCGCGCCGGCGCGAGCGACATCCACCTCGAGTCGCGCGCCAACGGCCTGGACATCAAGTACCGCATCGACGGCGTGCTCTCGGCGGTCGGCCAGCTGGGCGGCGCGGAGCAGGCGCAGCGCGTGATCTCGCGCGTCAAGGTGATGTCCGAGCTCGATATCGCCGAGACGCGCGTGCCGCAGGACGGGCGCCTGAAGGTCTCGGTGCGCGGACGCGAGGTGGACCTGCGCGTCTCGATCATGCCGAGCATCTTCGGCGAGGACGCGGTGCTGCGCATCCTGGACAAGCAGGCGCTCGCCGACCGCGTGGCCGGCCTCACGCTCGCCCAGCTCGGCTTCGACGAGGCCACGGTGCGCGGCCTGCGGCGGCTGTCGCGCGAGCCCTACGGCATGCTGCTGGTGACCGGGCCGACCGGCAGCGGCAAGACCACCACGCTGTATGCGGCGATCACCGAGATCAACAGCGGCCTCGACAAGATCGTCACCATCGAGGACCCGGTCGAGTACCAGCTCGCGGGCGTGCTGCAGATCCCGGTCAACGAGAAGAAGGGCCTCACCTTCGCGCGCGGGCTGCGCTCGGTGCTGCGCCACGACCCCGACAAGATCATGGTCGGCGAGATCCGCGATCCCGAAACCGCGCAGATCGGCGTGCAGGCGGCGCTCACGGGTCACCTGGTGCTCACCACGGTGCACGCCAACAACGCGTTCGACGTCATCGGCCGCTTCACGCACATGCAGGTGGACCCGTACCACCTCGTGTCGGCGCTCAACGGCGTGCTGGCGCAGCGCCTGCTGCGCCTGAACTGCCCGGAGTGCTCGGAGCCGGTGCGGCCGGGCGACGGGCTGCTCGCCGACTCCGGCCTCGAGGCGCGGCAGGCCGGCGCCTTCGACTTCCGCGCCGGCCGCGGCTGCGGCGTGTGCCGGGGCACGGGCTACAAGGGGCGCAAGGCGGTCGGCGAGCTGCTGCGCCTGACGCCCGAGATCGCCGAGCTGATCGTATCGCGCGCCCCGGCGCGCACCCTGCGCGCCGCCGCCGCCCAGGCCGGCACGCGCTTCCTGCGCCAGTCGGCGCTCGAGCTCGCGCAGCGCGGCGAGACCACCCTCGAGGAGGTGAACCGTGTCACCGCGGTGGCGTGACGAGATCCACCTGCTGCTGACGCCGGGGCGCGTCGCGCTGCGCCGCTACGCGCGCGGCCTGCGTCCGGCGCTCGCGCAGGACCAGTGGCGCGAGGTGCCGGGCGCCCCCCTGCGCTGGGAGCCCGCGCTCGAGGCGCTCGAGGCGCTGCTCGCGGCAGCCCCTGCGCGCGGCGCAGACGCCACGGTCGTGCTGTCGAGCCACTTCGTGCGCTACTGCCTGGTGCCGCAGAGCGAGTTGCTCGCAACCAGGGAAGACGAGGCGCGCTTCGCGCGCCACAACTTCATCCGCATCCACGGCGCGGCCGCCGAGGGCTGGAGCGTGCGCGTGAGCGCCGCGGACGGCGTGGCCGGCGGCAGCGGCGTCGCGAGCGCCATCGAGCAGGAGCTGGTGGACGCGCTGCGCGAGCTGGCCCGCCGGCACGGCCTGCGCGCGCGCGCCCTGCAGCCCGCGCTCATGGCGGCGTTCAACCGCGCGCGCGCCTCGCTGCCGGCGGGCGGCTGCCGGCTCCTCGTGCTCGAGCCCGGGCTGGCGGTGAGCGCGCTGCTCGAGCCAGGCTGGCGGCGCGTGCGCAGCCAGCGCCTTTCTGCGCCCCTTGCGCAGGCGCTGGGAGCGCTTCTCGAGCGCGAGCGCGCGCTCGAAGGGGAAGGCCCGGCCGGCGCGGTCACCTGCGTGCTGCCGCTGCTGGACCCTGGCGAGCCGCTTGCGGAGATCCCGGGGGTGGAACTGCGCGCGCTCGACGCACTCTGGCCCGATGCAAGCGCCGCGCAGGCCGCGACCGCTTCGAGGAATGCCGCATGAGGCGCCCCGCCCCGCTGCAGCTCGACCACTTCGGCAACGGACGCCGCGCGGCCGCAGGCTGGGCACTGCTCGCCACCGCGCTGCTGGCGGCGGCGGTACTCGGGCTCTGGCAGCAATCCCTGCTGCGCCAGCTCGGCGAGCTCGAATCTCAGGCCCGCCGGGCCGCGCGGCCGGCCGCCGCGCGCGCCTCGGCGGTCAACGTCGACCCCCGCCGCCACGACGAGGCGGCCAAGCGCGCGCAAGGCATCGCGGCCGAGTTGCGCCTGCCGTGGATCGAGCTGTTCAGCGCCGTCGAGGCGGTGGCGGACCCCGCCGTGGCGCTGCTCGCGGTGGAACCGGACGTGCGCCGCGCGGCGCTGCGCCTGAGCGGCGAGGCGCGCAACAAGCAGGCCATGCTGCGCTACGTCGCGCGCCTGGGCGAACAGCGCCCGATCGTGCGCGCGCTGCTGGAATCGCATACCGAGCGCCGCGGGTCAGGCGAGGCCGCCGTGCAGTTCACGCTCGTCGCCTACTGGGAGCAGCGGCCGTGACGCGCACGCGCCTTGCGACGTCGCTGCGCGCGCTCCGGCGCCGGCTGCTGCGCGCCGCCGAGCGCCTCGGCGCTGCGGGCGTGGTCGGCGCCGCGCTCCTCGCCGCCTGCGCCGGCTACTACGGCGGCTCGATGCGGCCGCTCGCGCAGCAGGTTGCCGCGCTGGAGGCGGCGCGTTCCGAGGGCCGCGC
>DASWBP010000296.1:0-1973 GCA_036390555.1 Burkholderiales bacterium | reverse complement strand
GCCTCGACGTCGCCCGAGACCGAGAAGATCTTGGTGCCGCCGTTGTTCGGCTTGCCGAGGTTCAGGAACGCCTCGCCGCCCTCGTTGATGATGAATGGCACCGCGGCGAACGTCTCGGTGTTGTTGATCGTGGTCGGCTTGCCGTACAGGCCGTAGCTCGCCGGGAACGGCGGCTTGAACCGCGGCTGACCCTTCTTGCCCTCGAGGGACTCGAGCAGCGCCGTCTCCTCGCCGCAAATGTAAGCGCCGTAACCGTGGGAAGCGTGCAGCTGGAACGAGAACTCCGACCCCATGATGCTGGCTCCGAGGTAGCCCGCCTTGCGCGCTTCCTCCAGCGCTTCCTCGAAGCGCTCGTACTCGGCCCAGATCTCGCCGTGGATGTAGTTGTAGCCGACGCTGATGCCCATCGCGTACGCCGCGATCGCCATGCCCTCGATCACGATGTGCGGGTTGTAGCGGAGGATGTCGCGGTCCTTGAAGGTGCCCGGCTCGCCCTCGTCCGAGTTGCATACGAGATACTTCTGCCCGGGAAACTGGCGCGGCATGAAGCTCCACTTGAGCCCGGTCGGGAAGCCCGCACCACCGCGGCCGCGCAGCGCCGACTTCTTCACTTCGGCGATCACGGCGTCGGCCGGGATCTTCTCGGCGAGGATCTTGCGCAGGGCCGAGTAGCCGCCGCGTTCCTCGTAGTCGCGCAGCCGCCAGTTGTCCCCGGTGAGCCCCGCGAGGATCATCGGCTTGATGTGTCGCCCGTGGAAACAGGTCTGTGCGGTCATCGGTCCTGCTTCGCCTGCTTCAGCTCGCCGAGCAGCGCATCGAGCTTGTCGTTGCTCATGAAGCTCTCCATGCGCTCGTTGTTCACCAGCAGCACCGGCGCGTCGCCGCAGGCGCCGAGGCACTCGCCTTCCTTCAGCGAGAAGCAGCCGTCCCCGGTCGTCTCGCCGAAACCGATGCCGAGCTTCTCCTTCAGGTGCGCAGCGGCGCGGTTGGCGCCCGACAGCGCGCACGGCAAGTTGGTACAGAGCGTGATCTTGAAGCGGCCGGTCGGCTCGAGGTTGTACATGCCGTAGAAGCTGGCGACCTCGTAGACGGCGATGGCGGGCATGCCCAGGTAGTCGCCGACTTCCTCGATCACTTCCTTCGAAAGCCACCCAAGCTGCTTCTGCGCGATCGCAAGCGCGGCCATGACCGCCGACGACTTGTGCGCGGGCGGGAACTTCGCGACCTCGCCGTCGATCTTCCGATACGACTCGGGGGTCAGCAGCAGAGTGGCCCGGGGAACTGCGCTCATCGTTGCCCCCTGAGGCGCGGCGCGCCGGTCCCCCCAAGGGGGACTGAGCGCCTTCGGGACGGCCGTGCGGCGCTCATCGGTCGATCTCGCCAAACACGATGTCCTGCGTGCCGATGATCGCCACGGCGTCGGCGATCATGTGGCCGCGCGCCATCTCGTCGAGCGACTGCAAGTGCGGGAAGTCGGGCGCGCGGATCTTCAGCCGGTAAGGCTTGTTCGCGCCGTCGGCGATCAGGTAGATGCCGAATTCGCCCTTCGGATGCTCCACGGCCGCGTAGGCCTCGCCGGGCGGCACGTGGAAACCTTCGGTGAAGAGCTTGAAGTGATGGATCAGGTCTTCCATCCCGGTCTTCATGTCGACGCGCGAAGGCGGCGCAACCTTGTGGTTGTCCGTCATCACCGGACCCGGGTTCGCGCGCAGCCAGTCGATGCACTGGCGGATGATCAGGTTGCTCTGGCGCATCTCCTCGACGCGGACCAGGTAGCGGTCGTAGCAGTCGCCGTTCCTGCCGACGGGGATCGCGAAGTCGAGCCGGTCGTACACCTCGTAGGGCTGCTTGCGGCGCAGGTCCCACTCGATGCCGGACCCGCGCAGCATCGGGCCCGTGAAGCCCATCTGCAGCGCGCGTTCCGGCGAAACCACGCCGATGCCGACCAGACGCTGTTTCCAGATGCGGTTGTC
>DASWBP010000295.1:0-1745 GCA_036390555.1 Burkholderiales bacterium | reverse complement strand
CAACCAGTGCGGCGTGTGCACCGTGATCGCCGGATCGAGGATCACCGAGCGCGCGCCGATGTCGGCGCCCGTAAAGGAATGCTTGATCCGCGTGCGCGGGTCCGTGCCGCCGCCGAGGTTGGAGAACTCTGCGCCCGAGAGCGTCGTCGGCACCGCGACCTGTCGCACTGGGGAGGGCTTGATCTGCGGATCGACCCGCCTGCCATCCGGCCCGACCGAGGCGTGCAGTGCGTCGAGCTGCTCCGGCTGGACAACGCCGTGCGCGAGGCAAATCTGCAGGATCTTCACGGTGTCGATCGGCGTGCCGCCGCCCACCGTGAGGATCAGGTCGGGCCTGGCCGCGCGCACGGCATCCGCGGCGGCTACCACGCTCGGCCATGGCGTGTGCGCCATGCACTCGTCGAACCGACCGGCGTAGCGCGCGCCAAGGGCGCCGGCGATGCCGCTCACCACCGGGGTCTGGCGCGACAGCGTCTTCGAGGAGACGATGAACACGCGCTGTGCACCGATACGCGAGGCCTCGGCGGCCGCTGCCTCGGCCGCGGGCTGGGCGAACACCACACGCTCGAGCGGCAGGTAGGCGTAGCTTGCCATCGCGCTATATTAGCCAGCGAGGCCTGCGGCCATGATCTCGATCCGCGAAATCGACCACGTCGTGCTGCGCGTGCGCGACATCGACGCCATGCGGCGCTTCTACTGCGACGTGCTCGGCGCGCAGCATGTCGCCTGGCGCCCGGAGTTCGGCATGTCGCACCTCAGGGCCGGCAGCTCGATGATCGACCTCGTCACCGTGGACGGGCCGCTCGGCAAGCCGGGCGGCGCGGCACCCGGCAGGGAAGGCCGCAACCTGGACCACCTCTGCCTGCGGGTGGAACCCTTCGACCAGGAGGCCATCGTCGCGCACCTGCGCCGGCACGGCGTCGCCGTGGGCGAGATCCGGCGCCGCTACGGCGCCGAGGGCAACGGCACTTCCATCTACGTCACCGACCCCGAAGGCAACATGGTCGAGCTGAAGGGCCCCTCGGACGGCCAGCCGCCGCCCGCCTCGCCATGAAGAAGGCCGAGCTGGCGCGCGCGCTGGCCCTGCTCAGGTCGGGCGACTGGGAAGCGGCGCACAAGATCGTTCAGCAGGACGAGGACTCGCCGCTTTCCTGCTGGGCGCACGGCATCGTGCACCTGATGGAAGGCGACGTGTCCAACGCGCGCTACTGGTACCGCGAGGCGAAGCGCGATTTCCCGCGCGCGCCTTCGATCCCGGAAGAAATCGCGGCGCTCGAGGCGGCGTTGAAGCCCTAGCGACGGGACAACCGCCGCAGCCGGCGCCGCTGCCTGCGATGCGCGGCGCGCACACGACGCAGGGAAAGTTCCCAGTATTCGCCCTCGAGCGGCTTGCCGAAGCTCTCGTGCGCCTCGCGGCGCACGAGCCTGAAGCCCTCCGCCACGTAGATGCCGCGCGCGGCGGCGAGCTCGCTTTGCGTCCAGAGCACCAGCTTGCGATAGCCCTTCGCGCGCGCGTAGCGGATGCAGGCGCGCACCAGCCGCTTGCCGATGCCCAGTCCGCGCACTGCAGGATCCACGATCAGCAATCGCAGCTGCGCGACCCCCTGCGCCTTCCGCACGAGGAACACGGCGCCGAGGCGCTTGCCGCCGCGCTCCGCGATCCAGCAGCGCTCGCGCCTGCCATCCAGCCGCTCGATGAAGCGCGCGACGATGCCCGCCACCAGCGCTTCGAACCTCGCGTCGTA
>DASWBP010000294.1:0-17010 GCA_036390555.1 Burkholderiales bacterium | reverse complement strand
CTTCAGGTCCTCGAAATTGGGGATGGTGGTGGTGATCACGCGCAGCACCATGCCGACGTAGCCCTGCTGCACGAAGCAGTTGACGCGGAAGCGGCCGATGCCCGCCGGGTTGATGGCGAAGTTGCACTCCTTCTTCGCCTCGAACTCGGCGGCCTGCTTGTCGTTCATGATCGAGCGCGCCAGCTGCGAGGTGTGCTGCGGGGACAGGCCCTGCTGCGACACCGGCGTCATCTTGTTGTCGATCTTCATCGCCGGCGGGTAGCCGGTGGTGATGAACAGGTCCGAGCCCCTCTTGGCGACCAGGGCGCGGAGCAGGTCGTACATGAATTTCGTTGCTTGTTCGCGTTCCATATCAGCTCCTCCTGCCTATGCGGGCGGCGGGTCGCAAGGTTGTGGCTCCGGCCGCATCGCTCCGCTCAACTCTGCTTCGCAAAGTTAGCCTTCGCCGCAATTGCGCCGGCGTCAACCGGCGAAATTATCCTTGTTGGCGGCCTTGCCGCGCGCTTCGCTCATCGAGACGACGTTGCGGCGCACCAGGTCCTGCAGGTTCTGGTCGAGCGTCTGCATGCCGAGCTGCGCGCCGGTCTGGATCGCGGAGTACATCTGCGCGATCTTGTTCTCGCGGATCAGGTTCCTGATCGCCGGCGTGCCGAGCATGATCTCGTGCGCCGCGACGCGGCCCGCGCCGTCCTTGGTCTTGAGCAGCGTCTGCGAGATCACCGCGCGCAGGGACTCCGACAGCATGGCGCGCACCATTTCCTTCTCCGCCGCCGGGAACACGTCCACCACGCGGTCGATGGTCTTGGCCGCCGAGGAGGTGTGCAGGGTGCCGAACACCAGATGTCCGGTCTCCGCGCCGGTGAGCGCGAGGCGGATGGTCTCCAGGTCGCGCATCTCGCCCACCAGGATCGAGTCCGGGTCTTCGCGCAGCGCGCTGCGCAGGGCGTTGGAGAACGACAGGGTGTGCGGGCCGACCTCGCGCTGGTTGATCAGGCACTTCTTCGACTCGTGCACGAACTCGATCGGGTCCTCGATGGTGAGGATGTGGCCTTCCTCGTTCTCGTTGATGTGGTTGATCATCGCCGCGAGCGTGGTGGACTTGCCCGAGCCGGTCGGGCCCGTGACCAGCACGATGCCGCGCGGGTACTCGGAAATCTCGGTGAAGATCTTGGGTGTCTTGAGTTCCTCCAGCGTCAGCACCTTGGTCGGGATGGTGCGCATCACGGCGGCCGCGCCGCGCTGCTGCACGAAGGCGTTGACGCGGAAGCGCGCCAGGTTGGGCACCGCGAAGGAGAAGTCGCACTCCAGGTTTTCTTCGTAGAACTTGCGCTGCCCGTCGCTCATGATGTCGTAGACCATCGCGTGCACGTCCTTGTGCTCCAGCGGCGGCACGTTGATGCGCTTGACGTCGCCGTGCACCCGCACCATCGGCGGCAGGCCCGCCGACAGGTGCAGGTCGGAGGCCTTGTTTTTGACGACAAACGCAAGCAATTCAGTGAGATCCATTACAATCCCCCGCGGAAAACGGACGTCAGAGTATGGGGTCAATCGCCGCGAACTTGCAAGCCGTGAGAGGAAGAATTTCCTCTGCGGCGCGTGCCGCCGGTCGCGATCCGGCCGCCGTAAGTCTGCTCGCGGTGTCGAAGACGCACGCGGCCGCGCTGATCCGCGAGGCGCACGCCGCGGGCCAGCGCGCCTTCGGCGAAAACTATGTGCAGGAGGCCGAGACGAAGATGGCGAGCCTTGCCGACCTGCCGCTGGAATGGCACCTGGTCGGTCCGCTCCAGAGCAACAAGACGCGCACCGTCGCCGAGCGCTTCCAATGGGTGCACACCGTGGACCGCGAGAAAGTCGCGCGGCGCCTCTCGGAGCAGCGCCCGCATGGCCTGACGCCCCTCGAGGTGCTGGTGCAGGTGAACGTCTCGGGCGAGGCCTCCAAGAGCGGCGTCGCGCCGCAGGACGCCGCGGCGCTCGCGCGCGTGGTGGCGAAGCTGCCGCGCCTGCGGCTCAGGGGCCTGATGGCGGTGCCCGAGCCCACGCCGGATGCGGGCGTGCAGCGCGCGCGCTTTGCCGAGCTGCGCCGCCTCTACGAGTCGCTTCGGCGCGAGGGCCTCGCCCTCGACACGCTCTCCATGGGCATGAGCGACGACATGGAGGCGGCGATCGCCGAGGGCTCGACCCTGGTGAGGATCGGCACGGCGATCTTCGGCAAGAGAACCACAGGGGCAGGGGAATCTTCGGCGCCACTCGATCCGCCCGCGGCCATGGCAAAGGACACTGCGTGAAGCTTGCATTCATCGGCGGTGGCAGCATGGCGAGCGCGCTCATCGGCGGGCTAATCGCCAAGGGCGCGAGGCCCGACTCGATCGCAGTGGTCGAGACCGTGCCGCCAGCGCGGCGGCGCCTCGCCTCGAAGTTCAGGGTGCGCGCGAGCGCCGCGCCCGATGCGCGCACGCTTGCAGCGGACACGCTGGTGCTCGCGGTGAAGCCGCAGGACATGCGTGCGGCGCTGGCGCCGCTCGCCGGCAAGCTCGCCGGCAAGCTCGTGGTCAGCGTCGCCGCGGGCATCCGCCTTGCGGACCTGTCGCGTTGGCTGGGTGGGCACGGCAAGCTGGTGCGCTGCATGCCCAACACCCCAGCGCTCATCGGCGCGGGCATTGCGGGCCTGTATGCACCGCCCGGCGTGAGCGCCGCCGAGAAGCGGCGCGCCGAGCGCATCCTCGCCGCAGTGGGCAAGGCGGTGTGGGTGAAGGACGAGGCGCTTCTCGACCCGGTCACCGCAGTGTCGGCGAGCGGCCCGGCCTACGTGTTCTGGTTCATCGAGCAGCTGGCGGCGGCGGGCGTGGAGCTCGGCCTGCCGGCGCCGGTGTCGCAGCAGCTCGCGCTCGAGACGGTGCTCGGTGCGGCGAAGCTCGCCGCGCAGAGCAAGGAGCCCCCTGCAGTGCTGCGCGAGCGCGTGACCTCGCGCGGCGGCACCACCGCCGCGGCGCTCGCGGTGTTCGAGGCCGAGGATCTCGCCGGGAAGTTCAGGCGTGCCGTCGCCGCAGCGAGCCGTCGCGGCGCCGAGATGGGCGAGCAGCTGGGCAAGGACTGAGGAGTCTCGACGGATGCTCGTCCAGATCGGCCAGCTGCTCGTCGACGTGGTGGGGAGCTTCTTCGTGTTCCTGCTGCTCGCGCGCTTTCACTTCCAGTGGTTGCGCGTGCCGTTCCGCAACCCGATCGGCGAATTCTTGGTCGCGGGCACCAACTGGATCGTGCGCCCGGCGCGGCGCGTGATCCCGCCGCTCGCGGGGTTTGACCTCGCGACGCTGCTCGCCGCGTGGCTGCTGCAGGCGATCGCGCTGTACCTGCTCGGTGCCATCGCGGGCGGGGGCCTCGGCAACGAGCCGGGGCACACGCTCGCGGTGCTGCTGGTGGGCGCAGCGTTCGATCTGGTGCGCTATAGCCTCTACATCCTCGTCTTCGCGGTGATCGTGCAGGCGGTGCTGTCCTGGGTGAACCCCTATTCGCCCGTGCAGCCCATCTTCGATGCCATGACGCGGCCTTTCCTGCGGCCGCTGCGACGAGTGATCCCGCTGCTTGGCCAGTTCGACCTCTCGCCGCTGGTGCTGCTGGTGCTGCTGCAGATCGCGTTGATCCTGCTCGCGAACCTGCGCGCCGCGGCGGGGAGCCTGCTCGCCTGATCCTCGACCTCTACGTGCAGCCCGGCGCCTCGCGCACCGGCTTCGATGGCAAGCACGGCGAGCGCCTCAAGGTAAAGCTGCGAGAAAGGGCGGTGGACGGCGCGGCGAACGAGGCGCTCGTCGAGTTCCTCGCCGAGCATTACGGCGTGCCCAAGCGCAGCGTGCGCATCGCCTCCGGCCTCAAGTCGCGCCTCAAGCGCGTCGTCGTCGACGCCTAGCCTGGCGCCCCGTCACACACGAGCACGAGCTTGCCCGTCACGCCGCCCTCGCCGAGCAGCTGGTGCGCGCGCCTGGCCTCCGCCAGAGGAAGGCGCTGCGCGACGATCGGATGGATCTTCTTCTGCCGGAGGAGATCGAGGAGAGTGGCGAGATCCCGGCGAAACAGCTCCGGCTTCAGCCGCTTGAGCGTCTGGATGCTGTAGGGAACCACCCGCCTGCGGCCCGGGAGAAGCCAGCCGGCGGCGATGTACAAGCCGAAGATGGCGATGGCACCGAAGCGATTGCGGCGGCCCGAACGACCCGAGGCGAGCCGGCCCCCGCGCAGCGAGGAGGTGAGGCCATAAGCGACGACTCTTCCGCCAGCACGAAGAGCCTCGCGCGAGCGCCAGATGTGGGTGCCGCCAATGCTCTCGAAGACGGCGTCTACGCCATCGCCCGTGAGGCGGTGAATCTCCTGCACGAAGTCCTGGTTGCGGTAATCGATCGGGACGCCGCCCAGCTCGGCAACGGCTTGTGCCCCTCGCGATGAGCAGGTCCCGTACATCTCCAGCCCGGCGAGGCGGCCGAGCTGCAAGAGCGCCGAGCCGACACCGCCCGCCGCGCCGTGGATCAGCACGCGCTGGCCCGGCTTCGCCCTGGCGCTGCGATGGATCATCTGGTACGCCGTGATGTAGTTCAGCACGAGGCTTACAGCCTCGGCGGGGTCCAGCCCCGGTGGCACCGGGACCAGCTCGCGCTGCGGCAGGCAGACGAACTCCGCGTACGCGCCGTGTATGGGCATTGCGGCGACAATCTGGCTCGGTTCGATTCCGGAGACACCGTCGCCGAGGCGATCCACCTCGCCGACCAGATCCCACCCCGGCGTGTAGGGCACGCGCGGCGTCTCGGGGTGCATGCCTTCGCGCGCCATGATGTCGGGCAAGGAGACGCCGGCCGCCAGCACTTTCACCCGCACTTCGCCGGCCTTCGGCTCGGGGCGCTCTTCCTCGACCACGCGCATCACGTCCGGCCCGCCGTAGCGCGTGACCACGATACGTGTGTGTTTCATGGCGTTCATCCACCCTTACGCATCGCCACAGTTGCATGGCGCAGAAGGACTCGCGCCCATCTTAGTCCTATTCCTCCATGCGCAACGCACGAAGGAATCATTGGCGCTGCGCCGGCACGTTTGCCACGCAACGCAGGCACCAAGCAAGCCCAGCGCGCGCTAACGCTTGAAGCGGATCTCTTCGGGGTAAGGGTAGACGTCTTCCTGGACGCCGGCGCGGATGCTCGCCTGCTTGCCGGCCCAGTACTCCGGCTGCATGAGGTCGGCGTGGCGCTCGAGGAACACCTCGCGCGCCTGCGGGTCGCTCACCAGGAACCTGGCGAACTGCTCGGGAAACACGTCGTGGGGGCCCACCGAGTAGTAGGGCTCGGCCGACATCTCATCCTCGATCGAGCGCGGCGGCGGGATGCGCCGGAAGTTGCAGTCGATCATATAGGCGATCTCGTCGTAGTCGTAGAACACCACGCGATTGTGGCGCGTGACGCCGAAGTTCTTCAGCAGCATGTCGCCAGGGAAGATGCCGGCGCCGGCGAGCTCCTTGATGGCGAAGCCGTACTCGTGCAGCGCCTGGCGCACGCGCGCCGCGTCGTGGTCGGCAGTGGCCTCGGCAAGGAACAGGTTGAGCGGCTGCATGCGGCGCTCGATGTAGACGTGCTTGATGACGATCTTATCGTCCTCGAACTCGATGTTGGAGGCGGCTTCCGCCTTCAGCTCTTCGAGCAGCGCCTCGTCGAACCGCTCGAGCGGCAGCGCCACCAGCGAGTACTCGAGCGTGTCGGCCAGCCGCCCGACGCGGTCGTGATACTTCACCAGCTGGTACTTGTCCTTCACCGTCTGCCGGTCCATCTCCTTGGGCGGCGCGAAGCGGTCGCGGATGATCTTGAAGACGTAGGGGAAGGAGGGCAGCGTGAACACCAGCATCACCATGCCCTTGATGCCCGGTGCGACGACGAAATTGTCGGAGGAATGCTTCAGGTGGTAGAACAGATCGCGGTAGAACATGGTCTTGCCCTGCTTGGCGAGCCCCACGCACATGTACATCTCCGCGCGGGGCTTCTTCGGCATCAGCTGGCGCAGGAACGACACGTAGGCGGCGGGCACCTCCATGTCGACGAAGAAGTAGGCGCGCGCGAACGAGAACAGGATGATCAGCTGGTCGGCGTCGAGCAGCAGGGCGTCGAGGTACAGCTCGCCGCGCTCGTTCTGCAGGATCGGCACCGCGAAGGGCACCTCCTCGCTGCCGTTGATGATCTTGCCTACCGCGTAGGCCGCCTTGTTGCGGAAGAACAGCGACCCCAGCACCTGGATCTGCAGGCTCGGGCGCGCGCGCGCCGGGCGCGGGAAGCGCTTGCGCAAGGCGTGCACCACGCTCTTCAGGTCGCGGTGCAGGTCCTCCCAGGGATTGGCGAGGCCGAAGCCGTTCACGATCGCCTTCAGCGTGCGGCGCAGGGTCTTCCTGAGCGGGTAATAGCTGCGATAGGCGGGCTCGTCGCCTTCCAGGTGCTCGGTGGCCACCGCCGGGCGCCAGAAGATGAACTCGTTGCGGTAGTAGCGCCGGTGCAGCACCGCGCAGGCCACCGAGTTGTAGAAGGTCTCGGCGCACTCGGGCTGCCGGTGCTCGTGCAGCAGCGGGATGTAGGCGAGCTTGATCGAGCGCCACAGCGATTCGTCGCGCTCGGTCTCGGGAAAGCGCGCGCGCACCTCGTCCACCGCCTCCAGCACGCGCTGGTCGTACATCTGGATGCGCTCGCGCGCGAGCGCGCGCAGCGCGGGCCAGTCGGCGCGCTCGAACAGCGTCTTCGCGCGCGCCGAGGCCTCGCGGAACACCCGGTAGTGCTTGTCGAAGCCGGCGAGGATCGCGCGTGCCACCTCCGTGGCCCGCTCACCGCGGGCCTCGCGGATGGCGACGACCTTCGCCGGCGCCGTCACATCAGGCAGCCTTCTTCTTCGCCTGCGCCAGGGCGTCTTCGCCGAAGAACTGCTCGTCCTCGGTCGAGCCGTGCAGCGCGGTGGTCGAGGCCTTGCCTGCGGTGACCACCTGCGTCACCTGGTCGAAGTAGCCGGTTCCCACCTCGCGCTGATGCTTGACCGCGGTGAAGCCTTTCTCCGCGGCGGCGAACTCCTTCTGCTGCAGCTCGACGAACGCGCTCATGTTGTTCCTCGCATAGCCGTAGGCAAGCTCGAACATCGAGTAGTTGAGCGAGTGGAAGCCGGCGAGCGTGATGAACTGGAACTTGTAGCCCATGGCGCCGAGCTCGCGCTGGAACTTGGCGATGGTGGCATCGTCGAGGTTGCGCTTCCAGTTGAAGGACGGCGAGCAGTTGTAGGCGAGCATCTTGCCCGGGTACTTCTTCTGGATGCCTTCGGCGAACTTGCGCGCGAAGCCCAGGTCCGGCGTGCCGGTCTCGCACCACACCATGTCGGCATACTCGGCATAAGCGAGGCCGCGCGACAGCGCCTGGTCGAAGCCCTTGCGCGTCTTGTAGAAGCCTTCCGAGGTGCGCTCGCCCGTGATGAACGGCTTGTCGTTCTCATCCACGTCCGAGGTGACGATGTCGGCGGCTTCCGCGTCGGTGCGCGCAAGCAGCACCGTGGGCACGCCCATCACGTCCGCGGCGAGGCGCGCGGCGATGAGCTTCTGCACCGCCTCCTGGGTGGGCACCAGCACCTTGCCGCCCATGTGGCCGCATTTCTTCACGGAAGCGAGCTGGTCCTCGAAGTGCACGCCCGCGGCGCCCGCGTCGATCATCGCCTTCATCAGCTCGAAGGCATTGAGCACGCCGCCGAAGCCCGACTCGGCATCGGCCACGATCGGCGCGAACCAGTCGATGTCGCCGGCGTGTTTCCCGTCCGCGGCTTCCATGGTCTGGATCTGGTCGGCGCGCATCAGCGCGTTGTTGATGCGCTTTACTACGGTGGGCACCGAGGACACCGCGTACAGCGACTGGTCGGGGTACATCGACAGCGAATCGTTGGCGTCCGCGGCCACCTGCCAGCCCGAGAGGTAGATCGCGGGCACGCCGGCCTTCACCTGCTGCATCGCCTGGTTGCCGGTGAGCGCGCCGAGCGAGTTCACGAACGGACGCTCCTTGCACATCTTCCAGAGCTTCTCCGCGCCCAGGCGAGCCAGCGTGTGCTCGATCTTCACGCTGCCGCGCAGGCGTGCGACGTCCTGCGCGGTGTAACCGCGCTTCACGCCCTTCCAACGCGGGTTCTCGGCCCAGTCCTTCTGCAGCGCGGCGATTTCCTGCTCTTGCTTGTGCATGTTCGTCCTTGTGTTAGTGGTTGATGATGCTGATACCGACGATAGCCAAGCGGTTTGCGCGCAGCAATAACGCAAATGCGGGATGTGAAATGGCACTTAAACAAGGATTTACAACGAGTTAGGCACAGGTCGTTTCACGATACGGTGCGCCGTTTCAGCGTGTTGCTGCTGCGCAATAACACAGCCGGATCCGCGACTTGCGCGCGGCGGCCTCAGGTCTGCACGAGCTTCCGGTGCCGGTAGATGGACATTAGGATGCCGATGCCGATGTAGAGCGTGGCGAGCGCAGTGCCGCCGTAGGAGATGAACGGCAGCGGCACGCCGACCACGGGCAGGATGCCGGCCACCATGCCCATGTTGACGAAGGCGTAGGTGAAGAAGATGAGCGTCACCGCGCCGGCGAGCAGGCGCGTGAACAGCGTCGGCGCCTGCGCGGCGATCGCCAGGCCGCGCGCGATCAGCAGCGCGTAGAGCGCAAGCAATACCAGGTTGCCGAGCAGGCCGAACTCCTCCGAGTACACCGCGAAGATGAAGTCGGTCGCGCGCTCCGGGATGAACTCCAGGTGCGTCTGCGAGCCGTTGAGCCAGCCCTTGCCGGTGACGCCGCCAGAGCCCACCGCGATCGTCGACTGGATAATGTGGTAGCCCGAGCCCAGAGGGTCGGTGCTCGGATCGAGGAGCGTGAGGATGCGGCGGCGCTGGTAATCGTGCAGCATGCCCCAGAGCGGCGGCGCTGCGGCGGCCGCCAGTACCGCGAGGCCGGCGAGCACCTTCCAGGAAAGCCCGGCGAGAAAGATGACGTAGAAGCCCGCGGCGGTGACCAGCAGCGCCGTGCCGAGGTCGGGCTGGCGCGCGATCAGCCCCACCGGCAGCACGAGCAGCGCCGCCGCCACCGCGAAGTCGCGCATGCGGATCGCGCCCTCGCGCCGGTGGAAGTACCAGGCCAGCATCAGCGGCATGGCGATCTTCATCATCTCCGAGGGCTGGAAGCGTCCGAAGCCGAGGTTGAGCCAGCGGCGCGCGCCGTTCACCACCTCGCCGAACGCCGCCACGCCGAGCAGCAGCGCGAGGCCCAGCACGTAGGCCGGCACCGCCAGGCGAGCGAGCGTCTGCGGCGACACCTGCGCCACCAGCCACATCGCGGCGAGCGCGACGGCCAGGTTGCCCAGCTGCGCGACGACGCGGCCGGCATTCTCGATGCTCGCCGAGTAAAGCGCCGCGAGCCCGATCACCGTAAGCGCGAGCGCGATCGCGAGCAAAGGCCCGTCGATGCCCTCGGCGAGGCGCTCGCGCACGCGGCGCAGCGGAATGCCGGCGATCTCCATGCGGCTCCCTAGTCGCTCTCCGCGTCGGATTCGGGCGGCGGCTCCTGCACCGGCGCGGGCTTGGCGGGCGCCTTGGGCAGCTTGCCGAGCAGGTGGTAGTCGAGCACCGTGCGCGCGATCGGCGCGGCAGCGCGCGCGCCGAAGCCGCCGTTCTCCACCAGCACGGCAAGCGCGATCTTCGGGCTCTCCAGCGGCGCGAAGGCGATGTACAGCGAATGGTCGCGCAGCCGCTCGGTGACCTTGGACTCGTCGTACTTCTCGCCCTGCTTCATCGCCACCACCTGCGCGGTGCCGGTCTTGCCGCCGCTGGTGTAGCCGGCGTTGGCGAAGGAGCGCGCGCCGGTGCCCTCGCGGTTCACGCCGGCCATCGCCTGCTTGACGAAGGCGACGTGCTCGGGGCGCAGCTTCAGGTCGCTGACCAGCTGCGGCTCGACGTAGCGGCGCTCGCCGGTGCGCGGGTTGTCGATGTGCGAGACCACGCGCGGCTTGTACATCACGCCGTTGTTGGCGAGCGTGGCCATCGCCACGGCGAGCTGCATCGGCGTATAGGCGTTGTAGCCCTGCCCGATGCCGATGGAGATGGTCTCGCCCGCGTACCAGCGCTGCTGCTCGGGCCGCCGGAAGCGCGCCATTTTCCACTCGGGCGAAGGCAGCACGCCCACCGCCTCGCCCTCGAGGTCGATGCCGGTGCGCGAGCCGAAGCCGAAGCGCTTCATGAAGGCGGCGATCGCGTCGATGCCCATGTCGTTGGCGAGCATGTAGTAATAGGTGTCGGAGGACATGACGATGGACTTGTACAGGTCCACCGTGCCGTGCCCGCCGGGCTTGGAATCGCGGAAGCGCCGGTCGCCGAAGACGAAGTAGCCCGGGTCGAAGATGGTGCTCTTCGGCGTGCGCTTGCCGAGCTCGAGCGCCGCGAGCGCCATGAACGGCTTGAAGGTGGAGCCGGGCGGGTACACGCCGGCGATGGCGCGGTTGTTGAGCGGCAGGTCCGGCGAGTTGTTGAGCGCCTCCCAGCTCGCGGGGTCGATGCCGTCGACGAACAGGTTCGGGTCGTAGCCGGGCCTGGAGACGAAGGCGAGCACGCCGCCCGTGGCCGGCTCGATCGCCACCAGCGCGCCGCGGCGCTCGCCGAAGGCGTGCTCGGCGACTTCCTGCAGGCCGATGTCGATGGTCAGCGTGACGTTGCTGCCGGGCTGCGAGGCGATGCGCGACAGGGTGCGGATGCCGCGGCCGGCGGCGTCGATCTCCACGCGCTCGATGCCCGTGATGCCGTGCAGGTCCTGCTGGTAGCTCGACTCGATGCCGGACTTGCCGATGTACTCGGTGCCGCGGTAGTTGGCGCCTTCGCCCAGCTCTTCCAGCCGCTCCTGGTCGCGCGTGGTCACGCGGCCGATGTAGCCGAGCAGGTGCGAAGCCACCTCGCCGTGCGGGTACTGGCGGAACAGGCGCGCGCGAATGTCCACTCCCGTGAAGCGCCAGCGGTTGGCGGCGAGGCGGCCCACTTCCTCGTCGGTGAGCCGCGTGCGGATCGGCAGGCTCTCGGCGTTCTTGGTTTCCTGCAGGGCCTTCCTGAAGCGCGCGCGGTCGCGCGGCTGGATGTCCACGTACTCGGCAAGCTGGTTGATGGTGGACTCGAGGTTCGCCACCCGGGCGGGGAAGATCTCCAGCGTGTAGGCGAGCGTGTTGCGCGCGACCACCACGCCGTTGCGGTCCATCACCAGGCCGCGGCTCGGCGACAGCGGCACGATCGAGATGCGGTTCTCCTCAGCCTTGGCGCGGTAGGCGTCGTGCTGCAGCACCTGCAGCCAGACGAAGCGCGCGAGCAGGAGGCCGAAGGCGGCGAGCACGGCGAAGCCGACGACGCCCAGCCGCAGCTGGAAGGCACGCAGCTCGCCCTCGGTGTTCCTCAGTTCGCCGAAGCTCATAGCGCGCGCGTCGGGTCGATCTCGAGCGGCCGGCGTTGCGGCCTGAGCAGCAGCCAGCTCACCGCCGGCCAGAGCGCGGCGCCGATGAGCGGCCCGACGAAGAGGGTCAGGCCCGGGAACTCCGCGCCCGCCGCGAGCCGCACGCCGAGGGCCACCAGCTGCGCGCCCTCCAGGAGCAGCAGCACGTGCAGCATCTGGCCCCAGGTATCGAACCACAGGATGCGGCGCGAGAGCGCGATGGCGCAGAAGGCGAGTGCCGAGTAGGCGAGCGCGTGCTGGCCGAGCAGCACGCCGTTGCCGGCATCCACCAGCAGCCCCAGCGCCCAGCCGGTGGCGAGTCCCACCAGCCGCGGCTGGCGCACGCACCAGAAAGCGAGCACCAGCGCGACGAAATCGGGCGCGAGCGCAAGGTCGGGCCAGGGCAGGAAGTTGGCGAGCAGCGCCAAGGCGAACGAGGCGACGATGGTGCCCACGCGCACCGGCAGCAGGATCGTCTGCGGGCGGTCAGGTCCCATCGCCTTCCTTCTTCTTCGTGCGCAGCTTCTTCGCGCCCTTGCGCTCGCGCTCGCCCGCCGCCTCTTCGGGATAGGGCGGCAGTCGCGCTTCGCTGGCGAGCACCAGCGCGTAGCGGCCGCGCTCGACGCCGGCGCTCGGCTGCGCGAGCACGCGCGCGAAGGTGTAGGAGGCGTCGCGCTCGACGCGCACCACGCTCGCCACCGGCAGCCCCGGCGGATAGGTGCCGTCGATGCCCGAGGTGACGAGCTGGTCGCCGTTCTCCACATCGGCGTTGGCCGCCATGTAGCGCAGCTCGAGCAGGCCCGAGGTGCCGCCGCCGAAGGCGATGGCGCGCAACCCGTTCCTCATCACCTGCACCGGCACCGCGAGGTCCTTGTCAGTGAGCAGCGTCACCTCGGAGACGAACGCGTGCGCGCGCGTGAGCTGGCCGATCAAGCCGATCTCGTCCACCACGGGACTTCCCGGGCGCGCGCCGTGCTGCGCGCCGCGGTCGATGATCACCTTGCGCGCGAACGGGTCGCGACCGGCGTAGAGGATCTCGGCGGGCAGCGACTTCCTCTCGATCCTCTCGGCCGCGCCGACCAGGCGCCGCAGCTGCGTGGCCTCGGCGGCGGCGGCCTCGTAGCGCTGCGCTCCCTGCACGGCCTCCAGCAGGCGCGCACGCAGCTCCTCGTTCTCGGCGCGCAGTTGCGACTGTGTGGCGAAGTAGCCGGCGACGCCTTCCACCATCGCCACCGGCAGGCGCGCCGCCTGCTGCAGGGGGTAGGCGGCGAGCGCAAGGACGCTCCTCAGTCCCTCGGCGTAGCGAAAGCGCGCATCCAGCACGAGCAGCGTGAGTGACAGCGAGGCGAAGAACGCGAGCCGGACGAGGGGGGCCGGGCCGCGGACGAAGAAGGGCGGGGGACTGTGCTCCACGTCAGGGAAGGGTGACGGGACCCTTCACCCGTCGCTCAGTCGTTGGTGAAGATCGGGCCGAAGTGCTCCATCCTCTCGAGCGCCTTGCCCGAACCGCGCACCACGCAGGTGAGCGGGTCTTCCGCCACGATCACCGGCAGCCCCGTTTCTTCCATGAACAGCCGATCGAGGTCGCGCAGCAGCGCGCCGCCGCCGGTGAGCACCATGCCCTTCTCGGCGATGTCGGCACCGAGCTCGGGCGGGGTCTGCTCGAGCGCGGACTTCACCGAACCGACGATCTGGTTGAGCGGCTCGGTGAGCGCCTCGAGGATCTCGTTCGAGGAGATGGTGAAGCTGCGCGGGATGCCCTCGGCGAGGTTGCGGCCCTTCACCTCCATCTCCTTCACTTCGGAGCCGGGGAAGGCGGAGCCGATCTCCTTCTTGATGGTCTCGGCGGTGGTCTCGCCGATCAGCATGCCGTAGTTGCGGCGGATGTAGTTGATGATCGCCTCGTCGAACTTGTCGCCGCCGACGCGCACCGAGCCCGAGTACACCATGCCGCCGAGCGAGATCACGCCGACTTCGGTGGTGCCGCCGCCGATGTCCACCACCATCGAGCCGGTGGCTTCCGCCACGGGCAGGTCCGCGCCGATCGCCGCCGCCATCGGCTCTTCGATCAGGTACACCTGGCCCGCGCCCGCGCCGATCGCGCTTTCGCGGATCGCGCGCCGCTCGACCTGCGTCGAGCCGCAGGGCACGCAGATGATGATGCGCGGCGAAGGCGAGAACAGCTTGTTGTCGTGCACCTTCTTGATGAACTGCTTCAACATCTGCTCGGTGATGGTGAAGTCGGCGATGACGCCGTCCTTCATCGGGCGGATGGCGACGATGTTGCCCGGCGTCTTGCCGAGCATCATCTTCGCTTCCTTGCCGACCGCCTGGATGGTCTTCTTCGCGTTCGGCCCGCCTTCCTGGCGGATCGCCACGACCGAGGGTTCGTCGAGCACGATGCCCTTGCCGCGCACGTAGATCAGCGTGTTGGCGGTGCCAAGGTCGATCGCGAGATCGTTGGAGAAGTAACTGCGCAGGAATCCGAACATGTCCGTGGTCTTCGCCCGTTTCGTCGTTGCGCCTTAACTTTGCACGCTAAGGCTGCGTCTCTAAAGGGCATATAATACTCGCAACGAGGACCCCGGCAAGCTCCGTGCCGGGTCCGACGACCCCTTTTCCCCGCCGCGCGATGTCGCTTTCCGACGACCAGATCCGCCGCATCGCCCGGCTCGCGCGCATCGCGATCGGCGATGCGGAATCCGCCGAGGTGCGCAGTCGCCTCAACCGCGTGCTCGGCCTGATCGACGAGCTCCAGGCCGTGGACACCGAGGGCATTCAGCCGATGTCACACCCGCTGGAGGTGCACCTGCCCCAGGGTCAGCCGCTGCGCGAGGACAAGGTGACCGAGACCGACCGGCGCGCGGCCTACCAATCGGGGGCGCCTGCGGTGGAGGGTGGCCTGTACCTCGTCCCCCAGGTCATCGAGTAGGTCAGAGGCGCCCCAAGTGCTCGATTCCAGCCTCGCCGAGCTGCAGGCGGCGCTTGCCGCGAAGAAGGTCTCCTCGGTCGAGCTGACCAAGGCCTGCCACGCGCGCATCCGCAGGCTCGATCAAGGCCTGAACGCCTTCGTCGGGTTGGACGAAGAGACAAGCCTCGCGCAGGCGCGCGCGTCCGACGAGCGCAGAGCCCGCGGCGCGGCCGGCGCGCTCGAGGGCATCCCGATCGCGCACAAGGACATCTTCTGCACGCGCGAGCTGCCGACCACCTGCGGCTCCAAGATGCTCGCCGGCTACCACAGCCCCTACGACGCTCACGTCATCGAGCAGTTCGCGCGCGCGGGCGCGGTGCTGCTCGGCAAGACCAACATGGACGAGTTCGCCATGGGCTCGTCCAACGAAACCTCCCACTTCGGGCCGGTGCGCAACCCCTGGGACCGCAATCTCGTGCCGGGCGGGTCCTCGGGCGGCTCGGCGGCGGCGGTGGCGGCGCGCCTTGCGCCCGCCGCGACCGGCACCGACACCGGGGGCTCGATCCGCCAGCCGGCGGCGCTCACCGGCGTGTGCGGCCTGAAGCCCACCTATGGCCTGGTGTCTCGCTACGGCATGGTCGCCTTTGCCTCCTCGCTCGACCCGGGCGGGCCGATCGCCAGGAGCGCAGCCGACCTTGCGCGCCTGCTCAACGTCATGGCGGGCCACGACCCGCGCGATTCGACGAGCGTCGAGCGGCCGCGCGAGGACTACACGCGCCTGCTCGACGCGCCGCTTGCGGGCCTGCGCATCGGCATGCCGGCGGAGTATTTCGGCGCGGGCGTCGAGCCCGGCGTGCTCGCGTGCGTGCGCGAGGCGATCGCCTGGTTCGAGTCGCAGGGCGCGCGCACGCTGCCCGTGGAGCTGCCCAACACGGCGCTCGCGGTGCCGGTGTACTACGTGATCGCACCCGCGGAGGCTTCCTCCAACCTGTCGCGCTTCGACGGCGTGCGCTACGGTCACCGCGCGAAGGACTACGCGGACCTCGCGGACATGTACTGCCGCACGCGCGCCGAGGGCTTCGGCGCAGAGGTGAAGCGGCGCATCCTGATCGGCACCTACGTGCTCTCGCACGGCTACTACGATGCGTACTATCTCAAGGCGCAGAAGGTGCGGCGGCTGATTGCCAGGGACTTCGCCGAGGCCTTCAAGCGCTGCGACGTGATCCTGGGGCCGACCTCGCCCACCACCGCGTTTGCCCTTGGCGCGAAGACCGAGGACCCGGTGCAGATGTACCTGAACGACATCTTCACCATTCCGGCGCCCCTCGCGGGATTGCCGGGCCTGTCCATTCCCTGCGGCTTCGACGGCAAGGGCCTGCCGGTGGGGCTGCAGCTGATGGGCGATTATTTCTCCGAGGCGCGCCTGCTCGGCGTGGCGCACCAGTACCAGCGCGCCACCGACTTTCACCGGCGCGTGCCGAAGGAGACGCCGCTGTGAAGCGCGCTGCCGCCGTGCTGCTGCTTGCCGCGGCACCGGCGCTCGCGCAGGACGCGGGCGAGCTGCGCGAGCTGATCGGGCAGATGGGCGGACGCGCGGCGCTGATGACCCTCTACGTCATTCCGCGCGCGGACGGCTCGGCGCGGCTCTCCGGCGAGTACCTGATCCTGCCGACGCTGCAGCAGCGGTTCCTCGAGGGCGAGAGGAGCCGCGAGCTCGGCGTCACCTTCCTCAAGGAAGGCAATTCGCCGATCCTCTACGGCCGGCCGGGCACGGCGAGCCTGCAGGGCACCTGGACCGGCGCCGTCCTGCGCGGCACGCGCTATGCGCCCGGCGGCCAGGAGCGCGAGCGCTTCGAGTTCGGCGAGCAGTTTCCCGCGATGCAGGCCTACAGCGCGCAGGTGCGTTGCGAGACCTCGGCCGGCCGCTACAGCGCCACGCTCGCCTACGACGTCGAGCAGGGCAGGCTGAAGAGCCTCGAATGGCGCTCGCGCCTCGCGCCTGCGGGCCACAGCTGCGCTGTCATCGACCTCATGCAGGAGGCGCATGCCGGCGGGCTGCGCTTCGCCGCCGGCCGCTGCAAGGTGACGCTGCGCGACCTGGGCGAGTACGTGCGCATCAGCGCCGAGGATTGCACGGAGCAGTGCGGCTCGCAGGCCTACCTCGAGCCAGTGCTGGTGGACCGCGACGGCGGCTGCCGCCTGCTGCGCGCTCAACCCAGGTAGCCGCGATGGCCTGGGAAATCGTCGTCGGCATCGAGACGCACGCGCAGCTCGCGACGCGCAGCAAGATGTTCTCGGGAGCCCCGACCGCGTTCGGTGCGCCGCCCAACACGCAGGCCTCGGCCGTGGACATCGCGCTCCCCGGCGTGCTGCCGGTGGCAAACGCCGCCGCGGTGGAGTGCGCGATCAGATTCGGCCTCGCGGTCGGTGGCGAGCGGTCGCCGGGCTGGAACATCAGCCGCCGCTCGGTGTTCGCGCGCAAGAACTACTTCTACCCGGACCTGCCGAAGGGCTACCAGATCAGCCAGTACGAGCTGCCGATCGTCACCGGCGGCGAGGTGCGCCTCGTGGCCGCCGCGGGCGAGGAGAAGGTGATCCGCCTCACGCGCGCGC
>DASWBP010000293.1:0-7454 GCA_036390555.1 Burkholderiales bacterium | reverse complement strand
ACGTGCAGCGCGCGTACCTGGGCCGGGAGGCTACGAGGAGAGGATCCGATGTTCTGGGAAACGGATAACGAGTGCATGCACCGGGAGGAGCTGGAGCAGCTCCAACTGGAGCGCCTGCAGGCCACGCTGAACCGCGTTTACGGGCGCGTTCCCTTCTACCAGCAGAAGTTCGACGCGCTGAGTCTGACGCCCGAGGACGTCACCTCACTCGGCGACCTGGCCCGACTGCCGTTCACGCACAAGACCGACCTGCGGGACAACTACCCCTATGGCATGTTTGCCGTGCCCATGGACAACGTGACCCGCATCCACGCCTCCTCCGGCACCACCGGCAAGCCCACCGTGGTGGGCTACACCGCCCGCGACCTTTCCACCTGGGCGGACCTGATGGCGCGCTCGATGGCCTGCGCCGGCACGCGCCCGGGCGACGTAGTGCACAACGCCTACGGCTACGGGCTGTTCACGGGCGGCCTGGGCGCGCACTACGGCGCCGAGCGGCTCGGCGCGACGGTGGTGCCGATGTCGGGCGGCTCGACCGAGCGCCAGGTGCTCCTCATCCAGGACTTCGGCGCGCGCGTGCTGTGCGCGACGCCCTCCTACGCGCTCGCCATCGCCGAGGTGGCCGAGCGCGAGGGCGTGGACCTGCGCGCCTCGAAGCTGGAGATCGGCCTGTTCGGCGCCGAGCCCTGGAGCGAGGGCCTGCGCCGCGAGATCGAGGCGCGCATGGGCCTGAAGGCCGTGGACGTCTACGGCCTCTCCGAGATCATGGGGCCGGGCGTCGCGGTGGAGTGCGAGGCGCAGGAAGGCCTGCACGCCTGGGAGGACCACTTCCTCATCGAGGTCATCGACCCGGACACCGGCCAGCCCGTGCCCGAGGGCGAGGCGGGCGAGCTGGTCATCACCACGCTCACCAAGGAGGCGCTGCCGATGATCCGCTACCGCACGCGCGACATCACGCGCGTGGCCACCGCGCGCTGCGCCTGCGGCAGGAGCCACGCGCGCCTGCAACGCATCACGGGCCGCAACGACGACATGCTGATCATCCGCGGCGTCAACGTCTATCCGTCGCAGATCGAGGCGGTGCTTGTCGGGCTGCCCGGCATTGCGCCGCACTACCAGCTGGTGGTCGAGCGCAGCGGCAGCCTGGATGAGCTCACCGTGGAGGTCGAGGCGGCGGCGCTCGAGGCGGCGTTCGAGGAGCTCGAGGAGCGCGTGCGCCACCAGATCAAGTCCATGATCGGCGTCTCCACGAAGGTGGTGGCGAAGAAGCCCGGTGAAGTGCCGCGCTCGCAAGGCAAGGCGGTGCGGGTGCGCGACCTGAGGCCGAAGAACAAGTAGATGTTCGCCAACGTCGCCCACAGCCGCCTGCTGCCGATGTCGGTGCCGTTCCGCTATTTCGGCGCCGCGGTGGCGTTCCACGTGCTCGCGTGGGCGGCGCTGCTCGCGGGCGCGCGCGACGTGCCCGGGTTCGCGGGCGGCCTCGGCATGCCCTTCGCCGCCCTGCACCTGGCGACGCTCGGCGTGATCGCCATGGCGGCGATCGGCGCGACCCTGCAGCTGCTGCCGGTGGCGACGCGCCAGCCGGTGCGCGCCATCGGCGCGGCAAAGCTCCTCTGGTGGCTGCTCGCGCCCGGGGTGCTGCTCTTTGCGGGCGGCGCGGCCGCCTATGCGCCGCGCGTAATGGCGCCGGGCGCCGCGCTCGCGATCGCAGCGCTCGCCGTCTACGCGGTGCTGCTGGGCCGCAATCTGTGGAGCGCGCGCGGCATGCCGGTGGTGGTGGCGCACGGCTGGGCGGCGCTCGCCTCGCTCGTGGGGCTCGCGCTCACGGGCCTTGCGCTCGTGGCCCGCTACGAGCACGGCCTCGCGCTCGACCACACCGCTTTCCGCGGCGCGCACCTCGTGCTTGCCGCGTACGGTTTCATGGGGCTGCTGGTTCTGGGCCTGTCGCAATTCCTGCTGCCGATGCTGGCGATTGCGCGGCCGCCCACCGTGCGCTCGGCCTACGCCGCGCTCGCCGCGGCATTCGGCGCCCTCGCCCTCGCGCTCGCCGGCTTCTTCGCGGGCAGCGAAGCGCTCGTGGTGGCCGCAGCGGTGGCGGGCCTCGGCGCCGCCGGGGTGCACGTGGTGTCTCTCGAGCGCTCGCTGCGCGCACGGCTGCGCCCTGCGCTCGGCCCGGCCTTCGCGCTGGTGCGCCTGAGCTGGGTGCTGCTGCTGGCGAGCCTCGTGCTCGCCGGCGCAATGGCGCTCGGCTGGGCGCCGCCGCGTGCCGGCGTGCTCTTCGTGCTGCTGCTCGTGCCGGGATGGCTCCTTACGTTCCTGCTCGCGGTCCTGCAGCGCATCGTGCCCTTCCTCGCCTCGGTGCACGCGGGCACCGGCTCGCCGCTCGCCTCGGCGCTCAGTCCCGAGGGGCCGCTCGTCGCGCACCGCCTCCTGCACGTGGCCGCGCTCGCCAGCCTGCTCCTCGCCGTGCTGCTCGACGCCCCCTGGTTCGCGCACGCGGCAGCCGCGGCGGGCCTGGCCGGTGCGCTTGCCTTCGCCGCCTTCTTCATCGGCGTGCTCGCGCGCCTGCGCGAGGCCCGCGAGGCCGCACCGGCCTGAGCCCATGGATTTCAACCGCCACATCAGCCGCAGGCTTCACGAAGAGCACGAGGCCACCCTCGCCCTCTGGGGACGCCTCGAGCAGACGCTCGCCATGCGCGGCCACAAGCCGCCCACGGAGGAGGACCTGCGCCTCATGCGCGACTGCGCCGCGCAGATCGCCGATGAAGTCACGCGCCACTTCGCCTTCGAAGAGAACGACCTCTTCCCGCTGCTCGCCGCCTCGGGCGAGGGCGACATCGCCGAGCTCCTTGCCGAGGAGCACGCCACGATCCGCGCCGCGGCGAAGCGCTTCGCGGAGCTGGCGCAGCCGGGCGCCGATCCGCAAGCCCATTGGCCCGAGCTGCGCGCGCTCGCCCTCGAGCTCGCCGAGCGCCTGGTGAGCCACGTGCAAAAGGAAGAGATGTCGCTGCTGCCCTCGCTCGAAGACCTGCTCGATGAAGAGACCGATCGCGAACTGGCCGGGAGTTACGCATGAATGCAGTTAGGAAACGCCGAACCGCAGCGCCGAAGCGCCCAGCCGCAGCGCGCCGCAAGCCCGCGCGCGCGGGTGCGCGCAAGACGCGCGCGGCTGCCCCGGCAAAGCGCGCGACCGCGCCGAAGGCACGCTCGGCTGCCACGCCTTCCAAGGGACGACTGCTCACCCCTGCCGCGAGGACGCGGCCGCTCGCGCCCGCGGACCTGGACGCCGTGGTGGCGATCGACGCCGAGCTCATGGGCCGCACGCGCCGCGCCTACTTCGAGCGGCGGCTCGCCGCCGCGCTGCGCCAGCCCAAGCTCCACATCCAGTTTGCCGCGGAGGCCGGCGGCAAGCTCGCCGGCCATGCGCTCGCGCGCGTGCTGGAGGGCGAGTTCGGGCGCACGAAGCCCGGCCTGCGCCTGGAAGTGATCAGCGTGGCGCGCGGCGCGCAGGGCCGCGGCATCGGCTGGGCGCTGCATGCCGCGCTGGAAGAGGCCGCGCGCAAGCGCGGACTTGCCGAGATGCGCACCGCCACGCCCTGGCGCGACGGCGCCATGCTGCGCTTCCTCGCCGCCACCGGCTACGCGATCGACGGCAGCCTGGTGCTCGATTCAGTGCTGCGCGACAACCCGCTCCTCACGCGCCCCGAGTCCATCGCCTCGCCCGGGCGCGACAAGGGCGGCGACCCCAACGACTGGAGCGCCCCGCAGGCGAACGATTTCGAGCAGCTCGCGCGCGACGTGGCCGACGTGCGACTGCTCAGCGCGAAGGACCTCGAGGACGTGGTGCGCATCGACCGCCACGTTACCGGGCGCGACCGCCGTGCCTTCGTGCAGCACGCGCTAGACGAGGCCTTGCGCGAAACGGGCGTGCGCATCTCGCTCGCCGCACGCATGGACGGCATCATGGCCGGCTACGTCATGGCGCGCGCCGACCTCGGCGACTTCGGCCGCACCGAGCCGGTGGCGGTGATCGACACGCTGGGTGTCTCGCCGGAGTACGCGCACCGCGGCGTGGGCCACGCGCTCCTGCAGCAGCTGTTCCTCAACCTCAATGCGCTGCGCATCGAGCGGGTCGAGACGGTGGTCGCGGTGCAGGCGCTGCCGCTGCTCGGGTTCTTCCTCGACACCGGCTTTGCGCCCGCGCAGCGCCTCGCCTTCGTCAAGCGCCTGTCATGAAGGTCAAGCCGCCGGGCCCCTTCCTCGAGTGGCACGACCGCTACGCGGTGGGCATCGCCGTCATCGACGGCCAGCACCGCGAGATGCTCGACCTCGTCAACCGGCTTTTCGCGGGGGTGCAGGCGGGCGGCGACCGCGACGAGCTCGTGGAGACGCTGCGCGAGCTGGTGCGCGCGACCGAGCACAACATCGCGACCGAGGAGCGCCTGATGCAGGAGCACGGCCTCGCGCTCGCGCATCACCATGACGAGCACGCGCGGCTGCTGGAGGCCATCCGGCGCTTCGACGTGCCCCTGGACGCGAGCGGGCTCGGCGCCATGGGGCGCTTCCTGCGCGAGTGGCTCCTCGGCCACATCGACGAGGACGACCGCCCGTTCGCCGAGCAGCTGCACTCGCGCGGCGTCACCTAGGAACACGAAAGGGAACTTCCATGAAGCTCAACGGCAAGACCGCAGTCATCACCGGCGCCGCCTCGGGCATCGGCCGCGCCACCGCCGAGACGCTCGCGGCGGCGGGCGCGCACGTGATCCTCGGCGACCTGAACGCCGAGGCGGGCGAAGCTGCCGCCGCCGCGATCCGCGCGCGCGGCCAGGGCGCGGACTTCCTCAGGCTGGATGTCACCGACCCGGCTTCGATCGAAGCCTTCAAGCGCGAGGCGCTTGCGCGCAGGAAGCAGGTGGACATCGTCGCCAACGTCGCCGGCTGGGGCCGCACCGAGCCCTTCGTCAAGAACACGCCCGAGTTCTGGAAGAAGCTGGTGGACCTCAACCTGATGGGCCCGATCCAGGTGTGCCGCGCCTTCGTCGAGCCGATGATCGAGCGCCAGTCCGGCAAGATCGTCTGCGTGTCGAGCGACGCCGGGCGCGTGGGCAGCCTGGGCGAGACGGTGTATTCGGGCGCGAAGGGCGGCGTCATCGCCTTCACCAAGAGCCTCGCGCGCGAGCTTGCGCGCTACAGCATCACCGTCAACTGCGTCTGCCCCGGCCCCACCGACACGCCGCTGATGGCCGCGGTGCCCGACAAGATCAAGGAAGCCTTCGAGCGCGTGACGCCGATGCGGCGCCTGGCGAAGCCGCAGGAGGTCGCCGACGCGATCCTGTTCTTCTCGAGCAGCCGCTCGGACTTCGTCACCGGCCAGGTGCTCTCTGTGAGCGGCGGCCTTACCATGGCCGGCTGACCGATCCCCCAACAAGGAGAAACAACCATGTACAAGCTCAAGGCGGCCGAATGGCGCCCGCAGCACTTCAGGTGGCAGGTGAAGGACCGCGTGGCTACCGTCTCGCTCAACCGTCCCGAGCGCAAGAACCCGCTCACTTTCGAGAGCTACGCCGAGCTGCGCGACACCTTCCACAAGCTGCAGTACGTCGACGATGTGCGCGCGGTGGTGTTCACCGGCGAGGGCGGCAACTTCTGCTCCGGGGGCGACGTGCACGAGATCATCGGGCCGCTGGTGCAGATGGAGATGCCGGACCTGATGCGCTTCACGCGCATGACCGGCAACCTGGTGAAGGAGATGCGCACCTGCCCGCAGCCGATCATCGCCGCGGTGGACGGCGTGTGCGCGGGCGCGGGCGCCATCATCTCGATGGCGAGCGACCTGCGCTACGCCACGCCCGCGGCGAAGACGGCGTTCCTCTTCGTGCGCGTGGGCCTCGCCGGGTGCGACATGGGCGCCTGCGCCATCCTGCCGAGGATCATCGGCCAGGGACGCGCCGCGGAGCTTCTCTACAGCGGCCGCTCGTTCTCTGCCGAAGAAGGCCTCGCCTGGGGTTATTTCAACGAGGTGGTGCCGGCCGAGAAGCTCCTCGCGCGCGCACAGGAGATGGCGAAGTCGCTCGCCGACGGTCCGTCCTTCGCCCACGCCATGACCAAGAAGTGCCTGCACCAGGAGTGGAACCTCTCCATCGAGCAGGCGCTGGAGACCGAAGCCGAGGCGCAGGCGATCTGCATGCAGACGCAGGACTTCGAGCGCGCCTACAACGCCTTCGTCGCCAAGCAGAAGCCGCAATTCGAGGGCAACTAAATTGGGGTCTAAATTGGGGTCAGACCCCAATTTCGGCTCGCAAGCGATATTGGGGTCTGACCCCAATTTTTCCGCGTGGATGACCCGCCCATGCAGGCCAACGCCGACCTGATCTCGCTGACGCTCGACGGGCCGGTCGCGACCGCGACGATGCGGCGGCCGCCGGTCAACGCGATCGACGAGGCCTGGATCGCGCGGCTGCTGGAGATCGAGCGCACCGTGGAGGGCATGCGCGCCGTGCGCGTGCTGCTCATCCGCAGCGGCGAGAAGGCGTTCAGCGCGGGCGCGGACCTCGCGCTCATGCGCTCGCGCTTCGATTCGGAAGCGGGGCGCGCGAAGATGGTCGAGTTCGCGCGCGCCATGCAGCGCGCCTACGCGCGGCTGGAGGAATCGCGCGTCGTCTCGATCGCCGAGATCGGCGGCGCAGCGATGGGCGGCGGCCTCGAGCTCGCGCTCGCCTGCGACTTTCGCATCGCCTCGGCCTCGGCGAAGCTGGGGCTTCCCGAGGCGCGGCTGGGCCTGCTCCCCGGCGCGGGCGGCACGCAGCGCCTGGCGCGCATCTGCGGCGAGGCGACCGCCAAGCGCCTCATCCTCGGCGCCGAGGTAGTGGACGGCGCGCAGGCCGCCCAGCTCGGCCTCGTGCAGTGGGCGGTGCCGGACGGCGAGCTGATCTGCAGCGCGCAGCGCCTCGCCACCGAGCTCGCCGCCCTGCCCGGCGACTCGCTTTCCGAGTGCAAGCGCTGCATCGCCGCGGCGGCCGAGGGCGGCGACGAGGGCTACGTGATGGAGCTCGCGGCGACGGGGAGCCTCCTCGCCCTGCCCGACACGCAATCCCGCGTGCGCGCCTTCCTCGAGAAACGCCGCTAGCGCCCGCGCATGGATCAGTTGTTGCTCCCGCAGGAGCGGCTCGACGCGGAGAGAAGGCGCGGCCTGTGGCCCGACCGCGTCATCACCGATTACCTCGACCAATGGCTGGCCGAGAAACCCGACGCCATCGCGCTCGTCTCCTGGCGCGAGGAGTTGCAGAGCGCCGTCACCCTCACCTACCGCCAGCTTGCCGAGCGCGCGGCGGGCGCGGCGCGCGTCATCGCCGAATGCGGTGTCGGCCGCGGCGACGTCGTCTCCTTCCAGCTGCCGAACTGCTGGCAGTTCGTGGCGGCGCATCTGGGCTGCGTGCGCCTGGGCGCGGTGAGCA
>DASWBP010000292.1:0-10134 GCA_036390555.1 Burkholderiales bacterium | reverse complement strand
ACCACGAAGCTGCCGAAGCGATATTTCACCTGCAGCGTCCGCAGGGTCTGCGTGAGATGGTCGGCGATCGTGTCCAGGGCGCCGCCAGACGGGTAGTAGTAGACCCAGGGCTGAAAGCGCTGGCGGTCGAGGCGCTCGATCAGGGCGCGGAAGTTCGCTGGCGTGCCGTTGATGCCGTGCACGAACAGCACCGGCACCTTGCGCGCGTCGAAGGGCTCGAGGAAGTAGATGCCGGGCCTGCCCTTGAACAGGAAGTCGAACGGCCGCCACAGGCCGTCCTCGGCCACCGACTCTGCGAAGCGGGCATCGGCAAGCGCCGCGATCTCGCCGAATGCCGTCACCTCGCCGAGCGTGACTTTCAGCTGGTCCTGCACGCTGCGTCCCTGGAGGCCTGACAAGTCCAGAGCCTCGTTCTGTCGCGGGCGGCCGGCCGCCGGCACGCGCAGCGCCATGTTCGCGTGCGGCTCGCCCGCACGGCAGGTCACGATGCGCTCGGAGTCCAGCAGCAGGTAGGGCTCGGTCGGCTGATGCTTCAGGTCGCGGTTGATGTCCTGGAATGCCACCACGCCGTAGGTTCCCGCGGCGGCGCGGAACCGCCAGCGCCCGGCCCCCTCGAGCACGAAATGGTCCGCCACCTGCCAGGATTCGCGCCGCCTCGGATCGGCGCCCGCCTGCCACACCAGCACCACGACAAGCGGCGCGGCGTCGCGCCGCTCCGCCGAGACTTCGCCTTCCAGCACGCAGAAGGTGGCGATGATCGCCTGCTGCTCCTTCACGTCGCGGAACATGCACCCCGCGGTGCTCGCGAGCAGCATCAGCCCCGCCGCCGCAAACCGAAGGTCTGTGCAGAGCGCGAATCGCTTCACTGCCTTCGCTCCGGGGCAAGCGCGGCCTGGCGGCCGCGCTCCACGTCCAGCCCTTTTAGCAGTGCGAGCCCCACGACGAAGTAGGCCCCGACCGTGAGGATGCCGAGGCGGTGGTTGCCGTGATAGATCCAGGTGACCGCGCCGTAGGTGAGCGGGCCGAAGATGGACGCGGTCTTCACGGCGAGGCCCCACAGACCGAAGAACTCGGCCTCGCGGTCGCGGGGCGTGAGATAGCCGACGATCGCGCGGCCAGCCGCCTGCGATGAGCCCATGCACAGCCCCGCGAGGTTCGCCGCCACCCAGAAGGTGGGCGCATCGACCGCGAAATAGGCGGTGGCGATCATCACGATCCAGCCCACCAGGATGAGCGCCATGGCGCGCACGTGGCCGATCGCGTCCTGCAGGTAGCCGAAGCCGAAGGCGCCGATCGCCGCCGTGACGTTCACCACCAGGATCAGCACGATGGTCTGCTGCATCGTGAACTTCATCGCCTCCTGCGCGTAGATCGCCGCGAGCGCGATCACCGCCTGGATGCCGGCCTGGTAGAACACGATGCACACCAGGAAGCGCCGCAGGTCGCGAAAGCGCGCAGACTCGTGCACCGTGCGCCTGACGCGCGCCCAGGGGCGCTCGAGCGCCGGCTGCGGCTGCGCGCGCTCCTTCAGAAGCAGGAACGTCGGCGCGGCGGCCAGGGCGAAGAGCAGCGCAGTGATGAGCATGGCCGCCGGTACATACTGCCCTGCCGTCTGTCCATTGCCGCTCGCCCAGGTGATGTAGGCGAGGCAGATGCCGAGCGATACCAGCCCGCCGACATAGCCGAACGCCCAGCCCCAGCCGGAAACGCGCCCCATCGCCTTCGAGTCCGCGAGCTCGGGCAGGAACGCCGCGATCAGGTTCTCGCCCGCGCCGAAGAAATAGTTGGAGACGACGATGAGCACGAGCGCGAGCACCACCGCGCCGGGCGTGGCGAACCACAGCGCGGCGGTGGCGAGCACGCAGCCCACGGTGGTGTAGAGCAACAGGCGCTTCTTCGCCGCGTGTGCATCGGCCCATGCGCCGATGAGCGGGGCGGTGAAGAGGATGAGGAGGTAGGACGCCGACAGCGCCGCAGTCCACGCGAAGGTCGCCCACGGCGCCTGCCCGGCGATCGCGCCGACGAAGTAGGCGCTGAACACGGCGGTGATCACCACCGTCGTGTAGCCCGAATTGGCGAAGTCGTACATGCTCCACGCCCAGACTTCGCGCAGTCTGACTTCGGGCGCCAGGGCCGGGCCGCGGGGCATGTGTCATTCTAGCCGCAGCCTCCCGCGCTATAGTGTGCGCCGCCATGGTACGTGCTGCGTTCGCCGCCCTCTGCATGGCCGCGGCGCTCGGCGTTGCGGCACCGGCGCTCGCGCAGTCCGACCCCGTCGCCACCGTGCGGCAGCGCGCCGAACGGCCGGACGAGCTGTTCAACTGGTATTACGCGTCGGTCTTCGGCACCGGCTACTACCGCATCGGCGAAGAGCAGGTGGGCGTGATCCGCGTGCCGCTGCGCTACGAGCTGCGACCGGCGAGCGCCGAGCACTGGGGCATCCGCCTGACGCTGCCCGTCAGCCTGGCGCTCGCGCAGTTCGACCTGCAGGATTTCGACCTCGGCAAGGTGCGCGCGCAGGGGCTGAGCGTGCTGCCGGGGATCGAGCTGGAGATCCCGCTCGGCGCGACCACGCGTTACGCGCGCCCGGCCTTCGACGCTTCGCAGCTGGCCCTCGGCGGCAGGCTCGCCTATGCGGGCTACAGCGCGGGCGGCGAGGCGAGCCAGCTGGTGCAGATCTCGCTGGGCGGCGAGCTCACCGTGCCGGCCGGATTCTCGATAGCGGAGCGCGCCGCGCTGTTCGCGTTTCAGCTCATCGGCACCGCGTACCTCAAGGAGCTCTAGTTCCTCCTGCCTTCGACGGGCACGCGTCAGGTGGCCTACGAGGCGGAGCTGGGCGTGGCGCTCGGCGTGTGGCGGCCGTTCGAGATCCTCGGCGTGAGCTTCGATCGCGTCGGCCTTGCCTACCGCGCGGGCGACAACGGTCTGCGCGGCGTGCGCCTGGTGGCCTCGTTCCCTTTTTGACGGCAGCCTGACAGCGTCCTGACACATCTCGCGCTATAGTGCTCGCGCCCATGGCCCAAGCCGCCGCCAAGCCTGTTGCCGAGCACCGCCTGACGCTCGCCGAAATCGTCGACTGGCTGGTCGAGGACGGCGTGCTCGCGCGCGAGCCGGCCGAGGAGCTGAAGAAGGAACGGCGCTACTGGCGCGGCACGCAGCATCCGCTCACGCTCGTCGCGGGGGAGAACTGGAAGGACCTGCGCCCGCCGCACAAGCCACTCACGCTCGACTGGCTCGCCGAGTGGCTGGCCAGGCGCGTCGGCCTGGAATTCCTGCACGTCGACCCGCTGAAGATCAATTTCTCGGTGGTCACGGAGGTGATGTCGAGCGCCTACGCCACGCGCTTTCGCATCCTGCCGGTGGCGCTCACCGCGAAAGAGGTGCTGGTGGCGACCACCGAGCCCTACGTGCGCGAGTGGGAGCCGGAGATCGCGCGCCTGACGCGCCGCGAGATCCGCCGCGTGATCGGCAACCCGCTGCTGATCGAGCGCTGCCAGGTCGAGTTCTACAACCTTGCCAAGTCCATCAAGGGCGCCGACCGCGGCGCGGTGGGCATCTCGGGCCTGTCCAATCTCGAGCAGCTGGTGGAGCTGGGCAGCGCCAACAAGACGCTGGATGCCAACGACGCGCACATCGTCAAGGTGGTGGACTGGCTCTGGCAATACGCCTTCGAGCAGCGCGCGAGCGACATCCACATCGAGCCGCGGCGCGAGGTCGGCGTGGTGCGCTTCCGCATCGACGGCGTGCTGCACCAGGTCTACCAGATCCCGGCCTCGGTGCTCGCGGCGATGACCAGCCGCATCAAGATCCTCGGGCGCATGGACGTGGTGGAGAAGCGCCGGCCGCAGGACGGGCGCATCAAGACGCGCACCGCCGACGGCAGCGAGGTGGAGCTGCGCCTGTCGACGCTGCCGACCGCCTTCGGCGAGAAGCTGGTGATGCGCATCTTCGACCCGGAAGTGCTGGTGCGCGACTTCCGCGAGCTTGGCTTCTCGGAGGACGACCACCGCCGCTGGAAGGAGATGACCGAGCGCCCCAACGGCATCGTGCTGGTGACCGGGCCCACCGGCTCCGGCAAGACGACGACGCTCTACTCGACGCTGAAGTCGCTCGCCACGCCGGAGGTGAACGTCTGCACCATCGAGGACCCGATCGAGATGGTGGAGCCGGCCTTCAACCAGATGCAGGTGCAGGGCTCGATCGATCTGGGCTTCGCCGAGGGCGTGCGCGCGCTCATGCGCCAGGACCCCGACATCATCATGATCGGCGAGATCCGCGACCTGGAGACCGCCGAGATGGCGGTGCAGTCGGCGCTGACGGGGCACCTGGTGCTCTCCACGCTGCACACCAACGACGCACCGAGCGCGGTGACGCGGCTGCTCGAGCTCGGTATCGCCCCCTACCTGCTCAACGCGACGTTGAACGGCGTGATGGCGCAGCGCCTGCTCAGGACGCTGTGCCCGCACTGCAAGCAGCCCAGCGAGCTCAACCGCGCCGAGGACCAGGCAGCCTGGGACGCGCTGGTGGCGCCGTTCAAGGCGAGCCGCCCGGCGCAGGTCTACAAGCCCGTGGGCTGCCTGGAGTGCCGCATGACCGGCTTCATGGGGCGCGTCGGCATCTACGAGACGTTGATGGCGAGCCCCGCGGTGAAGCAGCTGATCGCCGCGGGTGCCGAGCTCGCGCGCGTGCGCGAGCAGGCGATGAAGGAAGGCATGAAGCCGCTGCGCGTCTCCGGCGCGATGAAGATCGCCGCCGGCCTCACCACCATGGACGAAGTGCTCAAGGTCGCGCCGCCGGTGCGCGACGGCGCGGGCTAGGGCGGAGCGGGGCCAGGCGATGGAATGGTCGCTGCTTGCAGAAGCGCTGCTGCTGGTCACGGCGGCGGCGATCATCTTCGCGGCGTGGATGCACGCGCGCGCGCGCGACCGGCGCGCGCACCGCGCGCTCGCGCAGAGCGAGGAGCGCTTCCGCAACCTGACGGCGCTGTCGGCCGACTGGTTCTGGGAAGCCGACGGCGACAGCCGCATCACCTGGCTCACCGGCGGGCCCGCGGTGCTCGACTTCTTCGGCGCCGGCCTCGCGTTCGGCCGCCGCCTGTGGGAGCTGCCCGGCGTCGAGCTCGACGGCCACGCCTTCACCGAGCATCTCGAGAAGCTGCGCCGCCGGCTGCCGTTCTTCGACCTGGAGCTGACGCGCCGCGACGCCTCCGGCGCGCGCCACAGCCACCTGGTCTCGGGCCAGCCGCGCTACGACGCGCGCGGCACGTTCCTTGGCTACCGCGGCGTTGGCCGCGACGTCACCGAGCGGCGCCGCCAGGAGCTCGAGCTGGCGGCAGCCAAGGAGCGCCTGGAGCTCGCGCTGGAGGGCTCCAACGCGAGCCTGTGGGACACCGACCTGCGCACCGGCAGCGTCTACCTGAGCGAAGGCTGGGCGGAATTGGCCGGCCGGCCGCGCGCGCCGACCGCGACGACCATCGAGGCGCTGATGCAGGACGTGCACCCGCAGGACCTGCCGCGCATCGTCGAGGTCTCCATGGAGGCGGTGAAGGGCGATCGCTCGGACTACAGCGAGGAGCACCGCTATCGCACCGAAGGCGGCGACTGGAAGTGGGTGCAGTCGCGCGGCAAGGTGAGCGAGCGCGACGACAGCGGGCGCGCGCTGCGCATGACCGGCATCAACATCGACATCACGGCGCGCAAGCGCGCCGAACAGGCGATGCGCGAGGCCGAGGAGCGCTACCGCATGCTGGTGGAGATGACCCCCGACGGCGTGGTGGTGCACGCCAACGGCATCATCGAGTACGCCAACGCGGAGGCCGCGCGCATCCTGAGGGCGGACTCGCCCAAGGCGCTGCTCGGCGTGCACATCGGCGAGACCATCGATCCGGCGCAGGCCGATCGCTTCCGCGAGCGGCAGCAGTTCCTGCAGCTGGGGCCCGGGCGCGTGGATTTCGAGGAGCGCAAGCTGCGCTGCCGCGACGGCAGCGAGACGGTGGCCGAGGTGGCGGCCGTCTCCTACCTGGAGCGCGGGCGCCTGGTGATGCTGTCGGTGATGCGCGACGTCTCCGAGCAGCGCAAGGCGCGCGCCGCGCTCGCCGAGCGCGAGCAGCGCTTCCGCGACGTGGTCGAGGCCTCGGGCGAGTACGTCTGGGAGACCGATGCGGACTGGCGCTACACGTACCTCTCGGCGCGCGTCGAAGCGGTGCTCGGTTACATGCGCGCCGAGCTGATCGGCCGCAAGCCGCGCGAGTTCATGCCGCTCGGCGAGGCGCGCATGCTGGACGCCTTCTTCGACCGCAACGGCCGCGAGGGCCAGCCCTTCCGCGACCTCACGCACCGCTCGATCACCAAGTCGGGCAAGGTGATCTGGCAGCAGGTGAGCGGCGTGCCGGTGCGCGATGCGGCCGGCAAGCTCGTCGGCTACCGCGGCACGGGCGCCGACATCACGGCGCGCAAGGCCGCCGAGGAGCGCATCCAGTACCTCGCCACGCGCGACGCGCTCACGGGCCTGCCCAACCGCGCGCTGCTCGCCGACCGCGCCGGCCAGGCGATCCTTGCGGCGGCGCGCGGCCGGGGCCAGCTCGCGCTGCTGCTCTTCGACCTGGACCGCTTCAGCCTGGTCAACGACTCCCTGGGCTACCAGGCGGGCGACGCGCTGCTGCGCGCGGTCGCCGAGCGGCTGCAGAACACGCTGCGGCGCGAGGACACGCTGGCGCGCGTCGGCGGCGACGAGTTCGTGCTGCTGTGGGACGGCCTGAAAAACGAGCAGGAGGCGGCGCTGGTGGCGCAGCGCATCCAGGACACGCTGCAGCGGCCGTTCACGATCGAGGGGCGCGCGCTGAGCGTTTCCGCTTCGATCGGCATTGCCATCTACCCGGGGGATGGCCGCGACTTCCATGGGCTCCTGAAGGGCGCCGACACGGCGATGGTGCATGCCAAGGAGACCGGGCGCGGCGGGCTGCGCCTGTACTCGCCGGACCTCAACGCGCGCGCGGTCGAGCGCCTGGCGCTGGACAACGAGCTGCGCGGGGCCCTCGCGCGCGGCGAGCTGCTGCTGCACTGGCAGCCGGTGCTGCGCCACGGGACACTGGTGGGCGCGGAGGCGCTGGTGCGCTGGAACCATCCGCAGCGCGGGCTGCTCGGGCCCGATGCCTTCATCCCCGCCGCCGAGCAAAGCGGCCTGATCCGCGCCATCGGCGAATGGACGCTGGAGCGCGCGCTGTCGCAGGTCGGCGCCTGGCAGCGCGTGCTGCCGGGGGAGCCCTGGTTCGCGCTCAACGTCTCGGCGCTGGAGCTCGCGCAGGGCGACGCCTACGTGGCGCGGCTGCGCGATGCGCTGGCCGCGCACGGCGTGCCCGGCGAGCGCGTGGAGCTCGAGGTCACCGAGCGCGTGCTGATGGCCAACGTCGCCGAGCACAGCGAGACGCTGCGGCGCATCGGCGCGCTCGGCGTGCGCCTGGCGATCGACGATTTCGGCACCGGCTACTCCAGCCTTTCCTACCTGCGCCGCCTGCCGATCGACAAGCTGAAGATCGACCGCAGCTTCCTGCGGGAGCTCGATTCCAGTAGCGGCGACGCCGCGATCGTCGAGACGGTGGCGGCGATGGCGCGCAGCCTCGGCCTGCACGTGGCCGCCGAGGGCGTCGAGACCGAGGCGCAGCTGAAGCGCCTGCTCGCCATCGGCTGCCACGAGTGGCAGGGGCACTTCTTCAGCCCGCCGCTGGAGGCCACGGCCTTCGAGCGCCTGGCGCTGGAGAGCCGCAGCGCCGCCGCCGGCGGCATGAACCCGGCCGCCTAGGGCTGAACGACGCGTGAGGTGCCAGGAGCGGCCAGCGGCGGAACCTTGTTCCCCTGTTCCGCGCTTGCCATGAGCCGGGCCCGAAGGGCCGGATCCTCCAGCGGCGCGTTGGAGTAGCGCTCGGCGAGATCCTTGCGCACCACGATCAGGTTGTGGTGGAAGGCGATGCTGGCGATCCCGGCGTCCAGGCCGGGCGGCGGCGGCTGCAGGAATTCCGGCAGGTTCACGCTGTCGGCGAGCTCCTTGAACCAGCGCATGCAGGAGCGCTCGTAGCCGCTCGTGCCGAGCGGTCCGCCGCCGTAGGAGGGCCAGTAGGAAGTCTGCACGTCCTCGACCACGTAGGCGCCGCCGTCCTTCAGGAACGGCCACAGGAGGCGGAAAGTCTCGACCTGGTGCGCGTTCTCGTGGCTGCCGTCGTCGATGATGAAGTCGAACGGCCCGTGCTCGGTGGCGAGCGCCGTGAGCTTGGGCCCATCCACCTGCGAGCACTGGAACACCTGCACGCGGCCGCCGGAAAGCGCGGTCTTGTCGTAGAGGTCGATGCCGAAGATGCGGCCGCGGCGGAAGTAGCTTTCCCACATGCGCAGCGACTCGCCGCCGAGCGCCCCCTGGTAGCCGCCGACGCCGATCTCGAGCAGGCGCACGGGCTTGCGGCGCGAGGCGCGCATCAGCTCCCGGTAGACAGGCGTGTACTCGTGCTCGCCGAACTTGTCGGTGCCGTAGAGCGCGGCAAGCGTGTCGAGGTCCGCACCCAGCGGTGCGGCGACCTTGGCGAGGCGCCGCAGCAGGCGGTCGAGCGGCGTGCCGGCGCCCACGTTGCGCCGGAGGTTGAGGACCAGCCGCGCGAGCCTGCCGCTCACTCCGGGATCTGGTTCAGGACGAACATCGCCTGCACCAACGGCGGCGGCGGGCCGAAGCGCCCGAGCCAGCGCCCGTAGACGTCCTCGATCTGGCGCGAGCGGTAGATGCCGGCGAGCGCGCGGTCCACCGCCAGGCGCAGCGCGGCGTCGCGCGGCATGGCGAAGGCGTAGGGCTCGTAGGAGAACTGCACGTCGAGCAGCGTCCACTCCGGCGTCTTCGTCTTGGTGCTCATCGCCTGGCCGATCAGCACGCCGCGGTCGCCCACGTAGGCGTCCACCTCGCCGCGGTCGAGCAGGGACATGGCGGCGGCGCGATCCGGCGCCTCCACCAGCTGCGCGGCGGCGCTGCGCTTCTTGAGCGCCTCCTGCAGGTGCGCGCCCGTGGTGGTGCCGCGCACCACCGCCACCTTGCGGCCGTCGAGGCCGGGGAGCCCCACGATCGACGAGCCCTTGGGCACCAGCACGCCGCCGCCCGCCGTGAACACCGGCAGGCTGAAGTCCACCTGCTCCTGGCGTTGCAGGGTGTGCGTGGTGATGCCGCATTCGAGGTCGGCCTTGCCGGCGGCGACCATCTTCAGCCGCTCGGGCGTGGAGGCGGGGACCCACTTGATCTCGAGCTTGTCGAGCTTGAGCTGCGCCTGGATGCCCGCCACCACGCGCTGGCAAAGCTCGATCGAATAGCCCGCCAGCTGGCCGCCTTCGTTGCGGAAGGCGAACGGCGCGGCGTCCTCGGCATGCGCCACGGTGATGGTGCGCGCCGACTTGATGCGCTCCAGCCGGCCGCCGCCCTGCGCCTGCGCGGCGGCTGGCAGCAGCAGGCAAGCGGCGAGCAGGACGTGGAGCAGGCGGATGCTGCGCGGCGCTGTGGCGGAACGTTCGGTCATCGTGGCGATCTTCCTTCGTTGAAGTGGCGCGCAGTATAGCGTCCCCGAGCCCGGGCGGTACCGCGAGGCGACGCCGCGCTCAGCCGCCGCGCGGCAGCACGATGGCGGCGATCAGACCGCCGCCCGGCGCGTTCTCCAGCACGACGTCGCCGCCGTGCCAGCGCGCGATGTTGCGCGCGATGCTGAGGCCCAAGCCCACCCCGCCGCTATCCGGGTTGCGGGATGATTCCAGCCGGTAGAACGGCTCGAAGACGCGCTGCAGTTGCGCCGTGGGAATTCCCGGGCCGTGGTCGCGCACGGCGATCCGCAGCCGCGCGGCGGTGTCGTCCACCTCTATGTCCGCCGAGCCGCCATAGCGCACGGCGTTCTCGACCAGGTTGTCCAGGCAGCGGCGCAGCGCCTGCGGATGTCCTGCGTAGGGCGCGCGTGCCGCGCCGCGCACCTCGAGCGCCTGGCCGATCTCGCGGCGATCCTCGGCGACGCTGCCCACCAGCGCGTCCACGTCGATCGCGCGCCGCTTCGGCTCGGCCTCCAGGCCGCGATAGAACTCCAGCGTCGAGTTGACCATTGCCTCCATCTCGTCGAGGTCGTGC
>DASWBP010000291.1:0-1800 GCA_036390555.1 Burkholderiales bacterium | reverse complement strand
CCGCCGCACGCGCGGCCTCGGACGCCGCCGAGGCCGCCAACGCGCTGCGGCTGCGGGGCATGGCGGCGATCGCGGCCGGCGACGGCGCGGGTGCCACGGCGCCGCTCGCCGAGGCGCTTGCCATTGACCAGGGGCTCGGCGCGCCGCGCAAGATCGCGCTCGACCTGATGGGCCTGGGGCGCGCGAGCGCCCTGCGCGGCGAGCGCGAGGCGGCGCGCGGCTACTATGCGCGCGCGCTCGCAGTGAGCGAGGCAGACCGCGACGCCGCGCTCGCCAGCGAGGCGCGTGCGCTCGCCGCTGCCCTCGGCGGGACCGCGGCTTCGCAGTAGAATCGTCGCCCCAGGACCCGCCGACGCCCCCCGCACGGGGCGTTTTAGTTTTCGCCGCCAGCCCCTGATCGAAGAGCCGATGAACGCACCCGTACCTGCACCCGCCATCCAGTTCGACCCCGAATCCGCGCGCTTCGGCGCCTCGCGCTCGCAAAAGCGCCTGGAGGACGACCGGCTGCTCCTGGGCAAGGGCCTGTTCAGCGACGACCGGCGCTTCGACGGCGAGCTGGCGATGGTGCTCGTGCGCTCGCCGCACGCGCACGCCAAGATCGCCGCAGTGGACCTTGCCGCGGCGCTCGCGGCGCCGGGCGTGATCGCCGCCTGGACCATGGCCGACCTGCGCGCCGACGGCGTGAAGCACATCCCCACGCCGCCGCTATTCAAGCGCGCCGACGGCCAGCCGATGTCCGCGCCGCCGCGCACGCCGCTCGCCGAGGCACGCGTGTTCTACGTGGGGCATCCGGTGGTCGCGGTGGTGGCGCAGACGCGCCAGCAGGCGCAGGACGCCGCCGACCTCGTGGCAGTCGAGTACCAGGAGCTGCCCTGCGTGGTGGACGCGCGCGCCGCGGTGGCGCCGGGCGCGCCGCTGCTCTGGCCCGAGGCGCCGGGCAACGTCGCCGCCGAGACGCGCTACGGCAAGCCCGCGGAGGCGGCGGCCGCCTTCGCGCGCGCCGCGCACGTCACCGAGATCGAGCTGCACAACCAGCGTGTCATCGCCATGGCGATGGAGCCGCGCTGCGCGATCGGCGTGCACGAGGGCGGGCGCACGACCGTCTACACGCAGTGCCAGCAGCCGACCACCGCGCGCGACCTGCTCGCGGCGACCTTCGGCGGCAAGCCTGCGGACTTTCGCATCGTCAACGGCGACATCGGCGGCGGCTTCGGCATGAAGACCGGCCTGCAGACGGAAGAAGCCATCGTCGCCTACGCCGCGCGCAAGCTCGGGCGGCCGGTGCGCTGGCGTGGCGACAGGAGCGAGGAGTTCCTCGCCGCGCACATGGGACGCGACATGCGCTTCAAGGCGGCGCTCGCGCTCGATGCGCAGGGGCGCATCCTGGCGTTGAAGCTGCACATGCTCGGCAACATGGGGGCCGTGCCGGTGGGCTCCTCCGCCATGGTGCCGCTGATGATGGTGGCGAAGGTAGTGACTTCGGTGTATCGCGTGCCGGTGGTGGACTATCACATGCAAGGCGTGCTCACCAACACCATGGCCACCGGCGCCTACCGCGGCGCGGGCCGCCCCGAGGGCAATTTCGTGATGGAGCGCCTGATCGAGAAGGCGGGGCGCGAGATGGGCATCGACCCGGTGACGATCCGCATGCAGAACCTGCTGCAGCCCGGCGACTTCCCGCATCCCACGCACGCGGGCGAAATCTACGACACGGGAAACTTCCCGCGCATGCTGCAGGGCCTGGTGAAGCTCGCCGACTGGCAGGGCTTCGCGGCACGGCGCGCCGAGTCCGCGAAGCGC
>DASWBP010000290.1:0-7637 GCA_036390555.1 Burkholderiales bacterium | reverse complement strand
GGCGGTAGACTTGGCGTGCGCACGCCATTCCGTCAACCTACGAGGAATCCGCCATGCTCCCACGCAGACCCCTCTCGCTCACCCATCGAATGCTGGTGCTGCTGTCCGCGGTCGCAGTTGCCGGCGGCTGCAGCTTCGTGGAGCTGACCAAGGAAGGCGAGGGCGTGCGCATCGCCAAGGCCGAGGAGGTGGCGGCCTGCACGGGCCTGGGCCGTACCACGGCGAGCGTGGCGCACGAGGTCGGCTTCATCCCGATGCATCCGGAGAGGGTGCAGGAGAACATCAACTTGATCGCCAGGAACTCGGGGGCCAACATGGGCGGCGACACCATCGTGCCGGCCTCGGGGATTACCGACGGCAGGCAGACCTTCGAGGTCTATCGCTGCAAGCGCTGAGCGCGCGGCGGGCCCGAATCGTTCGTAGCGCGCTGCACTGAAGGGTTGCGCTCGCGCAGGGGCGGCCGGGCGGCCGGCACAGGGGTGCTTGCCTCGCCCCGCGATACTGTATATAAATACAGTATCACGGCGGATCCCACGGCAGACTTTCCATGGCTGGCCCCTCAGCGGCGCTCGACGCCGTCCTCCTGCATCACCCCGTCTGGCGCGGCGGGGCGCTGGCGCAAAGCGCGCTGCAGGCGGTGCCGACGGGCCATGCGCGCCTGGACCGGGAGTTGCCGGGCGGCGGCTGGCCCGCGGGGGCGCTGAGCGAGATTCTTTGCGCTGACGAGGGCATCGGCGAGCTGCAACTGGTGCTGCCCGCGCTCGCCGCGCTCTCGCGCGCGGGCAAGCGCGTCGCCTGGCTCGCGCCGCCGCACCTGCCCTATGCGCCCGCGCTTGCCGCGGCCGGCGTGCGCCTGGAGTTCCTCGCGGTCATCAGGGCGCCGGGGCGGCGCGACGCACTGTGGGCGGCGGAGCAGGTGCTGCGCACGGGCGCCTGCCGTGCGCTGCTGGCGTGGCTGCCGCGCGCGGGCTACGCCGAATTGCGGCGCCTTGCCGTCGCGGCAGAGGCGGGCGGCGCGGTCGCCGCATTGTTCCGGCCGCCCGAAGCGGCGCACGAGGCTTCGCCCGCGCCGCTGCGCCTGGCGCTCGAGCCCGAGGGCGAGCAGCTTGCCGTGCGCATCCTCAAGCGCCGCGGCGTGCCGCTCGCCGCTCCGCTGCGCATCCCCATCCCGAGGCCCGTCCATGCTGTGGGTCGCGCTCTACTTCCCGCGTCTCGCGCTCGAAGCCCTGCTGCGCGGCCGTGCCCCGTCTGACGGGGCGGACGAGCCCTGGGCGGTCGCAGACAACCGCACCGTGCTCGCCTGCAACGCGGCGGCGGCGGCAGCGGGCGTACGGCCTGGCGGCACGCTCGCTGCGGCCTGGGCGATCGCGCCGCGCCTGCGCATGCTGCCGCGCAACGCCGGCGCGGAAGCGGCCGCGCTCGAGGCGATCGCCGCCTGGACCTGCCAGTTCACCTCCCGCGTTTCGCTCGAGCCGCCGCAGGCGGTGCTGCTGGAAGTGGAAGGCAGCCTGCGCCTGTTCGAAGGCAGCGGTCGCCTCATGGCGCGCCTGCGCAGCGGCCTCGCCGCGCTCGGCTTCGAAGGACAACTCGCCACCGGCGCCACCGCGCGCGCTGCGCTCTGGCTCGCACGCGGCGCGCGCGACGCGCTCGAGGCGCTGCCGGTGTGCGCCATGGCCCCGGCCCCGGAAGCGCTCGCGCTGCTGCAAAGCATCGGCATCGGCACGCTCGGCGAGCTGATGCGCCTGCCGCGCGCGGCTGCCGCAGCGCGGCTGGGCCAGGGATTGCTCGACGATCTGGATCGTGCGCTGGGGAAGATGCCCGAGCCGCGCGAGTTCTTCTCGCCGCCGGCGCGCTTCGCCTCGCGGCTCGAGCTGCCCGCGCCGGTGACGCAGGCCGAGAGCCTGCTGTTCGCGGCGCGGCGCCTGCTGCTCGGGCTCGAAGGCTTCCTCGCCGCGCGCCAGGCGGGCGTGCGCGGCTTCACGCTGCGCCTCGAGCACCGCGGTGTGCCGGACACGGCGATCGGCATCGGCTTCGCCGCGCCGCGCCGCGACGCGGAGCAGGGCTTGCGCCTGCTGCGCGAGCGTCTCGGCGTGCGCGCCTTCTCCGGTCCGGTCGAAGCCCTGCGCCTGGAAGCAGAGGAACTGGTGCCGCTCGCGGCGGCCACCCCGGGCCTCTTCGGCGATGCGCGCAGCGACACGGAAGCCTGGGAGCGGCTGCTCGAGCGCCTGCAGGCGCGCCTGGGCGATGCGCAGGTGCACGGACTCGCCACGCATCCCGATCACCGCCCCGAGCGCGCCTGGCGCGCAGTGAGCGAGCGCGAGGCGGCGGATCCCGCGGGCGCGCGCCCGCTATGGCTGCTCGAGCCGCCGCGCCGCCTCGCCGAAGGCGAGTGCACGCTGCTCGCCGGGCCCGAGCGCATCGAGTCGGGCTGGTGGGATGGCGAGGACGCGGTGCGCGACTACTTCGTCGCCCGCACGCGCGCGGGCGCGCTCGCCTGGATCTACCGCGCCCCGGAAGGCTGGTTCCTGCATGGCCTGTTTGCCTGACTACGCCGAGCTGCACTGCCTGTCGAATTTCTCCTTCCAGCGCGGCGCCTCGCATCCCGAGGAGCTGGTGGCGCGCGCGGCGGCGCTCGGCTACGCGGCGCTCGCGCTCACCGACGAGTGCTCGCTCGCCGGCGTGGCGCGGGCACACCTCGCGGCCAAAGAGCATCGGCTGAAGCTCATCGTCGGCGCCGAGTTCCACCTCGCCTGCGACACGCGGCTCGCGCTGCTCGCGCCCGACCGCCGCGCCTACGGCGCGCTCGCCGCGCTGATCACCACCGGGCGCAGGCGCGCGCAGAAGGGCCGCTATGCGCTCGCGCGCGCCGACGTCGAAGCCTGCGCGGCAAGCGGCCTGCTCGCGCTGCTCCTCGCGGGGGACGGGCAATGGCTCGCCGCGCATTTCCCGGGGCGCGCCTGGCTCGCCGCCGAGTTGCACTGCGGGCCCAACGACCGCGCCCGGCTCGACGCGCTGCGCGAGCAGTCGCGGGCCAGCGGCCTGCCGTTGGTCGCGGCGGGCGACGTGCACATGCACCTGCGCTCGCGCCGGCCCCTGCAGGATGCGCTCACTGCGATCAGGCTCGGGCGACCGCTCGAGCGCTGCGCCGAGGCGCTCCATCCGAACGCGGAGCGGCACCTGCGCGCGCGCGTGCGCCTGGCGCAGCTCTATCCGCCGCAGCTGCTCGCCGAGACGCTCGCGGTGACCGAACGTTGCGCTTTCTCGCTCGACGAGCTGCGCTACGAGTACCCCGGGGAGCTGGTGCCGCCGGGCGAGACGCCGGCAAGCTGGCTCGCGCAGCTGACCGCGCAAGGCCTCGCGCGGCGCTTTCCGGGCGGCACGCCGCCGAAGGTGCAGGGACTGGTCGAGCACGAGCTCAAGCTGATCGCCGAGCTGCGCTACGAGCCCTTCTTCCTCACCGTGCACGACGTCGTGCAGTTCGCGCGCTCGCGGGGCATCCTGTGCCAGGGGCGCGGCTCGGCGGCGAATTCCGCGGTGTGCTACGCGCTCGGCATCACCGAGGTGGATCCCGCGCGCATGGCGACCCTCTTCGATCGCTTCGTATCGCGCGAGAGGAACGAGCCGCCCGACATCGACGTGGACTTCGAGCACCAGCGGCGCGAGGAGGTGATCCAGTACCTCTACGGCAAGTACGGGCGCGAACGCGCGGCGCTCGCTGCGACAGTGATCTGCTACCGGCCGCGCAGCGCGGTGCGCGACCTGGGCAAGGCGCTCGGCTTCGCGCCGGAGCAGGTCGAGCGCCTGGCGAAGTCGCTGGCGTGGTGGGACGGTCGCCAGGTGCTGCCCGAAAGGATCGCCGAAGCGGGCCTTGATCCGGCGGATCCGGCGCTCGGGCGCCTCGCGCAGCTCGCCGACGAGCTGGTCGGCTTTCCGCGCCATCTCTCGCAGCACGTGGGCGGCTTCGTCATCTCGCGCGGGCCGCTCGCCGAGCTGGTGCCGGTGGAGAACGCCGCGATGCCCGAGCGCACCGTGATCCAGTGGGACAAGGACGACCTCGAGGCGCTCGGCCTGCTCAAGGTGGACGTGCTCGCGCTGGGCATGCTCTCGGCGATCCGCCGCGCGCTCGATTTCCTCGGCATGCGGCTCGAGGACGTCCCTGCCGAGGATCCCGCGGTCTACGCGATGATCCAGAAGGCCGACACGGTGGGCGTGTTCCAGATCGAGTCGCGCGCGCAGATGAGCATGCTGCCGCGCTTGCGCCCGGCGAGCTTCTACGACCTGGTGATCGAGGTGGCGATCGTGCGCCCGGGCCCGATCCAGGGCGGCATGGTGCATCCCTACCTGCGCCGGCGCCGGGGCGAAGAGCCCGTCACCTATCCGAGCGAGGCGGTCAGAGGGGTGCTGGAGCGCACGCTCGGCGTGCCGATCTTCCAGGAGCAGGTGATGCAGCTCGCCGTGGTCGCCGCCGGCTTCACGCCGGGCGAAGCCGACCAGCTGCGCCGCTCGATGGCGGCCTGGAAGAGGAAAGGCGGCCTCGAGCCGTTCGAGAAGCGGCTGGTCGAGGGCATGCTCGCGCGCGGCTACCGGCGCGAGTTCGCCGAAGGCCTCTACCGCCAGATCCTCGGCTTCGGCGAATACGGCTTTCCCGAATCGCACTCGGCGAGCTTCGCGCTGCTGGTCTATGCCTCGGCCTGGCTCAAGCGCCATCACCCGGCCGCGTTCTGCGCCGCGCTGCTCAACAGCCAGCCGATGGGCTTCTACGCGCCCGCGCAGCTGGTGCAGGACGCACAGCGCCATGGCGTCGAGGTGCGAGCACCCGACGCGTGCGTGAGCAATTGGGACTGCACGCTCGAGGCGGGCGCCGTGCGCCTCGGCCTGCGCATGGTGGGCGGCCTGCGCGAAGCAGCCGCCGCGAGGATCGTCGCCGCGCGCGCCGCCGGCCCTTTCGCCTCGGCGGAGGACCTTGCGCGCCGCGCCGCGCTCGACCGGCGCGACCTGCGCTGCCTCGCGCAGGGCGGGGCGCTTGCGGCGCTCGCCGGGCACCGGCGCCAGGCGCACTGGGCCGTGGCCGGCCTGCGCCCGGCTGCCGGCATCCTGCGCGATGCGCCGCTCGGCGAGCCGCTGCTCGAGCTGCCAGCGCCCGGCGAAGGCGAGGACATCGTCGCCGACTACGCGAGCCTCGGGCTGACGCTTGGCCGGCATCCGCTCGCGCTGCTGCGCGGCCGCCTGCAGGGGCTGAAGCTGATCTCCGCGCAGGCGCTTGCCGCGCGCGTGCACGGCAGCCGGGTGCGTGCGGCGGGACTGGTCACCTGCCGCCAGCGCCCGGACACGGCGAGCGGTGTGGTATTCGTCACGCTGGAGGACGAAACCGGGACCGTCAACGTGGTGGTGTGGCGCGATCTTGTCGAGCGCCAGCGCCGCGAGCTGCTCGGCGCGCGCCTGCTGGCGGTGGACGGCGTGATCGAGCGCGACGGCGATGTCGTGCACCTCGTCGCGCGGCGGCTCGCCGACCACAGCCGGCTGCTGGGAGAATTGCTCGCGCGCTCGCGCGACTTTCATTAGCCTGTCTAACCCTCTGACCGGGTTTGACAATCCGCCGGGAAGGCGAGCGGCAAACCCCCTATAATCGGCGACCAAATGAACGCACCCACCGTCACCGTCACCGTCGCCAAGGACCTTGCAGACCTGATCCCCGTGTTCTTCAAGAACCGGCAAAAGGAGCTCGAAAACCTGCGTGGGGCGCTCGCGGCGGCCGATTTCGAGCAACTGCGCCAGCTCGGCCACCGCATGAAAGGGGTGGGCAACTCCTACGGCTTCGCCAAGGTCTCCGAGCTGGGCAAGCGTATCGAGGACGGCGCGAAGGGCAGCGACAAGGCATCCATCGACGCCTGCATCGGCGAGTACGCGGACTACCTCTCGAAGGTGCAGGTCGTCTATGAGTGACGCGGCGGCGGCCCGCGGCGGCGATACCGCGCAGGGCGCCTATCGCGTGCTCGTCGTCGATGACGACCCCGACATGGCCGGCTACCTCGCGCTGCTGCTCAAGCGCGAGGGCATGGCAGTGGAGATGGCGGGCGACGGCGAGTCGGCGCTGGTGCGCGTGATGACCGCGCCGCCGGACCTGGTGCTGCTGGACGTGATGATGCCGGGCATGAGCGGCTTCGACGTCTGCCGCCAGCTGAAGGGCGACGAGACCACCGCGCTCATTCCGATCGTGCTGGTGACGGCGCTGGAGGACACCGAGAGCCGCGTACGCGGCATCGAGGCCGGCGCCGACGATTTCCTCTCCAAGCCGGTGAAGCGCGAGGAGCTGGTGGCGCGCGTCAAGACGCTGCGCCGCCTGCACGACACGCGCAAGGAGCTGGAGAGCCGGCGCCTCGCGGCGGAGGTGCAGCGCAAGGAGGCGGTGCGCAAGGCCTTCTCGCGCTACATCTCGCCGCGCCTTGCCGACCGCATCGCCGACGCGGGCGAGAGCGGCGACCCGTTCCAGGGCCGCGCGCAGCGCACGAGCCTGGTGGCCTTGTTCGCCGACCTGCGCGGCTTCACGCGCCTCACCGAGAAGACCGAAGTGGGCGCGGTGGTGGCGATGCTCAACGAGTACTTCACGGTGCTCACCGAGGCCGCCTACCAGCACGACGGCACCATCTTCAACATGGCGGGCGACAGCCTGCTGGTGGGCTTCAACGTGCCCTTCCCGCAGCCCGACGCCGCCGAGCGCGCCTGGCGCACGGCGCTCGAGATGGTGGCGCGCTTCGAGCCGCTCGCCGCCGGCTGGAAGCAGAAGCACGGGCTGGAGCTCGGCGTGGGCATCGGCGTGTGCGGCGGCGAGGCCATCATCGGCAATGTCGGCTCCGCGCACTACGCCAGCTACACCATCATCGGCGATCCGGTGAACACCGCGGCGCGCCTCATGCAGGTGGCGGCGGCGGGCGAAGTCCTGCTCTGCGGCCCGCTCTACCAGCGGGTGCGCCACCTGATTCCCGCCGACCAGGTCAAGGAGCGCGGCGACGTGACGCTGCGCGGCAAGTCGGAGCCGATTCCGGTGTTCGCGGTCACGGCGAAGGCGCGCGCGCACGCATGAGAGTGCTGATCATCGACGACGACCCGGACCTGCGCAACCTGCTGGTGCACTACATCCGCCAGCAGTGGCCGGCGGGCGACATCGAGGAGTACGACCCGCTCGAGCGCGGCATGCCCGACGCCAAGTTCTCGCTGGCGCGTTACGACGTGATCATCCTCGACTACATGCTGGGGCGCGGCGACGGCCTGCAGTGGCTCACCGACTTCAAGAAGCGCGGTGACTGCCCGCCGATCATCTTCCTCACGGGGGCGGGCAACGAGATCATCGCGGTGCGCGCGATGAAGGCCGGCGCCGACGAGTACCAGCGCAAGCAGGAGCTGACCAGGGACCGGCTGATCACCGCCATCCGCGACGTCGCGCACGACAAGATCGAAAAAACGGTGTCGCCGGACATCGCGGCGCGCATGGAGGGGCATTCGCTGGGTGCGCGCATCCGCATCCCGGGCATCAAGGTACTGCGCCTGATCGGCGAGGGCGGCATGTCGCGCGTGTATCTCGCCTCCCGCGAGAAGGACGACGAGCCGCTGGTGGTCAAGATCCTGAGGAGCGGCGTCAC
>DASWBP010000289.1:0-14192 GCA_036390555.1 Burkholderiales bacterium | reverse complement strand
GACAAGGACCGCTACGAGCTGAAGATCGCGGGCCTGCTGCACGACTGCGGCAAGGTGACCACGCCGGTGCACGTGGTGGACAAGGCTACCAAGCTGGAGACGATCTACGACCGTATCCACCTCATCGACACGCGATTCGAGATCCTCAAGCGCGACGTGGAGCTCGAGATGCTCAAGGCGGGCGGCGACTCCCAGGCACGCGCGCGCTACCGCGAGCGGCTGCGCCAGATCGAGGAGGACCGCATGTTCCTGCGCGCCGCCAACATCGGCGGCGAGCGCATGCACGACGACGACATCGCGCGCATCAAGCGCATCGCCGAGTACCGCTGGACCGACATCTCCGGCCACGAGGCGAAGTTCCTGTCCGACGACGAGCTGAAGAACCTGACGATCCGCGCCGGCACCCTCACCCCCGAGGAGCGCCAGGTCATCAACCACCACATCGTCGCCACCATCAAGATGCTCGAGGCGCTGCCCTGGCCGCGCCACCTGAAGAACGTGCCGGAGTACGCGGGCGGCCACCACGAGCGCATGGACGGCAAGGGCTACCCGCGCGGATTGAAGCGCGAGCAGATGTCGGTGCAGGCGCGCGTCATGGGCATCGCCGACATCTTCGAGGCGCTCACCGCCAAGGACCGCCCCTACAAGAAGGGCAAGACGCTCTCCGAATCGCTCGAGATCCTCGGCAAGTTCAGCCTCAACGGCCACATCGACCCGGACCTGTTCGACATCTTCGTGCGCAAGAAGGTCTACCAGCGCTACGCCGACATGTTCCTCGACAAGGAGCAGATCGACCCGGTCGACGAGTCGAGGATCCCCGGCTACCGGCCCTAGGTGCGGGTGGCCGCGGGCGCGCAGCCGGCGAGTCTCGAGGATGCCCACGCGCTGCTGCAGCGCGGCGAGGCCGCGCAGGCCGTTGCACTGCTCAAGCATCTCACCGAAGCGCGGCGCGGCGACGTCGACGTGCTGTTCGCCCTCGGCACGGCGCACGGCATGCTCAACCAGGACGTCGAGGCGGAGGCGGTGTTCCGCGAGGCGGCGCGGTTGCGCCCGGACCTGCGCGACGCTCACCTCAACGTTGCCTTGTCGCTCCTGTATCAGGGTCGGCCTCGCGAGGCGATCGCGCCGCTCCTCGCGGCGCGCAAGATCGCGCCCGCGGATCCGGCCGTCGCCGACCAGTTGATGTCGGTCGTGCTTGGCATCCTGCAGGACGAGCCTGCCGGACTGCAGGCCGCCCCGCGATTTGCTGTTCTCCCGGCAGAGCCGCTCGTGAGTGTCGTCGTGCCGACGCGCGACCGCCCTGTCCTGCTGCGCGATGCGCTGCAATCGGTGGCGCGGCAGTCCTACGGCAACTGGGAAGTCATCGTGGCAAACGACGGCAGCGGCGATGCGGCCGGCGTGGCGCTTGCGCTCGGGCCGCAGGCCGCCTCGCGGGTCAAGGTGGTGCGGACGGAGGGCGCGAAGGGCGCGGCACGCGCGCGCAACCTTGCGGTCGCGGCGGCGCGCGGCGAGATCCTCGCTTTCCTTGACGACGACGATCTCTACTTCCCGGAGCACCTGGCCGCGCTCGTGCAAGCCATGGCGCCCAGCAGCGCGCCGGTGGCCTATACGGAATCCGCCGCCGTCGAGGAGCGGCTCGAGGACGGTCGCCGCGTGGAGATCCGGCGCGCGAGCGCGCTGCCCTACCGCTATTCGCGGTCCCTGCTGCTGGTGCGCAACATGATCCCTACGGCGTGCTGGGGCATGCGGCGTGAATGCTTCCAGCTCTGGGGCGGTTTCGACGAGGGCCTGGCCTGCGCCGAGGATTGGGACCTGTTGCTGCGCTATTCTTCGCAGACGCCTTTCCTGCGCATCGCGCGCACAACCGCCGAGATCCGCGTGCGCGCCGGCACGCCCGACAGCGTGACCCAGCGCGTGCCGCTGCGGCCGACCTGCGAGCTGCTCTATCGGCGGTATCCGGCGGGAACGAGCGAACTGATCGCCCTGGGACGCGAGGTGTACGCAGCGTCCATCGGCTAGGGAGCCTCTGACTTACTCGCGCGCTGGCGCGTTGCGGCCGGAACGCGGCGAGGCCCTTTCTGCAGGCCCCCGCCTCACGGCCTCGCCACCGTCGCGCACGCGGGGATAAGTCAGCGGCTCCCTAGGCGTTCGCCAGCAGGAACTCCTCCAGAGCACGCACCGGCGCTTCGTCTCCGTAGAGCACATGCCGGCGTGTTTCGATGCGCGCACGCAGGGCGTCGCGGCGCGCGCGGTCTCCCGAAAGCTCCACCGCGGCAGCGATGTAGCCTTGCGCATCGCGCGCAACGAGTTCGTCTAGTTCCATGCGCCGCAGGATGCCGCTGGCCAGCCGGCCGCGCAGGAAGCGGCCCTCGCGTGTCACCATCGGCAGGCCGCATTCGACGGCCTGCAGCGCCGTGTTGAAGCCGGAGAAGCCGATCGTGTCCAGGCAGACGTCGGCCTGGCGCATGAGCGCATGGAACTCTGCCGGGCTCAGCCAGGGGACGAAGCGCAGATGGCGCCCGCCATCCAGCCCCGCTCGCTCGAACGCGCCGGCGAGGCGCGCGTGCAGCTTTGCCGAGAGCGCGTGCGCCCAGTGCGTGAAGAACACGAACTGGCATGCGCCCAGCTCGCGCGCAATGGCGGGCAGCAACGCGTCGTGCTCGGGCGCATACTTGAAGGGCGTGCCGGGACAAATGAGGAGCGGGTCGGCCGGGTCCAGCCCCAGCCGCGCGAGATCGAGCGCGAGCGCTGGCGGCGCGGTCGATTGCACGGTGCAGCCGAGGTTCGGCAGCGCGACCAGGCGCTCCGAGTAGTGCGCCTGCGCGCCCTCGGGCTCGAGATCGCGCGCGGAGAGGTAACAGTCGATCGTGGGCAACCCGGTCGTCTCGGGATGGCCCCAGGAGGCCGCCTGCAGCGGGGCGAGCCGCAGGCTCGCGAGCTTCACGGTCATCGGGTCCATGCCGATCTCTGGGTAGATCAGCACGTCCGGCGACGCCTCGGCAATCGCCTCCACCCACTGCTGCAGCTCCCTCGCACCCTGGACGAAGCGCGCGGTGCGCGAGCGGGCGAAGGCAGTCTCGGCGTCCTCTGCCGATCCGAGGTAGAACGCCACGAGCTCGATGCGTTGTAGGTCGAGCCGCTCGAGCCAGCCGCGCGTGAGCGCGTGCCACACCGGGTGCGCGCGCAGGTGCTGCGACACCACGCCGACGCGCAGCCGTGCTTTGCGTGCGGGCCGCAGTGCAGGAGGCGAGGCATGCTGCTCCTGCCAGGCCGCCATCAGGCGCGCGCACAGCGCGCCGTAAGGCCGCAGCAGCGGCAGGTTGTCCTCTTCCTGGTAGGCGAGCCAGAAGGGCTGCTGCACGCCGACCGCGCGGTAGCCGGCCGCGCTGCGACGTGCGTCGAACCAGCGCTCGAGCGCGGCAAGGTCGGCGGCGAACGCCGCGCGCGCGCGAGCGGCATCCTCTGTCGCTGCGCGCAGGGGCGCAATGCGGCACATCGCGCGCGCCCAGCGCGCCTCGGCGCGCTCGGGATCGAGCGCGAGCGCGGCGTCGTACGCCGCCAGCGCCGCCTGCGGCTCGCCCTGCAGCACCAGCACATGCCCGAGGTTGCAGTGCGCCTCCACGAAACGCGGGTCCAGGGCAATCGCGCGCCGGTAGCTTGCGGCCGCCTCGTCGAGCCGCTGCTCCGCGTGGTGCAGGTTCCCCAGCCCGACGAACGCCTCGGGATACGCAGGCCTGAGTTCGAGGGCGCGAGCGAGCAGGCCGCGCGCTTCGCCGAGACCTCCGCCATCGACCAGAATGCAGCCCAGCGTGCAAAGCGCCTCGGGATAATCCGGCCGCGCGCGCAGGGCGCTGCGAAGGAACGGTACTGCCTCGCCGGCCTGCTCGAGATGGACGAGCGCGATGCCCAGCCAGCAGGCCGCCTCAGCGTCCGCCGCGTCTGCGGACACGGCGCGCCGCAGGCAGGACTGCGCTTCGCCCCAACGCGCGAGCCTTGCGAGCAGCAGGCCGTAGTGGCGCAGCGCGAGGGCGTCGTCCGGACGCTCGAGCAGCGCGCGCTGCAGCGTGGCGAGGGCATCGGTCCTGCTGCCCAAAGCTTCCTGGGCGAGCGCGAGTACGATCTGCGCTTGAGCCAGATCGGGCTTGAGCCGCAGTGCCTCGACGAGCAGCGGCACCGCCTGGTCCGCTGCCCCTTGGGCGAAGAACAGCTTGCCGAGGTTGTAGCGGGCGTAGGGCTCGCGCGCATCGAGCTGCAACGCGCGCTGATAGGCGACCGTCGCCGCCTCTGCGTCCCCGGTCGCTTCGAGCGCGATGCCCAGGTTGAGGTGGGCCTTCGCGTAGACGGGCGCCGCCACGACAGCCGCGCGGAACCGCTCCAGCGCGCTTGCCTGGTCGCCTGCTTTCTCTGCTGCAATACCAGCCGCAATCAGCTCATCGGCCTTCGTGGCGGGCACGGAACCTGCCTTTTTTCTCAACCAGTTAAGGACGACTCTTCCAAAGAGCATTATCCATGAGCGACATACGCTCCCCCGCAGGTGACCAAGGTCGTCACCGGCTGCTCAAGGCGGGCATCGCAGTGCACAAATTGGCCTCCTTTGGGGTGAATTAATGCCCTATTCGGGGTTGGCATGGGAGTTGCTGTATACCGTCCGGCAGCCATGCCAACAACTTTGAGGAGAATTGCATGAAACGCCTGCAACAGGGCTTTACGCTGATCGAGCTGATGATCGTGGTCGCGATCATCGGCATCTTGGCGGCGGTTGCGCTTCCCGCCTACCAGGACTACACCATTCGCGCGAAGGTGTCCGAAGTGATTCTCGCGCTGAGCGCGTGCCGCACGTCGATTACCGAGGTGTACCAATCGAGCACCAGCTCGCCCGGCGCCAACAACTGGGGCTGTGAGGCTGGCGCGACCTCGAAGTATGTCGCGAGCATCGCGACCGACGGCAACGGCAAGGTGACCGCGGTTGTGCAAAACGTGGGTTCCGCGGTGCCGGCGGGCGCCGCCGTAACCATCATGCCGATGGCGGACGCCACGACTGCCGCGACCGCTCCGGGCAACATGGGTGCGGGCCTGCACGGCTGGCGCTGCGGTTTGACGGCTGACGGCACGACCCTGTCGGCCAAGTACCTGCCCGGCTCCTGCCGCGGCAACTACTAAGCCAGAGCAGTTCGCATCACGAAAAGGCGCCCTTCGGGGCGCCTTTTTTTTGCCATCATCGGGGCGATGCTGGACCGCATCTTCGCCAGGTTCCGCGCTGCGCGCGGCGATCCCGCCGCCACGCTGCAGCAGGCGGAAGCTGCCTACGAGCGCGGCGACGTCGAGGCCTCGCGCCGCCTCTGCGAAGCGGTCCTCGCGCGCGCGCCTGGCGCGCGCGTCTTGTCCCTGATGGCCGCCATTGCCGCCGACGAGGGCCGCTTCGAGGAAGGCCTCGCGTGGGCGCGCCAGGCGCAGGCTGCGGATCCTGCTGCGGCAGGGCCTTACTACGTGGCCGGTCGCCTGTGGCAGGGTGCCGGCCGACTGATGGAAGCGGAGGCGAGCTACCGGCGCGCCATCGCGCTGCGGCCGGACCACGCGCGCGCCTACAACAATCTGGGCGGCGTCCTGCACATGCGAGGCGACCTCGATGGGGCGTTGGCTGCCTATCGCAGGGCGCTCGATCTCGAGCCGGACCTCGCGCAGGCCAACCAGAACTACGCCTCGATCCTGCGCGACGCCGGGACACTGGAGCGCGCGGCGGATGGCTACCGGCGCCAGACGCTCGCCAATCCGCGCGATGCGCTCGCCTTCAACGACCTCGGCAACACGCTGCGCGAGCTCGGGCGCCATGCGGAAGCGCTCGCGGCCTACGCGCAAGCGCTCGCCATAGATCCCCAGCTCGCCGAGGCGCATTTCAGCCGCGCGTTCGTGCTGCTGCTGCAAGGCAAGTACGCGGAGGGCTGGCGCGAATACGAGTGGCGCTGGCGCATCCCCGCGTTCAATGCGCCGGCCCGCAGGTTTCCGGCGCCCATCTGGGATGGCGCGCGTGTAGACGGTACTGTCCTGCTGCACGCCGAGCAGGGCCTGGGCGACACCCTGCAGTTCGTGCGCTACGCGCCGCTGGTCGCCGCGCGCTGCAGCGCTGTCGCGCTCGAGTGCCAGCCGGAGTTGCGATCGCTCATGGCGAGCGCGCCAGGCATCGCGCGCGTCGTGGCGCGCGGCGATCCGCTTCCGGATTTCTCGGCGCACGCGCCGCTCATGAGCCTGCCAGCGCGCTTTGGCAGCACGCTCGAAAGCCTGCCCTGGGACGGGCCCTATCTGCGGGCCGATGCACAGCGTGTCGCGCGCTGGCGCGAACTGTTGACCAGCGATGCCGCGCGACTTGGCGCATCGCGGCTGCGGGTGGGCCTGGTGTGGGCGGGACGTCCGCAGCAATGGGACGACCGCAAGCGCTCGATCTCGCTTGCCATGCTGGCACCGCTGTCGCGAGCAGCCGGCGTGGCGTTCTACAGCCTGCAGGTTGGCGCAGCGGCCGCGCAAAGTGCAACGCCGCCGCCGGGCATGACGCTGATCGACCACGCGGCGCGGATCGCCGACTTCGCTGACACCGCAGCGCTGGCGAGCCAGCTCGATCTGCTGATCACCATCGACACCTCCGTCGCGCACCTCGGCGGCGCGATGGGTTTGCCGACCTGGGTGCTGGTCGCTTACGCGCCGGACTGGCGCTATCACCTCGCGCGCAGTGACAACCCGTGGTATCCGACCATGCGCCTCTTCCGGCAGACGCGCGATGGCGATTGGACGGATGCCATCGAAGCGGTCGCTGCGGCGCTGGCGCAGCGCGCAGGCTACTGACGCCCCCTGGCGGGCTCCTTCTTGGGGGACTCCAGCCGGAGGATCTCGAGGTCGGCGCCCCTGAAGCCGAGCTTCGACGCCGTGCGATAGCGGGCCTTCGCTTCCTCGATGCGCTCGAGCCCCTCGAGCGCCAATCCCATCCGATGGTAGGTCACGGCGTTGTCCGGCAGCAGCTGCACGACGCGCGCGAAGTGCACGAGAGACGCTTCGTACTCGCCGAGCTGCAGGTGGATCGCGCCGCGCGCGTAGTGGCACTGCGCGGTCTGCGGATACTGGGCGGCGCAGCGCTCGGCGACCGCAACGGCCTTGTCGGGCTGTCCCGAGTACAAGTACTCGCGACCGAGGTTGTAGAGCGTGCGTGAGCCCCACGGCACCGGCGTCGCCGGCAGCTTTGCCACGGCGTCCTGCCACAGGCGCAGCGGGTCTGCGAATGTGCCGAGGCGATCGTAGGCGCCGTAGGCAAGCAGGGCGCAGGCGAGAGCGCCGGCGCCGGCTGCAGCGCGCCAGGGCAGGAGCGCGAGCAGGCCTGCCGCGATGCAGGCGATCCCCGGCGCCCACAGGTAGCTGCGGTAAAGGACGAAGGGTTCCTGGAAGCGCGGGGCCGCGAACTCGACGAGGAAGACGATCCAGAAATACAGCAGTCCGTACCCGCACAGGCGCGCAGCGCCGCGCCCGAGCAGCAGCCGCACGCCCAGCGCGCACGCGGCGGCGAACGCGAGCAGCTTGAGCGCGATCCAGCCGCCCGACCAGGTGCCGAGGAAGTCGACGCGCAGGTCGATCGACATGGCGCCCGGATCCGGCCAGAACCAGAGCGCCAGGTACCTGAAGAACAGGCCCGCCTGCGTGACGGCGCTCATCGCGTGCGGCGTGCGCGAGATGTCCTGGCCGCTGGCGTCGCCCATTTGCGCGGCGATCTGGTCGAACTGGGGTTCGTAGGGCTGGCCGATGATGCCTGCCTTGAGCAAGGCGATGAAGACGGCGGCCGGCGCGCTGGCTGCGAGATAGAGTGCCGTGTATCGCAGCGCGAAGGACGCGGAAGCGCCGGCAATCAGGAGCAGCGGCAACGCAGCGGCGGGCACCAGCACCGCGTGCTCTTTGGAGAGCACTGCCAGCGAGTACATCAGCGCGGCAGACAGCGCATCGCCAAAGCGCCGCTCCTGCAGGCCGCGCAGGAACAGGATGAGCGAGAGCAGCGCAAACAGGGTTGCGAGCACGATGCTGCGCTGGACCAGGTAGGCGGCGCCGTAAACCGCCACCGGGTGGAGCGCAAACGCCGCCGCGGCGATTGCCGCGCGTAGCGAGGACGCAGTGTCGAACGGCGCCATCGGCGCGGCCGGAGCCGACAGGGCTGCGCGCTGGATGCCGTAAAGCAGGCGGTAGAGGGCGAGGGCGCACGCGACGTGGAACAGCAGGCTGAGGATCCGTTGCGTCTCGATGGCGCCGGACAGCACGCGCGTCACCGCCAGCGTGAAGTAGCCCGGCAGGCGCACGTCCATGCCGATCGGATGCGTCGCATAGTAGACAAACTTCTCGCCGACGAAGAAGTTGCGATCGTCGAACACCAGCGGGTTGCCGAGGAACGGCAGGTAGAGCGCGGCCGCGAGCACGGCGATGACCACCGCGGCCGCGAGGTGCGCAGTGCGCGGGCTCACGGTCATTCGAAGCGCAGCGCTTCCACGGGATTGAGGCGCGACGCCTTGCGCGCGGGGTAGAAGCCGAAGAAGACGCCGATGGCAAAGGCAAACGCCACCGCCAGCAGCACCGACTCGGGCGCGAGCACGATGCGCCAGCCCGCGAACTGCGCGACCGCGTAGGCGGCCGCGGTGCCGAGCCCCACGCCCACCAGGCCCCCGATCAGCGACAGCGTCACCGCCTCCACCAGGAACTGGCCGAGGATGTCGCGCGTGCGCGCGCCCACCGCCATGCGCAGGCCGATCTCGCGCGTGCGCTCGGTCACGGAGACCAGCATGATGTTCATGATGCCGATGCCGCCGACCACCAGCGACACGGACGCGACCGCGGCGAGCAACAGCGCCAGCACGCGGCTGGAGGCCTCCTGCGTCGCGGCGACTTCCTCGAGGTTGCGCAGCGAGAAATCATCGTCCTGGCCGGGCTGCAGGCGATGGCGCTGCCGCAGCAGCGCGCGCACCTGCTCTTCGGCCGCCTTCATGTCGTAGCCATCGCGCACCCTGACCCAGATGGTGCCGACGCTGCGCTGCTTGGCAAGGCTGGTCGCGCCCAGCACGCGCTTGCGTGCCGTGCTGATCGGCATCAGGACGAGGTCGTCCTGGTCGGTGCCCATCATGCTCTGGCCCTTTCCCTCGAGGACGCCGATCACCGTGAACGGCACGCGGCGGATGCGGATCTGCTGACCGACAGGATCGACGCCGCCGAACAGCTGGCGCGCCACCGTTTGCCCGATGAGGCACACCTTGGTCGCGCCCGCGATGTCCGTAGCGTCGAACGGGCCGCCCGCAGCGAAGTTCCACTGACGCACCTCGAAATAATCCGGCGTCACGCCGAAGATCACCGTCGACCAGTTCTGGTTTCCCCAGACCAGCTGTGCGGTGCCGCGCAACGCCGGCGCGGCCAGCGCCTCGGGGATCTCGCGCGTGATGGCCGCGGCGTCGTCCTCTGAAATGGTCAGGTTGGAGCCAAAGCCCATGCGTACGCCGCCCGCGGTAGTGGTGCCGGAAAGGATGAGCAGCAGGTTGGAGCCGAGCGAGCGGATCTGCTCCTCGACGCGCGCTTGCGCGCCCGCGCCCACTGCGATCATCACGATCACCGCGCCTACGCCGATGATGATGCCAAGCATGGTGAGCGCGCTGCGCAGCTTGTTCACTGCAAGCGCGCGCATCGCCACGCGCAAGAGGGCCGCGAGGCTCATGTGGGCAGGGGGGCCGGGCCCCTTCCGGCAGGTGCAACCGGGGCCTTCCCGGCCCCTCCGCATCCCCCGGTAACCCACGAAACCTGCATCACGCTGTTACCTCCGCCGCAGCGAGAGCCGTTTGCGCGTCGTCCGGTTGGGCGTTGGGGCGGTCCTCGACCACGCGGCCGTCGCGAAAGCGCAGGATGCGCGCGGCGAAGCGCGCGACGTCGGGCTCGTGCGTGACGAGCACCACGGTCATGCCGCCGCGATTGAGCGCTTGCAGCAGGCCCATGGTCTCGAGGCTGGTCCGCGAGTCGAGCGCGCCGGTCGGCTCATCGGCGAGGATCAGCAGGGGCCGCGTGACGAGCGCGCGCGCGATCGCCACGCGCTGCTGTTGCCCGCCGGACAGTTGCGCCGGCTGGTGGCTCGCGCGCTCGGCGAGACCGACCTGCCGCAGCATCTCCAACGCGCGCTGGCGGCGCTCGGTGGCCGGCACGCCGGCATAGACCAGCGGCAGCTCGACGTTCTCCAGCGCCGAAGTGCGCGCCAGCAGGTTGAAGCTCTGGAACACGAAGCCGATGCTGCGGTTGCGCACCGTGGCGAGCTCGTCGCCCTCGAGCGCCGAGACGCGCTTGTCGCCGAGGAGATACTCGCCCGAGGTGGGGCGGTCGAGGCAGCCCAGCACGTTCATGAAGGTCGACTTGCCGGAACCCGACGGCCCCATCACCGCGACGAACTCGCCATGCGCGATGTCCACGCTCACGCCCGCGAGCGCGCGGATCTCGCTGCCTCGCCCGGCGGCGCGGTCCTGCTCGCTGCCGATCCGGTAGACCTTGACGAGGTCGCGCGTGCGGATGAGCGGCGCGGTCATCAGAAGGGCCGCGGTCCGGGCAGACCGCCGGCCTTCTTCGCCGCCGCACCCGGCTCGGCCATTCCCACGATCACTTCGTCGCCTTCCTTGAGGGGGCCCTCGAGGATTTCGGTGCTCGTTCCGTCGGTGAGCCCGGTGCGCACCTCGACCGGGACGGGCAGGCCGTCCGGTCCGCGCACCCAGAGCCTGCCCGCCGCGGCCTGTGCGCCTGCGCGCGCGCCGCCCAGCTCCGCCACCAGTCGCTCGTAGACCGGCTTTTGCGCCTCGGTAAGCAGTTCCATCACGCGCTCGCGCGATTCCGCGCGCAGGCGCTCCGCCGCCTTGCGCCGCTCCGCCTCCTGCGGGATGTCGCGCAGCGCGGCGAGCTTCGCGCGCGTGTCGTCGAACACCTGGTCGAGCTTCAGCTTCTGAGCCTCGTCGGGCTTGAGCTCGCCGTAGACGCGCTGGCGGAACTGCTGGTAGGCGTTGCCCGCCGCGGGCGCCGGGGCCATCGCGCCTGCCGTCTTGGCCTCGGCAGCGCCCGCCGGCCGGTAGCGCAGCGCGGCGTTCGCCACCTTGAGGACGTTGTCGCGCGATTCGACCACCACGCGCACATTGGCGGTCATGCCCGGCAGCAGCGCGAGGTCCGGGTTCGCCGCAGAGATGACCACCGTATAGCTAATCACGTTCTGCACGTTGACCGGCGACTTGCGGATCTGCCGGATCTCGCCGTTGAAGCTGCGCCGCGGGAACGCATCCACCGTGAAGGCGGCCCGCTGGCCGACGCGCAGGCGCCCGACGTCGGCTTCGTCGATCGCCGCTTCGACCTGCATGTCGCGCAGGTCCTGCGCGATGGTGAACAGCACCGGCGCCTGCAGGCTGGCGGCCACCGTCTGCCCGGCGTCGATATTGCGCAGGATCACGGTGCCGTCCACCGGCGCGCGGATGACGGTGCGGTCGAGGTCCACTTGCGCCTGGCGCAGGAGCGACTCGCGCTGCTTGACGGCGGCGAGGGCGCTCGTCACCTGCGACTCGTTGACGCCGATCTGCGCCTGCACCGCGTTCAGCTGCTCGCGCGTCGCGTCGAGCAGCGTGCGCGCCTTGTCGAGCTCGGCGGGCGAGATGAACCTCTGCTCGACCAGGGAGCGCTTGCGGTCGTAGTCGCGCTGCGCGTCGGCGAGGTTCACCCGGACGCGCGCGATCTCCGCCTGCTGCGCGATGAGGGTGGAGCGCGCCACCGCGACGGCGCTCTTCGCCGCATCGAGGTCGGCACTCGCCTGCGCCACGCGCAGCTCGAAGGTCGCCGGGTCGATGCGCGCGATGACCTGGTCCTTCTTCACGCTGGTGTTGAAGTCGGCGTAGATCTCCTTCACCTGGCCGGAGATCTGCGAGCCGACCTGCACGGTGGTCACCGCATTCAGCGTGCCGCTTGCCGCCACCACCGCCTGCAACGGGCCGCGCTCGAGCCGCGCCGTGCGCAGCACCTGCTCGCCGCCGCCGTCGCGCGTGCGCAGCCACGCGTAGCCTCCGGCGGCGAGCGCGAGCACACCGAGGATGGCGACCAGCTTGAGGGCGATTGGCTTCACGAGCGGCTTAACGCGCCGGGCGCACCGCGGAGGACAGCGTCGACATCGATCGCGGGTCCAAGTTTCAGCCGCGCCCGGCGGAGCGGCGCCAGGCGCCCGAGCGGCCGCCGCGCTTCTCCTCCAGGCGCAGGTCGGAGAGCACCATGCCCCGGTCCGCCGCCTTGAGCATGTCGTAGACGGTCAGCAGCCCGACCGCGGCGGCGGCCAGGGCCTCCATCTCGACGCCGGTGCGGCCGCGGCACTCCACGCGCGCAGTGATGCGCACGGCGCTGCGCCGCGGCTCCAGGTCGAAATCCACCGCCGCGCGCGTGATGGCGATCGGATGCGCGAGCGGGATCAGCTCCGGCGTGCGCTTGGCGGCCTGGATGGCGGCGATGCGCGCCACGCCGAGCACGTCGCCCTTCTTCGCGCGGCCGGCGGCCACCGCACGCAGGGTCGCTGCGCGCATCAGGATGCGGCCGGAGGCGACCGCGACGCGGTGCGTCTGCGCCTTGGCGCCGACATCCACCATGTGCGCGCGGCCGCCGCGGTCGAAATGCGTGAGCCTGGGTCTTGATCTGCGAGCCATGCGGTTTCCGGAACTTGCAGCCCTCGACGGTATCATATTCGCATGCGTATCCCGTTCGTCCTGCTGGCGGCACTCGCCGCCGCGTGGCCGTACCTCGCGCCCGCGCAGCCGCTGCCCGAGCTCGGCGACGCGGCGGGCGCCGCCATCGCGCCGCAGACGGAGCGGCGCATCGGCGAGAGCATCGTGCGCGAGATCCGCTATCGCGATCCTGCGTATGTCGACGATGCCGAGGTCACCGACTACATCGATGCGCTGGGACGGCGGCTGCTCGGCGCCGTGCCCGGCGTGCGCCAGGATTTCGAGTTCTTCGCCGTGCGCGATGGTGCCATCAATGCCTTCGCGCTGCCTGGCGGCTTCATCGGCGTGCACACCGGCCTGCTCACCGCGGCGGAGAGCGAGTCCGAGGTGGCCTCGGTGCTGGCACACGAGATTGCGCACGTCACGCAGCGCCACATCGCGCGCCTGATCGGTGCGCAGCAGCAGATGCAGCTTCCCAGCATGATCGCGCTCGCGGCCGCAATCCTCATCGGGGCCTCGCGCCCCGACCTTGCCGCGGGTGCCGCGGCAGCCGCGCAGGCGGGCATGGTGCAGACGCAGCTCAGCTACACCCGCGACTTCGAGCGCGAGGCGGACCGCGTCGGCTTCCAGACGCTCGCCGCGGCCGGCTTCGACGTGCATGCGATGCCGGGCTTCTTCGAGAAGATGCAGCGCCAGTCGCGTCTTGCGGACGATGGGCAGGTGCCCAGCTACCTGCGCACCCACCCCATGACCACGGAGCGCATCGCGGACACCGCGGGGCGCGCGGCGAACTCGCCCTACCGCCAGCACCTGGACAGCCTGGAGTTCCACCTGGTGCGCGCCAAGCTGCGCGCCGAGAGCGGCGAGCCGCGTACCGCGGTGGAGCATTACGCCGCCGCAGTCCGCGACCGCCGCTACGCGAGCGAGGCCGCCGCGCGCTACGGCCTGGTCGCGGCGCAGCTGCGCGCGGGCCAGGCGCGCGAAGCGCAGGCCTCGCTCGCTGCGCTGCGCGCCACGGGCGCGTCAAGCCCGATGATCGAGACGCTCGCCGCGCGCGTGCAGCGCGCGGCGGGCAACGCGCCCGCGGCGCTTGCCACCCTCGCACAGGCGCAGCAGCGCTATCCGGGGCGCTTGTCGCTTGCCTACGCCTACGCCGAGGCGCTCGAGCAGGCCGGGCGTCCACAGGAGGCATTGGCGGCGCTCGCGGGGCCCATGCGCCAGTACCCGCGCGATGCCCGCCTGCGTGCCTTGCAGGCGCGCAACTATGCGGCGCTCGGCAAGCGCCTGGCGCAGCACCAGGCGCAGGCAGAGGTGTATGTCCTGCGCGGCAGCCTGCCCGCAGCCATCGAGCAGCTGCAGCTCGCGCAGGCCGCCGGCGACGGCAATTTCTACGAGCAGTCGGTGGTCGAGGCGCGGCTCAAGGAGCTGCGCGCGCAGCACGCGCAGGAAATGAAGGACGCGAAGCGC
>DASWBP010000288.1:0-21720 GCA_036390555.1 Burkholderiales bacterium | reverse complement strand
GCGAAATTGAGCTTGCCGGGATTGGCCTTGGCGAAGGCAATCAGCTCGGGGACGGAGTTGAACGGCTGCGCCGGATGCGCGGCGAGCACGTGCGGCGAGTAGGACACCATCACCACCGGCGAGAAGTCCTTCGACGGGTCGAAGGGCAGCTTGGGATAGACGCTCGGGCTGATCACCAGGCCCCCGAGGTCGGTGAGCAGGAGCGTGTAGCCGTCGGGGGCGCTCTTGGCGACGAAATCGGCGCCGACATTGCCGTTCGCGCCGGGCTTGTTCTCGACGATCACCGGCTGGCCCCAGGCCTCGGTGAGCTTCGGGCCGATCTGGCGCGCAAGGATGTCGGAGGTGCCGCCCGCGGCGTAGGGCACGATGAGGCGGATCGGCTTGTTCGGATAGCTCTGCGCGCCGGCGGCGCCGGCGAGGGCCGCGAGCGCGGCGGCGAGCAGCATGCTGCGGAACGGACGCATGGTACCTGTCTCCCTGGTTTGAACCGTTTGGTTACTTGCGGATGTGGCCCGCGGATTGTACTCCGGGCAGCAGGCCTTCGGCCGCGAGCCACGCGACGCAGTCCCGGACCATGTCGCGCAGCGGCACCGTGCGGTAGCCCAGCGCGGCCATCGCCTTGGAGCAGTCGCAGGTCAGCTCGCGCGTCGCCTGCCGGGCCATCTCGGGCGTGAGCCTGGGCTCGACCCCGGTGAGGGCGCCGCGCAAGGCACCAGCGGCGCCCAGCAAGCGCAGCACCCAGGCGGGAGTGGCGCGCGACGGCACCGGCCGCCCGAGCGCAGCGCCGATCTCGCGGAACAGCTCGACGAAGGTCGCATCGGCGCCGCCGAGCAGGTAGTTCTCGCCCGTGCCGCCGCGCTCGAAGGCGGCAATGTGCGCCCGCGCCACCTCGCGCACGTCGCAGAACGGCATCGCGCCCGGCGGCACGCCCGGCAACGTCCCGGTGGCGATCATCTTCACGATGCGCGCATAGCCGCGCGTGTCGTACGGACCGAGGATCGCGCCGGGGTTGAGGATCACGGCGTCCAACCCGCGCGCAATGCCCGCGCGCACCTCTTCCTCGGCGAGGTGCTTGGAACGGTTGTAGTTCACCCACGAGTACTTGCCGAGCATCGGCGTGCGCTCGTCGAGCCGGCCGCGCTGCAAGGCGTAGGCGGAGACGCTCGAGGTGTGCACGAAGCGCCGCGCGCGGCGCTCGAGGGCCGCCGCAACCATGTTGCGCGTACCTTCGATGTTGATGCGGTTCTGCAGGGCATTGCGGCGCGACCACAGGTTGATGTCGCCCGCGACGTGGAACACCGCGTCCACGCCCTCGGGCAGAGCGCGCAGGAGCGAAGGTGCATCGGTAATGTCGCCTACGGCGCGCTCGGCCGGCATGCGCGCGAGGTATTTCAGGTCCGCGCCCGCGCGGTGCAGCGCGATCACGCGCCAGCCGCGCGCCAGCAGCTGCTCGACGAGGTTCAGGCCGACGAAGCCCGTTGCCCCCGTGACGAAGGCAGTCTCAGGCATGCGCCTCCCGTGGCGCGTTGCGCAGCGCCACGTTCAGTGGATTTCCGGCTCCGCGGTGGGCGCGGTGCCCTCAAGAAAATCGAAGTCGCAGCCTTCGTTCGCCTGCTTCACGTGGCGCGAGAAGATGGCGCCAAAGCTGCGCTCGTATTTCGGCGGCGGCCGCTTCCAGGCCGCCTTGCGCCGGGCAAGCTCGTCCTCGCCCACCTTCAGGTTGAGGATCTTGCGCTCCACGTCGAGCTCGATCAGGTCGCCGTTCCTCACTAAGGCGAGCGGCCCGCCGACATAGGCTTCCGGCGCGACGTGCAGGATGCAGGTGCCGTAGCTGGTGCCGCTCATGCGGCCGTCCGAGAGGCGCACCATGTCCTTCACGCCCTGCTTGATGAGCTTCTTCGGCATGGGCAGCATGCCCCACTCGGGAAAGCCCGGGCCGCCGAGCGGCCCCGCGTTCTTCAGCACGAGCACCGAGGACGCGTCCACCTCGAGGTCGTCGCGGTCGATGCGCGCCGCCATGTCGTTGTAGTCCTCGAACACCACGGCGCGCCCGGTGTGCTTGAGGAGCTTCGGATCCGCGGCGCTCGTCTTGATCACCGCGCCATCGGGCGCGAGCGAGCCGCGCAGCATGACGATGCCGCCGGATGCCTTGAGGGGCTTGTCGCGCGGCAGGATGACGTCGGCGTTCCACACCTTCGCGTCCGCGATGTTCTCGCCGAGCGTCCTGCCGTTCACCGTCTTCGCCGAGAGGTCGAGCAGGTCGCGCAGCTGCCAGAGCAACGCGCGCAGACCGCCCGCGTAGTAGAAGTCCTCCATCAGGTACTTACTGCCGGAGGGGCGCACGTTGGCAATCACCGGCGTTTTCGCGCTGATCTCGTTGTAGCGCTCCAGCGGAAAGGCGAGGCCCGCGCGCCCGGCCATCGCCACGAGGTGCACGATGGCGTTGGTCGAGCCGCCCATCGCCATGAGAGTGGTGATGGCGTTGTCGAACGAACCGCGCGAGAGGAAGTCGCGCGGCTTGAGATCCTCCCACACCATCTCGACGATGCGCTTGCCGGTGAGCGCGGCCATCTTCGCGTGGTTGGAGTCCACCGCGGGAATCGAGGAGTAGCCCGGCAGCGTGAAGCCGAGCGCCTCGGCGAGCGACATCATGGTGGCCGCGGTGCCCATCGTCATGCAGGTGCCCGGCGAGCGCGCGATCGTGTCCTCGATGCCCTGCCAGTCCTGCTCGCTGATGCGTCCGGCGCGCAGCTCGTCCCAGTACTTCCAGGTGTCGGAACCCGAGCCGAGGGTCTGGTCGCGCCAGTGGCTGTTCAGCATCGGCCCCGCAGGCAGGTAGATCGCCGGCAGGTTCATGCTGGTCGCGCCCATGATCAGCGCGGGCGTGGTCTTGTCGCAGCCGCCCATCAGCACGCAGCCGTCCACCGGATAGGAGCGCAGCAGCTCCTCGGTCTCCATGGCGAGGAAGTTGCGGTACATCATCGTGGTGGGCTTCTGCATGGTTTCGGCGAGCGCCATCGCCGGCATCTCCAGCGGGAAGCCGCCCGCCTGCCATACGCCGCGCTTGACTTCCTCGGCGCGCTCGCGAAAGTGCGTGTGGCAGTGGTTGATGTCCGACCAGGTGTTGACGATCGCGATGACGGGCTTGCCGGCGTAGTCGCTGCGGTCATAGCCCATCTGCGCGGTGCGCGAGCGATGGCCGAAGGAGCGCAGGTCCTTGACGCCGAACCAGCGGTGCGAACGCAGATCTTCCGGGCGCTTTTTCATGAGGTGATTGTATTAAACTGCGCGCGAGGAGGAGTCATGCACCGTCTGGTTAATTGCGTCGCGGCGCTCGCCGCGGCATTCGCTGCTGCGTCGGCACAGGCGCAGGCCTGGCCGTCCAAGCCGATCAAGGTGGTCATCCCGTTCGTCGCCGGCGGCTCGTCGGACATCGTTGGCCGCGCGATCGCCTCGAAGTTCCAGGAGTACCTCGGGCAGCCGGGGGTCGTCGAGAACCGGCCGGGGGCGAACGGCGCCATCGCCGCCGAGTTCGTCGCCAAGGCCGAGCCCGACGGCTACACGATCCTCGTCGGCTCGATCGGCGTGTTCTCGATCAACGCGGCGCTCTTCAAGGACCTGCGCTACAACCCGGTGCGCGATTTCGCGCCGATCACCCTCGCGGTGACCACGCCCAACGTCCTCGTGGCGAAGCCCGAGCTGGCGGTGAAGTCGATGAAGGAGCTGGTGGACTTCGCGAAGAAGAATCCCGGCAAGCTCTCCTACTGCTCGAGCGGCACGGGCTCTTCCGACCACCTTACCGGCGAGCTGCTCAAGCAGGGCGCGGGCATCTTCGCGGTGCACGTGCCCTACCGCGGCGGCGCAGCGTGCCAGACCGACCTGATGGGCAACCAGGTGGAATTCTCCTTCCAGAACCTGGGCGCGGTGACCAACTACATTCGCGGCGGGCGCATGCAGGCCTATGCAGTCACGGCGAAGGCGCGCCACCCGCAGCTGCCGAACGTGCCGACGACCGCCGAGGCCGGTTTCCCCGACCTGGTGGTCACGTCCTGGCAGGCGGCGGGCGCGCCGGCGAAGACGCCGCGCGACGTGGTGGCGAAGCTGAACGCCGCCGCGGTGCGCGCGCTGCGCTCGCCCGAAGTCGCGGCGCGCATGGAGCAGATCGGCTTCGATGTGGTCGCCGGCAGCCCCGAGGAGTTCGGCCGCTTCATGAAGGAAGAGGTCGAGCGCTGGACGCGCGTGGTGGCGCGCGGCGGAATCAAGCCGGATTAGCGCGCCATGGCCAAGAACCGCAGGCCCGAGCCGAAGGTCATCCGCCCGGACGACGTCAACCCGCACCACGACTGGAAGCGGCCGCTGCAGGCGCCCGGCCACACGCAGGTCGACTTCGAGGAGCGCGTCAATTTCCGGCGGCTGCACGACTACCGCCTGGCGCGCACGCGCGCGGCCCTCGCGCAGTCGGGCCTTGGCGCGCTGCTTTCCTTCGACCAGCACAACATCCGCTACACCACCAGCACCGTGATCGGCGAGTGGGCGCGCGACAAGCTGACGCGCTATTCGCTGCTGACCGGCACGGGCGACCCTTACATCTGGGATTTCGGCTCCGCGGCGCGCCATCACAAGCTGCATGCGCCGTGGCTGCACGCCGACCATTGCCGCGCGGGCCTGCTCGGCATGCGCGGCGCCACCGGCGCGGACCTGACGCTGTTCCGCGACTCGGCAAAGGAGATCAAGGCGATCCTCAAGGCCGAAGGCGTCGCCGACATGCCGCTCGGCGTGGACGTGGTCGAGCCGCCGATGCTGTTTGCGCTGCAGAAGGAAGGCATCGAGGTGCGCGACGGCCAGCAGGTGATGCTGCAGGCGCGCGAGGTGAAGAACATCGACGAGCTGACGCTGCTCAACATGGCGGCGGCCATGGTGGATGGCGTCTACCAGGACATCGCCGAGGCGTTGAAGCCCGGCATCCAGGAGTCGCAGATCGTCGCGCTCGCCACCAAGCGCCTCTACGAGATGGGCTCGGATTGCGTAGAGGCGATCAACTCGATCTCGGGCGAGCGCTGCTCGCCGCACCCGCACAACTTCACCGACCGCCTGATCCGGCCCGGCGACCAGGCGTTCTTCGACATCATCCAGTCGTTCATGGGCTACCGCACCTGCTACTACCGGACGTTCAACGTCGGGCGCGCCACCGGCCCGCAGCGCACGGCCTACCGCAAGGCGCGCGAGTGGATGGACCGCGCGATCGAGCTCCTCAAGCCCGGGATGTCGAGCGACAAGATCGCGATGGCCTTCCCGGAGGCGAAGGAGATCGGCTTCGCGAGCGAGATGGACGCCTTCGGCCTGAACTTCTGCCACGGCCTCGGCCTCGGCCTTCACGAGCGGCCGCTCATTTCGCGCCTGACCTCGTTCCGCGAGCCGATCGAGCTGAAGGCCGGCATGGTCTTCGCAGTGGAGACCTACTGTCCCGCCACTGATGGCGTCTCCGCCGCGCGCATCGAGGAGGAGGTGATTCTCACGCCGAAGGGCGCGCAGGTCATCTCGCTCTACCCCGCCGAGGAGCTGCCGATTGCCAACCCGTACTAAGGGCGTCGCGCCGAGCGTAGGCTGGATCGGCGCGGGGCGCATGGGCTACGAGATGGCCGCGCGCCTCGCGAAGGGCGGCGCCGATGTGCTGGTGTGGAACCGCACGCGCGCCAAGGCCGAGCCGCTCGCGCAGTACGGCGCGAAGATCGCCGGCAAGCTCGCCGAGCTCGCCGCGCGCGACGTGGTGTTCTGCATGGTGTCCACGTGGAAGGACGTGAAGCACGTCATGCAGGAACTGCTCGCCGGCAAGGCGCAGCCGCGCGTGGTGATCGAGTGCTCGTCGATCTCGCTCGAGGGCTCGGCGGAGCTGCGCGAGCTGCTCGCGCAGCGCGGCATCGACTACCTCGCCGCGCCGGTGTCCGGCAACGCCAAGGTGATCAAGGCCGGCAAGCTTTCCTTCGTCTGCTCGGGGCCGAAGAAGTCCTTCGAGGAGGCGCTGCCGTTGCTGAAGATGATCGCGCCCGCGGCGAGCTACGTGGGCGAGGGCGAGCTCGCGCGCATCGTCAAGATCTGCCACAACGTGTTCCTCGGCGTGGTGATCCAGTCGCTCGCCGAGATCACGGTGCTGGCGCAGAAGGCAGGCGTGCCGCGCCACGCCTTCCTCGAGTTCCTCAACCAGAGCGTGATGGGCTCGATGTTCACGCGCTACAAGACGCCGGCCTTCGTCAACCTCGACTTCAAGGTGACCTTCACGCCGGAGCTGCTGAAGAAGGACATGGACCTGGGTCTGGACGCCGGGCGCAGGCTGGAAGTGCCGATGCCGCTCGCGTCGGTCACCCGCGACCTGATTCAATCTATGATGGGCCGCGGCATGAAGGAGGAGGATTTCGCGACGCTGCTGGTGCAGCAGGCGGAGGCGTCCGGGATCAAGCTCAAACCAGAAAACGTGGAGGTCAAAGATGGGCTTTCGTAAGCTGCTGATCGCGCTCGTCGCGCTCGCTGCCGCACCGGCGTTCGCACAGAACTACCCGACCAAGCCGGTGCGCCTGGTGATCTCGTTCACGCCGGGCAGCTCGACCGACATCATCGGCCGGGCGGTGGCGGCGAAGCTGCAGGAAATGTGGGGCCAGCCCGTCGTCGCCGAGAACCGCGTCGGCGCCGGCGGCACCGTCGGCTCCGCGGTGGTAGTCAAGTCGGATCCGGACGGCTACACGCTGCTCGCCAATTCCTCGGCGCACGTCGCCAATCCCGGCATCTACGCCAACATGCCTTACGACACGCTGAAGGACTTCACCAACCTGGCGCTGCTTGGCGGCGGGCCGAACGTGCTGATTGTCAGCCCGGAGGCGGGCTGGAAGTCGCTGCGCGACTTCGTCGACGTCGCCAAGGCGAGTCCGGGCAAGCTCAACTTCTCCTCGGCGGGCATCGGCAGCGGCACGCACTTCAACCTGGAGAAGCTGAAGATCGCCGCCGGCATCGACGTCACGCATATTCCCTACAAGGGCACGCCCGAGGCGATCGCCGACACCATCGCCGGGCGCGTGTGCTGCTACTGGGCGCCGCTCAACGCCGCGCTGCCGCATGTGAACGGCGGCAGGGCGCTCGCGCTCGCGGTGTCCTCGGAAATGCGCTCGCCGCTGCTGCCGAACGTGCCGAGCGTTGCCGAGCAGGGCTACCCGGGGTTCGACTACACGCTGTGGGTGGGCCTGTGGGGACCGGCGAAGATGCCGGCGGACCTCGCCGCGAAGATCAACAAGGACGTCAACACGGCGCTGGCGAGCCCCGACTTGAGGGGGCGGCTGGAGAAGCTCGGCACCGTGCCGGGCAACCTGACGATCCCGCAGTTCACCAACTTCGTGGCGAAGGAGATCGAGGACACGAAGAAGATCCTGCAGGCGGCCGGGATCAAGCCGCAGTAAGAACCACGACGTGCTGCGCGGCGGCACTGCGCGCCGCAACGCAGCACCTTACTGTCAGAAAGAGCGCAACCCTACGCCGCTTTCGAGGTCGCCGCCTTCTTGAGGGGCACGCCGGTGAGGCGCTGCAGCTCCTCGAAGGAAAGGCCCTCGACGATATCCACGACGTGAAGGCCATCGGCCTTCACGTCGATCACCGCGAGGTCGGTGTACACGCGGTTCACGCAGCGCGCGCCAGTCAGGGGATAGCTGCAGCGCTCGACAATCTTGCTTCTGCCTTCCTTGGTGAGGTGCTCCATCATCACCAGGACGTTCTTCGCGCCGACGGCGAGATCCATCGCGCCGCCCACCGCGGGAATCGCGTCGGGGGCGCCGGTGTGCCAATTGGCGAGGTCGCCCGCCGCCGACACCTGGAAGGCGCCGAGCACGCAGTAGTCGAGGTGGCGGCCGCGGATCATGCCGAAGGAGTCGGCGTGGTGGAAGAACGACCCGCCCTTCAGCATCGTCACCGGCTCCTTGCCGGCGTTGATCAGGTCCTCGTCTTCCATGCCTTTCGCCGGCCGCGGGCCGATGCCGAGCACGCCGTTCTCGCTGTGCAGGACGATCTCGCGGTCCTTCGGCAGATGGTCGGCCACGAGCGTCGGCAGGCCGATGCCGAGGTTGACGTAGGCCCCGTCGGGGATGTCGCGCGCCACGCGCGCGGCGATCTGGTTGCGGTCGAGCTTTTTCATGCGACCCTCCTCAAGGGGGCGATGCGCACAATGCGCTGCACGAAGATGCCGGGGGTGACGACGGCTTCCGGGTCGAGCTCGCCGAGCTGCACGGTCTCGCGCACCTGCGCCACCGTGCACTTCGCCGCGGACGCCATGATCGGGCCGAAATTGCGCGCGGTCATGCGGTAGGTGAGGTTGCCCCAGCGGTCGGCGCGGTCCGCCTTGATGAGCGCGTAGTCCGCGTGGATCGGGAACTCGAGCACGTAGTCGCGCGCGCCGATGCGCCGCGTTTCCTTGCCCTCTGCGAGCTTCGTACCGAAGGCGGTAGGCGTATAGAAGGCGCCGATGCCCGCGCCAGCGGCGCGGATGCGCTCGGCAAGCGTGCCCTGCGGCACGAGCTCGAGCTCGATCTGCCCCGCGCGGTAGGCCTTGTCGAAATGCCACGAATCGGTCTGCCTTGGAAACGAGCAGATGATCTTCTTCACGCGCCCGGCGCCAATCAGCGCGGCGAGTCCCGCGTCCGCGTTGCCGGCGTTGTTGTTCACCACGGTGAGGTGCTTGGCGCCCTGCGCGATGAGCGCGTCGATCAGCTCGGCGGGCATGCCGGCGTTGCCGAAGCCGCCGATCATCACGGTGGCGCCGTCGGGAACGTCGGCGAGCGCCTCGGCGGCGCTGGCGATGAACTTGTCGATCATGGCTGGGTAGGAGGACTGCGGGCCATTATAAACTCGGCCCCCATGGCATCCCCCCACGTCTTCAAGGCGGCGCCGCTGGCGCGCGCCATCGAATCCATCGTCGCCGCTGGCGGCAGCGACGCGCGCGAAGCGAAGCTCGTCGCCGAGAACCTCGTCACCGCCAACCTCACCGGCCACGACTCGCACGGCATCGGCATGATCCCGCGCTACGTGGACTCGCTGAAGGAGGGCGGCTTGCAGCCCAACCGCCACCCACTGGTGAAGTTCGACGGCGGCGCGCTTGTCGCCCTCGACGGGCAGGCGGGCTACGGGCAGGTGATCGGGCTGGAGGCGACCGACATGGCGATTGCGCGCGCAAGTCAGCACGGCGTCTGTGTCATGGCGCTTGCGAACTCGCACCACCTCTGCCGCATCGGCCAGTGGGCAGAGCAGGCAGTGGCGGAAGGGTTCGTGTCGATCAGCTTCGTCAACGTCATCTCGCGCTCCATCGTCGCGCCGTTCGGCGGCAGCGATGCGCGCTTCGGCACCAATCCCTGCACCATCGGCATCCCGCTCGCCGGGCAGCCGCCGTTCATCCTCGACATGGCCACCAGCGGCGTGGCGCAGGGCAAGGTGCGCGTCGCGCACAACAAGGGCGAGAAGCTGCCGCCCGGGCTGCTCCTGGACGACAAGGGCAATCCGACGGTCGATCCCAGGTTCGGCGTGATCGAGCCCTTCGGCGCGCTGACCACCTTCGGCCTGCACAAAGGCTACGGCCTCGCGGTCGTGTGCGAGCTGCTTGGCGGTGCGCTCACCGGCGGCGGCACCTGGCACACCGAAGACCGCACGAAGAAGCGAGTGCTGAACGGCATGCTCTCGATCCTCATCGATCCGAAGAAGCTCGGCACTGCGGCGCCCTTCGAGCGCGAAGCGCGCGAGTTCATCGCCTGGGTGAAGCAATCGCCGCCGGCGCCGGGCTCGGACCGCGTGCGCATTGCGGGCGACCCCGAGCGCGAGACGCGCGCCAGGCGCGAGAGGGACGGCATCGCCGTGGATGCGAACACGTGGGTCGAGATCCACGCGGCCGGCGCGAAGGTCGGCGTCAGCGCGCAAACCATCGACCGCCTCGCGCGCGGATAGCGTCGTGCCCCGGTAACACTGCAGGGCAATGTTTTAAGACGGTACTTTCAGTAGGTTTTGTAACCTATTGAAATGTAAAGTTCTTTAATTTCGAGATTCTCCCTCCGAAAACGCAGCTAAGTCTTTGTCAGGCCTGAATATTTGGCTTGACCTCCCGAACCGTTTTCCCCTAGAGTGGGAAAAGGTAGAAAAAAGTGGCGGAAAAAGGGGAGTTGCCCTCAATCCCCGGCCGCCCAAGGAAAAACGGGGCATGGGTGGGACTTTTCACGGCGCAACGGTGGTGACGCTGGACGCCAAAGGGCGGCTGGCTATTCCCACTCGCCATCGCGAGGCGCTGCTCTCAAGCGCGAAGTACGTGGTGCTCACCGCGCACCCGGAGGGCTGCGTGCTCGTCTATCCGCCGGCAGCGTGGGAGCCGGTGCGCGCCAAGGCGGAGACCTTCCCGAGCTTTCATCCGCAGGCGAGCTGGTGGAAGCGCCTGCTGCTGGGCTTCGAAGAGCACGTCACGCCCGACGGCTCGGGCCGCATTCTTCTCTCGGGTGCATTGCGGCAGCACGCCAAGCTCGAGCGCGACGTGATGCTCGTAGGCCAGGGCGGCTACTTCGAGCTGTGGGACGCGGGCCTGTGGAACGCGAAGCTCGCGCAGGCGCTCTCCGGCCCGGCCGCGCCGCCGCCGGGCATGGAGGACTTCTCGCTGTGAGCGCGAGTGCGCACCCCGATGAGCGCCGCTCCCGCCACCCACATTGCCGTCCTTGCCGAAGAAGCCGTGGCGGCGCTCGCCGTGCGGCCGGACGGCATCTACGTGGATGGCACCTTCGGCCGCGGCGGCCACAGCCGCCTCATCCTCGCGCGGCTCGGCCCGCGCGGGCGCTTGATCGCGCTCGACCGCGACCCTCAGGCAGTGGCGGCGGCGCACGCGATCCGCGATGCGCGCTTTGCGATCGTGCACACGCCGTTCAGCGGCCTTGCCGCGGCGCTCGATGCGCAGGGCGTGCGCGAGGCGCACGGCATGCTCTTCGACCTGGGCGTGTCCTCGCCGCAGCTGGAGGAGGCCGCGCGCGGCTTCTCCTTCCGCGCCGACGGTCCGCTCGACATGCGCATGGATCCGACGCAAGGGCAGTCCGCCGCGGACTGGCTGGCGGCGGCAAGCGAAGAACAACTGAGGGAGGTCATCGGGGGCTATGGGGAAGAACGGTTTGCTAAACAGATTGCAGCGGCGATTGTTGCTGCTCGCCGGCACGCGCCCATCCGCACGACCCGCCAACTTGCCGATCTCGTGGGTGCGGCGGTCCGCACACGGGAACCGGGCCAGGATCCGGCGACGCGCACCTTTCAAGCTCTACGGATTTTCGTCAATCGGGAGCTTGAGGAAGTGTCGCTGATGCTGCCGCAGGCGGTCGCGCGCCTCGCCCCCCGGGGGCGGCTGGCGGTGATCGCCTTCCATTCGCTGGAGGACCGGCTGGTCAAGCGGTTCCTGCAGTCCTGCGCGCGCCCGCAGCTGCCACGGGATTTGCCCTTGCGCGCCAGCGAGATGCCAGAGGCGCCGCTCAGAATCCTCGGCAAGCCGATGCGTCCCGCCGCTGCCGAAACCGCCGCCAACCCGCGCGCGCGCAGCGCCGTGCTGCGCGCCGCCGAGCGCACGGCGGCCCCCTTTGATCCCCGCATTCACCGAATCGAGCCCGACGCGTGGCGAAGCTGAACCTCCTCCTCCTCCTGGTTCTCGTCGTCTGCGCGCTCGGGCTCGTCACCTCCCAGCACAAGGCCAGAAAGCTCTTCACGGACCTGGAGCGCGAGCAGGCGCGCGCGCGCGAGCTCGACGTCGAGTTCGGCAAGCTGCAGCTCGAGGCGAGCACCTGGGGCCTGCACGCGCGCATCGAGAAGGTGGCCACCGGCACCCTCGGCATGCGCACGCCCGACCCGCGCCGCGTGCGCGTCGTAGGGCGCGAGGCGGCGCGGTGAGCGCGGTGGCCGCCTCCAGCATCGTGCGGCTGCCGGTGTGGCGCGCGCGCCTGGTGATGGCGGCGCTGCTCGCGGCGTTTGCCGTGCTCGGCGCTCGCTCCGTGTACCTGCAGGCGCTGCACACCGATTTCCTGCAGGGCAAGGGCGAGGCGCGCTACAGCCGCGTGCTGGAAGTGCCGGGCACGCGCGGCCGCATCCTCGATCGCAACGGCGAGGCGCTCGCCATCTCCACGCCCGTGCAGTCGGTATGGGCGATTCCGGGCGATGTCGCAGCGACACCGGCGCAGATGAAGAGCCTCGCGAAGCTGCTCGGCGTGGAGCCGCGCGAGCTCGGCAGGAAGGTCGGCGACACCTCGCGCGACTTCGTCTATCTGAAGCGCCAGATCGCGCCCGAGCAGGCCGAGCAGGTGGCGCGCCTGGGCCTCGCCGGCATCTACCAGCACCGCGAGTTCCGCCGCTACTACCCCGGCGGCGAGCTGACCGCGCACCTTGTCGGCTTCACCGGCGTGGACGAAGCGGGCCAGGAAGGCATCGAGCTCGCGCACCAGGCGCGCCTGGGCGGCGTGCCGGGCAGCCGGCGCGTGATCAAGGACCGGCTCGGGCGCGTGGTCGAGGACATCGAGTCGATCCGCGAGGCGCAGGACGGCAGGGACGTGCAGCTCGCGATCGACGGCAAGATCCAGAGCCTCGCCTACGGCGCGCTGCGCGCGGCGATCGCCGAGCATCGCGCCAAGGCGGGCGCGGCAGTGGTGATCGACGTGAGAACCGGCGAAGTGCTGGCGCTCGCCAACCTGCCCACCTTCAACCCGAACAACCGCGCGCGGCTCTCGGGCGAGCAGCTGCGCAACCGTGCGCTTACCGACAGCTTCGAGCCGGGCTCGACGCTCAAGCCCTTCACCGTGGCGCTCGCGATGGAGCAGGGACGCGTGACGGCGAAGAGCGTGGTGAGCAGCGGCCGCGAGTCGCTGCGCATCGCGCGCTACACGATCCACGACCCGCACCCGGAAAAGGGCACGATCAGCGTCGCGCAGGTGATCCAGAAGTCCTCCAACGTCGGCGCGGCGAAGCTCGCGCTCACGCTGCCGCGCGAAGACCTGTGGGACCTGTTCAATCGCGCGGGCTTCGGCGCCGCGCCGCAGCTCGGCTTTCCCGGCGAGGCGAGCGGCAAGCTGCGCCCGGCCGCGAGCTGGCGCCCGGTGGAGCAGGCGACGATGAGCTACGGCCACGGCATCTCGGTGAGCCTGGTGCAGCTCGCGCGCGCCTACACCATGTTCGCGCGCGACGGCGAGATCGTGCCGCTCACGCTGCTGAAGGCGGGGGCGCCCGCGGCGGGCACGCGCGTGATCTCGGCGCAGACGGCGCGCGAGGTGCGCGCGATGCTCGAGCTCGCGGTGCAGCCCGGCGGCACCGCGCCGCGCGCGCGCATCATGGGCTGGCGCGTCGCCGGCAAGACGGGCACCGCGCACAAGCAGGAGAACGGCGGCTACGCGCCGGACAAGTACATCTCGTCGTTCGTCGGCCTCGCGCCCGCGAGCGCGCCGCGCCTGGTGGTCGCCGTGATGCTGGACGAGCCCTCCGCCGGCAAGTACTACGGGGGCGTGGTGGCGGCCCCCGTGTTCGCGCAGATCATGCAAGGGGCGCTGCGCCTCATGCACGTGCCGCACGATGCGCCGCTCGAGCCCGTGCCGCTGCCGGGCGAGGGCGAGGAAGCGCGGGAGAGCACCTGATTGGCGCCGGTCCCCTCGAGCGCCTCGCGGCCCAAGGCGCCGTGATCGAGCGGCTCGCCTCCGACAGCCGGCGTTGCGGCCCCGCGGTCGCCTTCTTCGCCTACCCGGGCGCGGCGGCCGACGGCCGCGCGCACATCCCCGACGCCATCGGCCGCGGCGCCGCCGGCGTGCTCTGGGAAGAAGAAGGCTTTGCGTGGCGCGCCGAGTGGCGCGTGCCCAACGCGCCGGTGCGCGGCTTGAAGGCGCAGGCGGGCGTGCTGGCGCACGCGTTCTACGGGCGCCCGAGCGAGGCGTTGTGGACCTGCGGCGTTACCGGCACCAATGGCAAGACTTCCTGCAGCCAGTGGCTTGCGGCGGCGTTGACCTCGGCTGGCGCGAAATGCGGCGTGCTCGGCACGCTGGGCACGGGCTTTCCCGGTGCGCTCGCGGATGCGGGCAACACGACACCCGACGCGCTCGAGCTGCACCGCACCCTCGCCGCGATGCGGCGCGATGGCGCAGCGGCGGTGGCGATGGAGGTCTCCTCCCACGGCCTCGATCAGGGGCGCGTGAACGGCGTCGCTTTCGACTGCGCGCTGTTCACCAATCTCACGCACGACCACCTCGAGTACCACGGCACGATGCAGGCCTACGCCGCGGCCAAGGCGCGCCTGTTCGACATGGAGGGCCTCGCCTGCGCGGTGCTCAACCTCGACGATGCCTTCGGCGCGCAGCTCGCCGCGCGCCTTGCGGCGCGCGGCGTGCGCACCATCGGCTACAGCCTGTCGCCCGCCGGCATCGCGCCGGGCAGTGTGAGCGAGTACGTCGCGGCGGCGCGCATTGCCCCCAGCGCGCTCGAGCTCGCCACGAGCTGGGGAACGGCGCGGACCCCGTTTGCGCCGCTTGGCCGCTTCAACGCCGCCAACGCGCTCGGCGTGCTCGGCTGCCTCATCGCCTACGGCATGCCGTTGGCGCAGGCCGTTGCGTCGCTCGCCAAGCTGCCGCCCGTGCCGGGGCGCATGCAGCGCGTGGGCGAAGCGCCGCTCACGGTCGTGGACTACGCGCACAGCCCGGACGCGCTGGAAAAGGTCCTGCAGGCGCTGCGCCCGGTGGCGCAGGCGCGCGGCGGGCGGCTCGCCATCGTCTTCGGCGCGGGCGGCGACCGCGACCGCTCCAAGCGCGCGCTGATGGGGGCGGCGGCCTCGCGCTTTGCCGACCGCCTCGTGCTTACCTCGGACAACCCGCGCAGCGAAGACCCGCTCGCGATCCTGCGCGAGATCGAGGCAGGCGTGACTGCGCCGCACGCCGTGGAGCCCGATCGCGCGCTCGCCATCTCGCTCGCCATCGGCGAGGCAGCGGAAGCGGACGTGGTGCTGATCGCCGGCAAGGGTCACGAGCCCTACCAGGAGATTGCCGGGCGCCGCGTGCCGTTTTCCGACGCGGATGTGGCGCGCGCGGCGCTCGCGCGCCGGGCGGGGAAGCGATGATGAGCCTCGCCGAGGCCGCCGCCGCGATGCAGGGCGCTCTGGCGGGAGCGGACGCGCGCTTTCGCGGCGTGTCCACGGACTCGCGCTCGATCCGGCGCGGCGAGCTGTTCGTCGCGATCCGCGGCGAGCATTTCGACGGGCACGACTTCCTCGGCATGGCGCAGGCGCGCGGCGCCTCCGGCGCGCTCGTGGACCGCGCCTTCACGGGCGCGGCGCCCCTGCCGGTAATCGCTGTCGAGGACACGCGCAAGGGCCTCGGGCGGCTCGGGCGCCACTGGCGCGCGCGCTTTGCGCCCGTGGCCATCGCCATCGCCGGCGCGAACGGCAAGACCACCACCAAGGAGATGCTGGCCGCCATCCTGCGCGCGCACGCGGGCGACGCGGCGGTGCTCGCGACCGCGGGCAACCTGAATACGGACATCGGCGTGCCGCTCACGGTGCTGCAGATGCGGGACGCCCACCGCTACTGCGCGATCGAGCTCGGCATGAACCATCCCGGCGAGATCGCCTGGCTCGCCGCGATCGCGCAGCCGACGATCGCGATGGTCACCAACGCGCAGCGCGAGCACATGGAGTTCATGAAGAGCGTGGAGGCGAGCGCCGAAGAGAACGCGAACGCCTTGCGCGCGCTGCCGGCGCAGGGCGTCGCCGTGGTCAACGCGGACGACGGTTGCGCCGCGATCTTTCGCAGCGCTGCCGGCGCGCGCCGCGTGGTGGATTTCGGACTGGAGCGCCCGGCTCAGGTGAGCGGCGGCTACGCGCTGCAGAGGCTGCATAGCGAGATCACGGTGCGCACGCCTGCGGGCGAAGCACGTGCGACGCTCGCGATCCCGGGCCTGCACAACGTGCGCAATGCGCTCGCCGCGGCGGCCTGCGCGCACGCCGCCGGGATCCCCGTCGAGGCGATTGCCCGCGGGCTTGCCGCGTTCCGACCCTACACCGGCCGGCTGCAGGTGAAGCGTACGGCGCATGGCGCCACGCTGATCGACGACAGCTACAACGCCAATCCGGACTCCGTGCGCGCGGCCATCGACGTACTCGCGGCCTGTGCGGCGCCCACCGTGCTCGCGCTCGGGGACATGGGCGAGGTGGGCGAGCACGGCCCCGAGTTCCATCGCGAGGTCGGCGCCTACGCGAAGAGCCGCGGCATCGGCGCGCTGTACGCGCTGGGCACCGCGAGCCGCGAGGCGGCGCAGGCCTTCGGCGCGGGCGCGCGGCATTTCGCCTCGCCTGAGGCGCTCGCCGCGGCGCTGCCGCGCGAGGCCACGGTGCTGGTGAAGGGCTCGCGCTTCATGAAGATGGAGCGCGTGGTGGCCGCCCTCACCGGCGAAACGCAGGGAGGGCACTGATGCTGCTCGAATTCGCCCAGTGGCTCGCGCGCGACGTGCGCCTGTTCAACGTCTTCAACTACATCACGCTGCGCGCCGTGCTCGCCTGCCTCACGGCGCTCGCCATCTCGCTCGTGCTCGGGCCGATGGTGATCCGCAAGCTCACCGCCTACAAGATCGGCCAGTCGGTGCGCGAGGAAGGGCCGAAGTCGCACCTCGCCAAGGCGGGCACGCCGACCATGGGCGGCGCGCTGATCCTGCTGTCCATCGGCATCACCACGCTGCTGTGGGGCGACCTGCAGAACCGCTACCTGTGGGTGGTGCTGCTGGTGACGCTCGGCTTCGGCACCATCGGCTGGATCGACGACTACCGCAAGGTCGTGCATCGCAATCCCAAGGGCCTCTCGGCGCGCGCCAAGCTGTTCTGGCAGTCGGCGATCGGCCTGGCCGCCGCCGGCTATCTCGCCAGCCTCGTGCAGGGCACGCCGGCGCTCAACGAGCTCATCGTGCCGTTCTTCAAGCAGGTCGCGTATCCGCTCGGCCCGATCGGCTTCATCATCCTCACCTACTTCGTCATCGTCGGCACCTCCAACGCCGTCAACCTGACCGACGGGCTGGATGGCCTCGCCATCATGCCGACAGTGATGATCGGCAGCGCGCTCGGCATCTTCGCCTACGTCGCCGGGCACTCCGTGTTCTCCAAGTATCTCGGCCTGCCCTACATCCCCGGCGCGGGCGAGCTCACCGTGTTCTGCGGCGCGCTCGCCGGCGCCGGGCTGGGCTTTCTGTGGTTCAACGCCTATCCGGCCGAAGTGTTCATGGGCGACGTCGGCGCGCTGGCGCTCGGCGCGGCGCTCGGCGTGATCGCCGTGATCGTGCGCCAGGAGATCGTGCTGTTCATCATGGGCGGCGTGTTCGTCGCCGAGACGCTCTCGGTGATGCTGCAGGTGCTGTATTTCAAGGCGACCGGCGGCAAGCGCATCTTCCGCATGGCGCCGCTGCACCACCACTACGAGCTGGAGGGATGGAAGGAGTCCCAGGTCGTCGTGCGCTTCTGGATCATCACCATGATGCTCGTCCTGTTCGGTCTCTCCACCCTGAAGCTGCGGTGAACATGTCGATGCGCGAACCCCTCTTCAACCTGCTGCCGCGGCCCGAGCCGGTGGCGCTTGCCGGGCGGCGCGTGCTGGTGCTCGGCCTCGGCGATACGGGCCTGTCCGTCGCGCGCTGGGTCGAGAGCCAGGGCGGCCGCGCGCGGGTCGCCGACTCGCGCGCCGAGCCGCCGCGCGCGCGCGACTTCGCGGGCGAGCTCGTCACCGGGCCGTTCAGCGAGCGCCTGCTCGAGGACGTGGACCTGCTGTGCATCAGCCCTGGCCTGCCCTTGAGCGAGCCCGTCGTGCAGTCCGCGCGCGCGAAGGGCATTCCGGTGCTGGGCGACATCGAGCTCTTCGCTTGGCACGTGCGCGCGGGCGCCGCCGCGCGCGTGCTGGCCGTCACCGGCACGAACGGCAAGACCACGGTCACGGCGCTCACCGGCCACCTGCTGCGCGCGGCGGACATCGATTGCGAGGTGGCGGGCAACATCGGTCCCGCGGCGCTCGATGCGCTCCTGCGACGCGAGACGCCGCCCGCCGCGTGGGTGCTCGAGCTCTCGAGCTACCAGCTGGAGACGACGTGGTCGCTCCAGCCCGATGCCGCGGCGATGCTCAATCTCTCCGAGGACCATCTCGACCGCTACGCCGGCATCGACGACTACGGCGCGGCGAAGGCGCGCGTCTTCCAGGGCGCGGGCGTGCAAGTGCTCAATCGCGAGGAACCGCGCTCGATGGCGATGGCGCTCGCCGGCCGGCCGCTGGTCACCTTCGGGCTGGATGCGCCGCCCGCAGCGCAGGACTTCGGCGTGGCGGGCGGCGCGCTGCACGAGGGGCCGCTGCCGCTGCTGCCCGTCGCAGAGCTGGGGATCCACGGCGCCCATAACGTGGCCAATGCCCTTGCGGCCTGCGCGCTGGCGCGCGCGCTGGGCGCGTCGCGCGAGTCGCTTGCCGCGGGCCTGCGCACGTTCAAGGGGCTGCCGCATCGCCTGCAGCTGATCGCCGAGCACGCCGGCGTCGCCTGGTACGACGACTCCAAGGGCACCAACGTCGGCGCCACCGTCGCCGCGCTGCGCGGACTCGGGCGGCCGGCGCTGCTGATCGCGGGCGGTGACGGCAAGGGCCAGAACTTCGCGCCGCTCGCGCCCGCGGTGGCGGCGCAGGCGCGCCGCGTGCTGCTCATCGGCCGCGACGCGCCGGCAATCGAGCGCGCGCTCGCCACGGCCGGCGAGGGCGCCGCGGTTCCCGTGGAGCGCTGCGCCACGCTGGAGGAGGCGGTCGCGAGCGCCGCGCGCCACGCGCGCGCCGGCGACGCGGTGCTGCTCTCGCCCGCCTGCGCGAGCTTCGACATGTTCCGCGACTACCGGCATCGCGGCGACGTGTTCGCCGCCGCGGTGAAGGCGCTGGGAGCCTGAGATGGGCGCGACCTACGTCTTCGCCAAGCCCGTCGCCGCGCCCGAGTACGACCGCTCGCTTGCCTGGACCGCGCTGCTGCTGCTCGCGATCGGCCTGGTGATGGTGTATTCGGCCTCGATCGCCACCTCCGAGGCGAGCCGCTACACGGGCGCGAACGCCGCGTATTTCCTGCTGCGCCACGCCGCGTTCCTCGGCATCGCGCTCGCGCTCGCCACCAGCGTGTTCCTCGCGCCGGCGCGCTACTGGCAGAAGGCCGCGCCCTGGCTGTTCCTCGCCTGCGTGGTGCTGCTCGTCCTGGTGCTCGTGCCCGGCATCGGGCGCGAGGTGAACGGCGCGCGCCGCTGGATCAGCCTCGGGCCGGTGAACCTGCAGCCCTCGGAGCTGATGAAGCTGGCGGTGGTGCTCTATGCCGCCGACTACACGGTGCGCAAGCACGCAGTGCTGAAGAGCTTCCGGCGCGGGCTGCTGCCGATGGTCGCGGTGATGATGTTCGTGTCCTGGCTGCTGCTGCGCGAGCCGGACTTCGGCGCACTGGTGGTGATCGCGGTCACCACCTTCGGCATCCTGTTCCTCGGCGGTATGAACGGCAGGCACTTCGCCGCGCTCGTCGCCATGCTCGCCGTGGGCTTCGCGCTGCTGGTGCTCACTTCCGAGTACCGCATGCAGCGCATCTTCGGCTTCATGGACCCCTGGACCGACCCTTTTGGCCGCGGCTACCAGCTGTCGCACGCGCTGATCGCCTTCGGCCGCGGCGAGTGGCTCGGCGTGGGCCTGGGTGCGAGCGTGGAGAAGCTCTTCTACCTGCCCGAGGCGCACACCGACTTCCTGCTCGCGGTGATCGCCGAGGAGCTCGGCCTTGCCGGCGTCGCGCTGGTGATCGGCCTGTTCGTCTGGCTGGTGCTGCGCGCCTTCGCCATCGGCCGGCAGGCGGCGTTGCGCGAGCGGCACTTCGCCTCGCTCGCCGCGCAGGGTATCGGCGTGTGGCTCGGCTTCCAGGCGCTCATCAACATGGGCGTGAACATGGGCCTGCTGCCCACCAAAGGGCTGACGCTGCCGCTGATGAGCTTCGGCGGTTCGGGCCTGGTGGTGAATTGCGTGGCGGTCGCGATCCTGCTGCGCATCGACTGGGAAAACCGGCAGCTCGCGCGGGGTCTGCGTGCATGAGGACCGCGCTCATCATGGCGGGCGGCACGGGCGGGCACGTGTTCCCGGGCCTGGCGGTGGCCGACGAGCTGCGCACGCGCGGCTGGCGCGTCGTCTGGATGGGCACGCGCGCGGGCATGGAGGCGCGCCTGGTGACCGCGCGCGGCTACGAGCTCGCGTCGATCCGCGCAGTCGCGCTGCGCGGCAAGGGGCTGGCCGTGAAGCTCCTCCTGCCGCTCAACCTGCTGATCGGCTTCTGGCAAGCGGCGCGCACCATCTTCCGCCTGCGCCCCGACGTGGTGCTCGGCATGGGCGGCTACGTCGCGTTCCCGGGCGGCATGATGGCGTCCCTCCTTGCGCGGCCGCTCGCGGTGCACGAGCAGAACGCCATCGCCGGCCTCACCAACCGCATCCTCGCCGGCGTCGCGGACAGGAAGATGACGGCGTTTCCGCAGGCGCTGAAGGGCGCGGAATGGACCGGCAACCCGGTGCGCGGCGACATCGCCGCGCTCGCCGATCCCGACGCGCGCTATGCGCGGCGCAGCGGGCCGCTCAGGCTGCTCGTGGTCGGCGGCTCGGGCGGCGCGCAGGCCCTGAACGAATGCGTGCCGCGCGCGCTCGCGCTCCTGGAGCCGCGTCCCTCGGTCGTGCACCAGTCCGGCGACAAGAACTACGCGGCGCTGCGCGCGGCGTACACCGCGGCGGGCGTGCAGGGCGAGCTCGTGCCCTTCATCGACGACATGGCGCGCCGCTACGCCGAGGCAGATCTCGTGATCTGCCGTGCCGGCGCAATGACGGTGGCGGAGCTCTCGGCGGGCGGCGTGGCGAGCGTGCTGGTGCCGTACCCGCACGCCGTGGACGACCACCAGACGGCGAACGCGCGCTTCCTCGCCGACCAGGGCGCCGCGCTCCTGCTGCCGCAGGCCGAGCTCACTCCGCAGCGACTGGCGAATCTGTTGCGCTCGCTCGAGCGCCCGCGGCTCGCAGAGATGGCGCGCAAGGCGCGCAGCCTCGGCAAGCCCGACGCGGCGCGCGTGGTCGCCGAGCGCTGCATGGAGCTGGCGAAATGAAGCACAAGGTGCGGCGCATCCACTTCGTCGGGATCGGTGGCGCGGGCATGAGCGGCATTGCCGAGGTGCTCCTCAACCTCGGCTACGAGGTGAGCGGCTCGGACCTCGCGGAGAACGCGGCCACCCGGCGCCTGAAGGAGCTGGGCGCGAAAGTCACACTCTCGCACGCGGCGCAGAACATCGAAGGCGCAGATGCCGTCGTGGTGTCGAGCGCGGTGCGCGCCGACAACCCGGAGGTGCTCGCGGCGCGGCAGCGCCGCGTGCCGGTGGTGCCGTGCGCGCTGATGCTCGCCGAGCTGATGCGGCTCAAGCGGGGCGTGGCGATCGCCGGCACGCACGGCAAGACGACCACCACCAGCCTGGTGGCGAGCGTGCTCGCCGAGGGCGGCCTGGACCCGACGTTCGTCATCGGTGGGCGCCTGAATGCCGCCGGCTCGCACGCGCGGCTAGGGCAAGGCGAGTTCATCGTGGTGGAGGCGGACGAGTCCGACGCCTCGTTCCTGCACCTGCAGCCGGTGGTCGCGGTGGTGACCAACATCGACGCCGACCACATG
>DASWBP010000287.1:0-20653 GCA_036390555.1 Burkholderiales bacterium | reverse complement strand
GGGAGCGCCTCGAAGAGCTTCTGCGAGTACGGATGCTGCGGCGCGCGCAGGAAGTCCTCGCGCGAAGCGATCTCGACGATCTCGCCGGCGTACATCACCGCGACGCGCGTCGCCATCTGCGCGACGATGCCCAGGTCATGGGTGATGAGCAGCAGCGCCATGCCGCGCTCGGCCTGCAGCTTCCTGAGCAGCTCGAGGATCTGCGCCTGGATCGTGACGTCGAGCGCGGTGGTGGGCTCGTCGGCCACCAGGACCTCTGGATCCACCGCGAGCGCCGCCGCGATCATCGCGCGCTGGCGCAGCCCGCCGGAGAGCTGGAACGGGTACTCGCCAAAGCGCCGCTCGGCGTCCGGAATCCCCACCGCCCGCAGGAGCTCGATCGCGCGCTTGCGCGCCGCAGCGCCGCGGGCTGCGCCGTGGCGCTCAAGGACCTCGGTGACCTGCCTGCCCACCGTCAGCACCGGATTGAGGGCCGTGGAAGGCTCCTGGAAGATCATCGCCACGCGCTTGCCGCGCACGGCGCGCATGGCAGCCTCCGGCAGCGCGAGCAGGTCCTGGCCGCCGAGGCGCACCTCGCCCGCGGCGATGCGCCCGACTTCGGGCAGCAACCGCATCACGGAGAGCGCCGTCATCGACTTGCCGCAGCCGGATTCGCCCACCAGCGCAAAGCACTCGCCCGGGCGGATCTCGAAGTCCACGCCGTCCACCGCGCGCAGCACGCCCTCGGGCGTGTCGAGCTCGGTCCTGAGACCTGCGATTTCGAGTCCGCTCATACTCGAACCCGAGGGTCGAAGCCGTCGCGCACGGCGTCGGCGAAGAGATTGGCCGCCAGCACCAGCGCGAACATGAAGACGAAGGCGGCGGCCAGCGACCACCAGACCATCGGCTCGCGCGCCATCTCCAGGCGCGCATTGTTGATCATGGTGCCGAAGCTCGTGGTGGAGGGATCCACCCCTACGCCCACGTAGGACAGCACGGCCTCGGCGAGCACCAGGCCGGAGAAATCCATCACCAGCGCGATGACGATGATGTGCGAGACGTTGGGCAGGATGTGCCGGCCGAGGATGCGCGCGTGCGACACCCCGAAGGCGTGCGCGGCCTGGATGTACTCGAGCTCCGCGAGCTTGAGCGCTTCGCCGCGCAGCAGCCGCGCGAGCCCCGTCCAGCCCAGGGCGCCAAGGATCACGCACAGCATCAGCAGGCGGAAGTCCGAGCGCTGCGCGGCGGTCTGGAACAGCTCGGGATGCGAATCCACGTACACCTGCACCATCAGCACCGAGGCGGCGATCAGCAGGACGCCGGGAATCGAATTGAGCGTCGTGTAGACGTACTGGATCGCGTCGTCCACCCAGCCCTTGAAGTAGCCCGCCGCGATGCCCGCCGCAATGCCCACCGGCAGCAGCACGAGCGTCGTGAGCGTGCCGATGACCAGGCTCGTGCGGATGCTCTTCAGCGCCTGGTAGAGCACGTCCTGGCCGATCTTGTCGGTGCCGAGGACGTGGTAGCCCTGCGCGAGCAGCGCCACGGGCCCGGCGATCGCCAGCAACAGCCCGAGCGCGGCATAGGCCGCCGCCCACGGCACCGCGGGAAAGCGCCGCACCAGCGTGCGGCGCAGGCCGAGGACGACGAGCGCCCAGGCGGCGGTCGCGGCGGCAAGCCCGGCCAGCACCCGCAACGCGACATCCTTTGCCCGGTCCGCCTCGTCCTTCAAGTGGCTGCCGCCATGGCGCAGGCGCGGAAATTCGCGCACCGAGCCGCCGCCCGGCCGCTCGACGCTTTCCTTCTGATAGAGCCGGGTGGCGAGCGGGGCGGAGTACGTGCGCTCGGTGCGCGCGCGCAGCGGCGCGAGCGCCGCGTCGAGCACCGACCGCACCTCGACCGCGTAGGCCAGGGGCGCCTGCGGATCCTTCGAGGCGAGCGCCGGCCGGTAGTGCAGCGAGTCGAGCAGGCCGATGAGCACGTAGGCGCCGAGCACCACGCAGGAGGCAACGGCGGCGCGGCTGCGGAAGACACGCGCCCAGGGCGCCGCAAGGTGCGGCCGGCGCGCGCTCGCCCACGCGAACGCCGTCACCGCGGCGACGAGCAGCCAGACGAGGGCGTCGGTGGCCAGGACGACCGGCACCTAGTCCCCGTTCCCGCTGGCGTAGTGCGCCGCCGGCATCTAGCCCAGCCTCACGCGTGGATCCACCCAGGTGTAGGAGATGTCCGTCAGCAGCAGCCCCACGATGTAGAGCACCGAGCCGATGAACACCATCGAGCGCACGACCGCGAAGTCCTGCGCCTGGATCGCGTCGATGGTGTAGCTGCCCAGGCCCGGGATGCCGAAGAACGACTCCATGATCAGGCTGCCCATGAAGAGCAGCGGGATCACCACCACCACGCCCGTGAGGATGGGGATCATCGCGTTCTTCAGCACGTGGCGGAACAGCACCGTGGATTCGGCAAGGCCCTTGGCGCGCGCCGTGCGCACGTAGTCGCGGCCCATTTCCTCGAGGAACAGCGTGCGGTACCAGCGGCTGCCGGCGCCCACCCCGCCGATCACGCCGATGATCACGGGCAGGATGACGAACTTCACGGCGTCGAAGCCGCCCTCGTAGCCCGAGATGGGCACGAGGTGCCAGAGCTTGGAGAGCAGGAACTGGCCGCCGATGATGTAGAACAGCGTCGAGACCGACATCAGCGCGACGCACAGCACCACGCCCGTCAGGTCGAGAACCGTGGCGCGGAAGAACGCCATGCCGAGCGCGAACGTGATGTTGACTGCCAAGCCGACGAGGAACACCGGGATGGCGAGCGCGAGGCTCGGCCACATCCGCGTGCGGATCTCGTTGGCGATGTCGCGGTTGTCCTCTGCGCGGCCGAAATCGAAGGCGAAAAGCTTCACCGATTTCTCGAAGAAGATGGTCTCGGTGAAGCGCCTGGCGCCCTCGGCCTGCGCGTTCCACGCCAGCGGCTTGTCGTAGCCGCGCTCCGCCTTCCACTTCTGGATGGCTTCGGGCGTCACGCGCTTCTGTCCCAGCTGCATGCGCGCCATGTCGTCGGGCGTGTTGACGAGGAAGAACAGTGCGAAGGTGATGAGGTTGATCCCGATCAGGATCGGGATGGCATACAGAACGCGACGGACGATGTAAGCGAGCATCGGGTCAGGCAGCGGGCTTCGCCGCCATCCGCTCCCGCCGCCGGTAGGCGAGCACCGCCGGCACCGTCACCGTGGCGAGCAGCAGCAGGAGCACGGCGAGCGGCCACAGGATCGGCCGGTTCCATTCCAGGCGCTTGGCGGCGCGCTGCCCGACGTCCACGCGCACGTACTTCAGGTTGTTGCGCGCCATGTTGTTCGGCTTGCCGTTCTTCATCCACGCGTGCGCAAGGCCGTAGGACACCGGGTGGAAGCCGCCGATCCAGGGCGCATCGCGCCGCACGAGATCCACCATGCGATCGATGAGGCGCTGGCGCTCGGGCGAGTTCGCCATGTTCTTCATGCGCTCGAAGAGCGCGTCGAACTCGGCATTGGCGTAGTTGCTGGTGTTCTCGCCCTGGCTCCTGGCGCGCGACTGCGGCCCGTGCAGCAGGAACAGGAAGTTCTCGGGATCCGGGTAGTCGGCGTTCCAGCCGAGGATGTAGAGCTGCTGGCTGCCCTTCCTGATCTTCTCCTGGAAGCGGTTCCAGTCGGTGTCGCGGATCTCGAGCTGGACGTCGAGCTTGGCGAACTGGCGCCGCCACCAGTCGAAGCGCGGCTTGTCGCCGGGGCCGCGCCCCACGGTGTCCAGGTACAGGACGAGCGGCTGCCCCGTCTTCGCGTCGCGCCCTTCCGGGTAGCCCGCCTCGGCAAGGAGCTTTCTCGCCTCCTCGATCGGCCGGCGCCGCGCCTTGCCGCCCTCCCAGAGGTGCGTCAGCGGGTTCATCGCCTCGCGCCCTTCGCGCTGGCCGAAGATCCCCGGGGCGAGCGGATCGTGGGCGACGATGCCGCGGCCGTTGAGGAAGATCGAGATGAACTCCTCCCAGTCAATGGCGATGGCGAGCGCCTGGCGCAGCTTTCTCGCGCGCTCCGCGGAGCCGCCGACCACCGCATCGAGCCAGTTGACGCCGAGGTAGAGGATCGTCGTGTCCACCGAGGTGCGCAGCTGGATGCCCTTGGCGTCCATCTCCGGGGTGAGCCCCACTTCACCACCCACCGAGACGCGCACCGCCTGGTCGAAGGTGTCGCTCGGGATCGCGGAGGAGTCGAAGTAGCCCTGCAGGAACTTGTTCCAGTAGGGGATGCTCTCCTTCTCGCGCGAGAACACCACGCGATCCACGAAGGGCATCGCCTTGCCGGCGTCGTCGAGCAATCCCTCCTTCGCGTCGCCGGGCTCGCCTGCCGACGGATACGGCTCGCCCCGGAAATTCGGGTTGCGCACCAGCTGCATGCGCGCGTTCGGGTTGTTCTCGGTGAGCATGTAGGCGCCGGTGCCCACCGGCCACCAGTCGAGGGTGAAGTTCTTCTGCGCCATGCCCGGCTGGTGGAAAAACTTCTCGGCTTCCCAGGGCACCGGCGCGAAGAACGGCATCGCCAGCCAATAGGCGAACTGCGGGTAGCGTCCCTTGATGCGGATGCGATAGGTGTGCTCGTCAACCTTCTCCACGCCTTCCAGGCGGTGCTGGCGCAGGTCGAGCCAGTCGTCCTTGCGCGTGTCGAACTTCTTCAGCCGCTCGGCGAGGTCCTGCAGGCCGACGATGTATTCCGCCATCAGGCCGAAGATCGGCGAGTGCAGGCGCGGGCTCGCCAGGCGCTTGATCTCGTAGATGTAGTCGTCCGCCATGAGCTCGCGCGTGCCGAGCGCCAGCTCGTAGGGGCTCGCCAGGCGCGCGACGCGCTCCGGCGCGAGTGCGTGGTTCTCCGCCACGAACGCCGGGTGCGGCTGGTAGCGGATGCCGGGGCGGATGCGGATCGTGTAGACCGTGTATTTGCCGCCCTCCACTTCCTCGGCGTTTGGCACTTCCAGTGCCGTGAGCGGCACGAGCTCGTAGGGACGCTTGAGGTAGTGGTATTGCAGCGGCGGCTCGTAGACCTGCTGCGTGAAGCGCGCCTCGTCTTCGGTGTAGGACTGCACCGGGTCGAGGTGCTTGGGCCGCTCGGTGAACGCCGTGTACAGCACGTTCGCGCCGCGGTCCGACGCGGGGTACGGGTCGTTCCACACCTCGGCGCAGCCGCCGAGCAGCGTGGCGAGCACCAGCGCCGGCGCGAAGCCACGCGCGAGATGCCGGGCCGCCGGCGCGAGCAGGGACGTGAACCGCCGGGTCGGTCGCATGCGCGCAAGTATAATCATCCGGCCATGGCGCTCCTCGACGGCAAGAAGATCCTCGTTACCGGCCTGCTCAGCAACCGCTCGATCGCCTACGGCGTGGCGAAGGCCGCGCGCCGCGAGGGCGCATTGCTCGCCTTCACCTACCAGAACGACCGCTTCAAGGAGCGCGTCGAGGAGATGGCGCGCCAGCTGGGCTCCGACATCGCCCTGCCCTGCGACGTCTCCAGCGACGAGGAGATCGCGCGGCTGTTCGCCGACCTCGGCAAGCGCTGGGACGGCCTGGACGGGCTGGTGCACGCCATCGCCTATGCACCGCGCGAGGCGATCGCCGGCGATTTCCTCGAGGGCCTGTCGCGCGAGTCGTTCCGCGTCGCGCACGACGTCTCCTCCTACAGCTTCGCGGCGCTCGCCAAGGCGGCGCTGCCGATGATGAAGGGGCGCGCGGCGAGTCTCGTCACCCTGACCTACCTCGGCGCCAACCGCGTGGTGCCGAACTACAACACCATGGGGCTCGCCAAGGCGAGCCTGGAAGCGTCGGTGCGCTACCTCGCCGCGAGCCTCGGCCCGCAGGGCATCCGCGTGAACGGCCTCTCGGCGGGCCCGATCAAGACGCTTGCCGCCTCGGGGATCGCCGGCTTCGGCAAGATCCTCAAGTTCGTCGAGGAGCACGCGCCGCTGCGGCGCAACGTCACCACCGAGGACGTGGGCAACGCCGCGGCATTCCTGCTTTCGCCGCTCGCCAACGGCGTTACCGGCGAGGTACTTTTCGTGGACAACGGCTTTCGCAACGTGGTGGCAGGCATTCCAACCGCTGGAGGAGGAGCAGAGACATGAAAAGAACCATCGCCGCGCTCGCCCTGCTGGCGGCAGCGGCCGCGCAGGGGCAGGAATACCCGACCAAGCCGATCAGCATGATCGTCGCGTTTCCGCCGGGCGGCGTGGCGGAGCTCGTCGGCCGGCCGCTCGCCGCTTCGATGGAGAAGACGCTCGGCCAGCCGGTCATCATCGTCAACCGCCCCGGCGCGGGCGGCGCGATCGGCACGACGGCGGCCGCCAAGGCGGCGCCCGACGGCTACACGATCCTGATGACGCTGTCGTCCATCTCGATCTTCCCTGTGTCGGATCCGCTGGAGGGCAAGCCGGCCCCCTACCAGATCTCCGACTTCATGCCGATCGCGCTCGTCACCGCCGATCCGACCGTGCTGGTGGTGCGCGCCGACAGCCCCTACAAGACCATCCAGGACTTCGTCGCGGCGGCGAAGGCGAACCCCGGCAAGATCAACTATTCGTCCTCAGGCGTCTACGGCACGCTGCACGTGGCGATGGAGATGTTCGCCGGCGCGGCCGGCATCCAGCTGTTCCACATCCCCTATCAGGGCGGCGGCCCGGCGGTCACGGCGCTGCTCGGCGGCCAGGTCGAGGCGCTCGCCTCGGGGCCGGCGGCGGCAGTCGGCCAGATCAAGGGCGGCAAGATGCGCGCGCTCGCGGGCTGGGGCGCCAAGCGCCTGGAGTTGATGCCCGAGCTGCCCACGTTCAAGGAACTCGGCTACAAGGACGTGGAGTTCTACATCTGGTCAGGCGTGGTGGCGCCGGCGGCAGTGCCTGCGAACGTCCAGCACAAGCTGCGCGCAGCGGTGCGCGCCGCGGTGGCCGACCCGCAGTTCGTCGCGGCGATGAGCAAGGTCAGCACGCCGATCAGCTACCTCGACGCGCCCGAGTTCAAGGACTTCTGGGTGGCGGATGCCGCGCGCCTGCGCGTCGCGGTGGAGAAGATCGGCAAGGCCTCGAAGAAGTAGCTACTTCTTCTCGAGGTTGGCCTTGTTGACCTCGATGCTGGCGCGCGCGCGCAGGCTGGCGACGTAGGCGTCGAGCTGCTCGGCGGCGGCCTGCTGGGCGGCGCGCGCCAGGTCTGCCGCCTTCTGCTGCTCGCTCTTGGGCTCGGGCTCGAGCGCGCGCACCACCTTGTAGAGCACGTAGCCCTCGTTGCCGCGCTCGGCGCCGACGTAGGCGGGCAGCTTCGCCGCGTCCGCGGCGATGATCTGGCGCAGGGCGGTGGACGGCACGCCCTGCGGGCTGCGGCGCGACACTGCCTTGGCTGGCTCCCATTTCACGCCGGCGTCACCGCCCTTGCGCAGCGCCGCGAGGCGCGCCTCGCCTTCCTGCTGCGCGAGCTTCGCGGCTTCGGCGCGCCGCAGATCTTCTTCGATCGCGGCGCGCACGTCCTCGAATTTCCTCTGCGACTCGGGCTGGTGCTCGATGACGCGCGCGGCCACCAGCACGTTGGGCGCCACCTCGACCGCGTCGGTGTTGCGCCGGGCCTTGATGGAATCCGCCGCAAACAGCGCGCCGAGCAGCTTCGGGTTGCCGAGCACGCCCGCCTCGGGCGACGGCGTGCGCGCAATCCAGCCGCTTTGCTGCAGCGGCAGCTTGAAGCGCTCGGCGGCGGGCTTCAGGCTGTCGGATTGCTCGTAGACCATGTTGCTGAAGGCCTCGGCCGCCTCGGCGAAGCGCCGCGCGCCCTTCTGCTTGGCGAGCTCCGCGGCAAGCTCGCCGCGCACCTCCTGCAGCGAGCGCGCCTTGCCGGCCTGCACCCCGGTGACGCGGATCACGTGCCAGCCGAAGTCGCTCTGCACGGGCGCGCCGATCTCGCCTTCCTTCTGCTGGAACGCGGCCGCTTCGAAGGCGGGCACCATCATGCCGCGGCCGAAGAAGCCGAGGTCGCCGCCCTTCTCGGCGGAGCCCGGGTCCTGCGAGTGCTTCTTCGCCAGCTCGGCGAAACGTCCCGGCGCCTTCTTCAGCTCGGCGGCGAGCTTGTCCGCCTCTTCCCTGGTCTTCACCAGGATGTGGCTCGCGCGCCGCTGCTCCTCGACCCGGTACTGCGCCGCGCGCGCCTCGTAAGCCGATTTCAGCTCCGCCTCGCTCACCGTATCCTGGCGGCCCAGGACGTCGGCGGACAGCACCACGTACTCCGCGCGCACGCGCTCCGGGATGCGGAACTCCGCGGGATTCGCGTCGTAATGCGCCTTGAGCTGCGCCTCCGTGAGCTTCACCTGCGCGCGCAACGGCGCCGCCGCCACCAGCGACTCCTGCACCTCCCGGCGTTGCTCCTGCAGGACCGCGAGCCGCTCGGTGACCGCGCGCGAGACGATGCCGGTCTCGGCGACCGAGCGGCGCAGCTGCGCGAGCGCCATGTCATGGCGCAGCCGCGCCTCGAACATCTGCGGCGTCATGTTCTGCGCGCGCAGCAGCACTTCGTAGTTGCTCTTGGAGAACTGGCCGTCGGACTGGAAGGCCGGGATCGCCATGATGGTCTCGCGCAGCTGCTCGTCGCTCACCAGCAGGTGGGCGCGCTGCGCCGCGTCTGCCATCAGGCGCTGCGAGACCAGCGCGTCGAGCAGCGCGCCGCGCGTTTCCGGCGTGTCGAGCGCCGAGGGGTCGAAGCCCGTGCCGAAGGCGGCGCGCAGCCGCTCCTGCTGCTGGCGCAGCTCCTCGGCAAACTCGCGCTGCGTGATGCCGGCGCCGTCCACCGTGGCGACGTCGTCCTTGCTGCCCATGGAGCGCGTGTAGGACTCCAGGCCGAAGAACGCGAATGGCGGCACGATGAGCAGCACCAGCGCAATCTGGATCAGCCGCTTGTTCTTCTGGACGAATTCGAACATGAGAGATGAGGTTGGCGGAGCGGACGGGACTCGAACCCGCGACCCCCGGCGTGACAGGCCGGTATTCTAACCAACTGAACTACCGCTCCGTTTGCTGCGCTCGCTGCTGCGCGGTCTTGCCGCACGTTCCGAAAGTAAGGCATTGCGACGCAGCAGCCTGCTGCTGCTTCGCAATGCATCGTTGTTCTTCTGGTGGGTGCTGAGAGGGTCGAACTCCCGACATCTGCCTTGTAAGGGCAGCGCTCTACCGCTGAGCTAAGCACCCGCAAAAGGGGCGCTAGTTTATCGCGTCCTTGAGCGCCTTGCCAGCGCGGAACTTGGGAACGCGGGCCGCCGGGATCTGCAGCGCCGCGCCGGTCTTCGGATTGCGGCCGGCGCGTGCCGCGCGCTTGCCGACATAGAAGGAGCCGAAGCCCACCAGCGTCACCATCTGCCCCTTCTTCAGGCTCGATTTCACCGCACCCACCAGCGCGTCCACGGCGCGCTCGGCGGCGAGCTTGGAGATCTCCGCCGACTGCGCGATGTGCTCGATCACGTCCGCCTTGTTCATCGTCGTTCCCAGAAGTCCGCGCCGCCACCGGGCGGCGCATCGTGGTTCCTAATGCTTGACCGCAGCCGGCGTAGCGGCCTTGTTCTCCGCAGGCGGCAACGGCGCGTCGCCCGCCGCCTCGGGCAGCGGCTCGGGCTGGCGCTCGAGCGCCACTTCCAGAACCTTGTCGATCCACTTCACCGGGACGATCTCGAGCCGGTTCTTGACGTTGTCCGGGATCTCGGCGAGGTCCTTCACGTTCTCATCCGGGATCAGCACCGTCTTGATGCCGCCGCGGTGCGCCGCCAGCAGCTTTTCCTTCAGGCCGCCGATCGGCAGCACCTCGCCGCGCAGCGTGATCTCGCCGGTCATCGCCACATCCGCGCGCACCGGGATGCCGGAGAGCACCGAGACCATCGCCGTGGCGATGCCGATGCCGGCGCTGGGGCCGTCCTTGGGCGTCGCGCCCTCGGGCAGGTGGATGTGGATGTCGTTCTTCTGGTAGAAGTCCTCCTGCACGCCGAGCTTGCGCGAGCGGTTGCGCACCACCGAGAGCGCCGCCTGGATGGACTCCTGCATCACCTCGCCCAGCTTGCCGGTGGTGATGGTCTTGCCCTTGCCCGGCATGGTCACCGTCTCGATGGTGAGCAGCTCGCCGCCCACTTCGGTCCACGCAAGGCCCGTGACCTGCCCCACCTGGTTCTGCTTCTCGGCCATGCCGAAGGTGTACTTGCGCACGCCGAGGAACTTGTCGAGGTTCTTCGGCGTCACCGTGATGCGGCGCGCCTTGCCTTCGGCCGCCTGGCGCTCGGTGAGCAGCTGCTTCACCGCCTTGCGGCAGATCTTGGAGATCTCACGCTCCAGGCTCCGCACGCCCGCCTCGCGCGTGAAGTAGCGCACGATGTCGCGCACCGCGGGCTCGCTCACCGCGAGCTCGCCTTCCTTGAGCCCCGTGTTCTTCATCTGCCGCGGCAGCAGGTAGCGCACGGCGATGTTCACCTTCTCGTCCTCGGTGTAGCCCGACAGGCGGATCACCTCCATGCGGTCGAGCAGCGGCGCCGGGATGTTGAGCGTGTTCGCCGTGGCGACGAACATCACTTCCGAGAGGTCGTACTCCACCTCGATGTAGTGGTCGGTGAAGGTGTGGTTCTGCTCCGGATCCAGCACTTCGAGCAGGGCGGACGACGGATCGCCGCGCCAGTCCTGGCCGAGCTTGTCCACCTCGTCGAGCAGGAACAGCGGGTTCTTCACGCCCACCTTGCTCATGTTCTGCAGGATCTTGCCCGGCATCGAGCCGATGTAGGTGCGCCGGTGGCCGCGGATCTCGGCCTCGTCCCGGACGCCACCGAGCGACATCCGCACGAACTTGCGGTTGGTCGCGCGCGCGATCGACTGGCCGAGCGAGGTCTTGCCCACGCCGGGCGCCCCGACCAGGCACAGGATCGGCGCCTTCATCTTGTCCACGCGGGTCTGCACCGCGAGGTACTCGACGATGCGCTCCTTGACCTTCTCCAGCCCGTAGTGGTCCTTGTCCAGGACCTCCTGCGCAGCCTTGATGTCCTTGGAGATCTTCGACTTCTTGCGCCAGGGCAGGTTGACCAGCGTCTCGATGTAATTGCGCACCACCGTCGCCTCGGCGGACATCGGCGACATGAGCTTGAGCTTCTTCAGCTCGCTCTCGGCCTTCTTGCGCGCGTCCTTGGGCATGTGCGCGCGCTTGATGCGCTTTTCCATCTCCTCGAGGTCGGCGCCCTCCTCGCCCTCGCCCAGCTCCTTCTGGATCGCCTTCACCTGCTCGTTCAGGTAGTACTCGCGCTGGCTCTTCTCCATCTGGCGCTTGACGCGGCCGCGGATGCGCTTTTCCACCTGCAGGATGTCGATCTCGGTCTCGAGCTGGGAGAGCAGGTGCTCGAGGCGCGACTTGACGTCGAACATCTCCAGCACCTGCTGCTTCTGCTCGAGCTTGAGCGGCAGGTGCGCGGCAACGGTGTCGGCGAGGCGCCCCGCCTCATCGATGCCCGACAGCGAGGTGAGGATCTCGGGCGGGATCTTCTTGTTCAGCTTGACGTACTGGTCGAACGCCGAGAGCAGCGCCCGGCGCATCGCCTCGATCTCGGCGGGCGCGGCGGCCTCGGCCGGAATCGGCACCGCCTCGGCGGTCCAGTGCGTGCGCAGGTCCGTGATGCCGCGCAAGCGCGCCCGGCTGCCGCCCTCGACCAGCACCTTCACCGTGCCGTCGGGCAGCTTGAGCATCTGCAGGATGCTCGAGACGCAGCCGATCTCGTACATGTCCTCGGGGCCGGGATCGTCCTTGGCCGCCGACTTCTGCGCGACCAGCAGGATGTTCTTGCCCGCCTCCATGGCCGTCTCCATCGCCTTGATGGACTTCGGCCGCCCGACGAAGAGCGGGATCACCATGTGGGGGAACACCACCACGTCGCGCAGCGGAAGCAGCGGGTACTGGATGACGCCTTGGGGGGTTTCGTTCATCTCGGGCATGTGCGGGTTCCCGCAGCCAAATCAATAGGATCAGGGTACACGCAACGCGCGCGCCCTGCAACGCGGAAAAAGCAGTGGAATCCGGCCCTTAGGCCGAGGAACCGGCAACTTTCTGCTGGTCCGAGTAGATCAGCAGCGGCTTGCCGTCGGCCGAGATCATCTGCTCGTCCACGACTACCTTGCTGACATTCTCCAGTGCGGGAAGTTCGTACATCGTGTCGAGCAGCACGTTCTCCAGGATCGAGCGCAGGCCGCGCGCGCCGGTCTTGCGCGCGAGCGCGCGCTTGGCGACCGCGTTGAGCGCGCCCGGCCGCACCTCGAGCTCCACGCCCTCCATGAGGAACAGGCGCTGGTACTGCTTGATGAGCGCGTTCTTCGGCTCGGTGAGGATCTGGATGAGCGCATGCTCGTCGAGCTCCTCGAGCGCGGCGACCACCGGCAGGCGGCCGACGAACTCGGGGATCAGGCCGTACTTGATCAGGTCCTCGGGCTCCACGATCTTGAGCAGGTCGAAGATCGCCTTGGAGTTGTTCGGGCTCTTCACCTCCGCGCCGAAGCCGATGCCGGTCTTCTCGGTGCGGTTGCGCACGATGCGCTCCAGGCCGTCGAAGGCGCCGCCGCAGATGAACAGGATGTTCGTGGTGTCCACCTGCACGAAGTCCTGGTTGGGATGCTTGCGCCCGCCCTGCGGCGGCACCGAGGCGATGGTGCCCTCGATGAGCTTGAGCAGGGCCTGCTGCACGCCCTCCCCCGAGACGTCGCGCGTGATCGAGGGGTTGTCCGACTTCCTCGAGATCTTGTCGATCTCGTCGATGTAGACGATGCCGCGCTTGGCCTTGTCCACGTCGTAGTCGCAGTTCTGCAGCAGCTTCTGGATGATGTTCTCGACGTCCTCGCCGACGTAGCCCGCCTCGGTCAGTGTGGTGGCGTCGGCGATGACGAAGGGCACGTTCAAGAGGCGCGCGAGCGTCTGCGCGAGCAGCGTCTTGCCCGAGCCGGTGGGCCCGATCAGCAGGATGTTGGACTTGGCCAGCTCCACCTCGTCGTTCTTGGACAGGTGCTTGAGCCGCTTGTAGTGGTTGTAGACCGCGACCGAGAGGATCTTCTTCGCCTGGTCCTGGCCGATGACGTACTGGTCGAGGATGTTGCGGATCTCGCGCGGCGTCGGCAGGTCGGACTTGGCGCCCTTGCCGCCCTTGTCGCTCGCGGTCTCCTCGCGGATGATGTCGTTGCACAGCTCGATGCACTCGTCGCAGATGAACACCGACGGGCCGGCAATGAGCTTCCTGACCTCGTGCTGGCTCTTGCCGCAGAACGAGCAGTAGAGCAGCTTCTCGCCGGAGCTGGGCTTGTCCGACATCTAGACATGCTCCCGGGACACGAGGACCTTGTCCACCAGCCCGTACTTTACCGCTTCTTCGCCGGACTGGAAGTTGTCGCGGTCCGTGTCGCGGGCGATCTTCTCCACGGTCTGGCCGGTGTGCTTGGCGAGGATCTCGTTCAGGCGCTGGCGCAGGTAGAGGATCTCCTTGGCGTGGATCTCCACGTCGGAGGCCTGGCCCTGGAAGCCGCCCATCGGCTGGTGGATCATGACGCGCGAGTTGGGCAGCGCGAAGCGCTTGTCCTTGTCGCCCGCCGCGAGCAGCAGCGCGCCCATGCTCGCCGCCTGCCCGACGCACAGCGTGCTGACGTCGGGCTTGATGAACTGCATGGTGTCGTAGATGGCCAGGCCCGCCGACACCGAGCCACCCGGCGAGTTGATGTAGAAGAAGATGTCCTTGTCCGGGTTCTCGGACTCGAGGAACAGCAGCTGGGCGACGATCAGGTTGGCGGTCACCTCGGTGACCGGGCCGACGAGGAACACCACCCGCTCCTTGAGCAGGCGCGAGTAGATGTCGTAGGCGCGCTCGCCGCGCCCCGACTGCTCGATGACCATCGGGATCAGGCCCAACCCGCGTGCGGGTTCCATCCCCCCCCGTGGCTCCATGCCGCTGCGCTCCCAGTTCACTTGTCGCTACCCATCAGTTCGTCAAAGGGCATCGCCTTGTCCACCGCCCTGGCCCTGGATAGCACCCAGTTCACCACGTTGCCTTCGAGCGCCAGGCTTTCCATTTCCGACAGGCGTTGCGGCTGCATGTAGAACCATTTTACAACTTCGGCGGGACTCTCGTAGGAAGCCGCCTCCTGCTCGATCAGGGCCCGGACTTCGGCGGGCTTGGGCTGCAGCTTTTCGGCGCGCGCCAGCTCGGCGATGATCAGCCCCAGCGCCACGCGGCGCCGCGCGCCCGCCTCGAAGGCCTGCGGGTCGAACGGCAGCTTCTCCAGCTTCATGCCGCGCTGCTGCAATTCGGCGGCGGCGCGCTCGGCGAGCGCGCGCGTCTCCTCCGCCACCAGCGCCTTGGGCAGCTCGAGCGGCGTGGCCGCGAGCAGCGCGTCGAGCGCCTGGTTCTTGACGCGCGCCTCGGTGCGCTTCTTCACCTCGCGCTCGACGTTCTGCTTCACCTCCTCGCGCATGCGCGCGAGGTCGCCGTCGGCGACCCCCAGCGCCTTCGCAAACTCGGCATCCAGCGCAGGCAGGCGGGGCTCTTCGACCTGATTGACGGCCAGCTCGAAGGAAGCCGTCTTTCCTGCCACATCCTTGCCGTGGTAATCAGCCGGGAACGCGAGCGCAAAGGTCTTCTTCTCGCCGGCGCGCATGCCGCGCGCCGCCGCATCGAACTCCGGCAGCATGCGCCCCTCGCCCAGCACGAAGGCGAAGCCCGCCGCCTTGCCGCCGGCGAAGGGCTCGCCGCCGATGCGGCCCTCGAAATCCACCGTCAGCCGGTCGCCGTCCTGCGCGGCGCGCTCGACCTTGGCGTAGGTCTTGCGCTGCTGGCGCAGGATCTCGATGGTCTTGTCCACCGCCGCGTCGTCCACGCTCACCTGCGGACGCTCGATGCTGGCGCCCGCGAGGTCGCCCACCTTGAACTCCGGATACACCTCGAAGGTGGCGCTGAACTCGAGCGCGCCAGCCGCCGCGGCCTCCTTCTTCGCCTCGATGCGCGGATAGCCGGCCACCTTGAGGTTCGCCTCCTTCACCGCATCGGTGAAGGACCTCTGCACCGCATCGCCCAGCACCTCGTTGCGCACCTGGCTGCCGTAGGTCTGCGCGACGAGCTTCATCGGCACCTTGCCGGGCCGGAAGCCCGGCAGCTTGGCATTGCGCGCGAGCTTCTTCAGCCGCTCGCCCACTTCGCGCTCGATCGTCTCCACGGGCACGGACATCTGCAGCCTGCGCTCCAGCGTGCCCAACGTCTCCACGTTCACCGCCATTCGTCTGCCGTCCTCCGTTGAAGCCCGCTGCTGGTGCGAAGGGAGGGACTCGAACCCACATGCCTCGCGGCGCTGGAACCTAAATCCAGTGCGTCTACCAATTCCGCCACCCTCGCGAAAAAGCGGGCGAAAAACAACGTATTATACCCTCGCGTGTCGGTCGGCCATTACGAGAACTTCCCCGTCGCCTCGCTCCTGCTGCCGGCCGAATTGCGCGTGCCCGTGGCGGTGATCTATCGCTTTGCGCGCAGCGCCGACGACATCGCCGACGAGGGCGAGGACCCGCCCGCCGAGCGGCTCGCCAAGCTGCAGGCCTATCACGATGCGCTGGAGCGCCTGGACCGGCCCGAGACGCCGCTTTTCGAGGACGTCGCGTTCGTCATCCGCGAGTTCGCCCTATCGGAGTCGCTGTTCCATGACCTGATCGACGCCTTCGCGCAGGACGTGGTGAAGAAGCGCTACGCCGACTTCACCGAGGTGCTCGACTACTGCAAGCGCTCTGCGAATCCCGTAGGCCGGCTGCTGCTGGAACTGTTCAAACAGACGTCTGAAACGGAGCTGGACCAATCGGATGCCATCTGCACCGCCCTGCAGCTCGTCAATTTCTGGCAGGACGTGGCCGTGGACTACGCCAAGGGCCGCATCTACCTGCCCCAGGATGAGATGGCTGCGCATGGCGTGAGCGAGGCACACATCGCCGAGCAGCGCTGCGACGACGCATGGCGCGCGCTGATGGCCTGGCAAGTCGAGCGCACCCGCGCCCTCATGCTCGGCGGCGCGCCGCTCGGCGCCGCGCTCACCGGGCGCATCGGCCTGGAGATCCGCACCACGGTGCACGGCGGACTGCGCGTCCTGGAGAAGATCGAGGCCGTCGGCTACGACGTGTTCCGCCAGCGGCCGGTGCTGAAGTGGTTTGATTGGCCACTCTTGCTCATGCGCGCGGTGGGAAGATCGGTGTCAGAGCCAACGTCAAGATCGGGGTCAGACCCCAACCAGACAAGACCGGGGTCTGACCCCCGCGGGGTCTGACCCCATCATGACGCCGGACGAGTACTGCCAGCAGAAGGCTGCCGGAAGCGGATCCAGCTTCTACTACTCGTTCGTCTTCCTGCCCCCGGCGCGCCGCCGCGCAATCACGGCGCTCTATGCCTTCTGCCGCGAGGTGGACGACGTGGTGGACGGCGCTGCCGATCCGCAGGTGGCGGGCACCAAGCTCGCGTGGTGGCGCCAGGAGGTGGCGCGGCTGGTCGCCGGCGATCCCCAGCATCCGGTCACCCGCGCGCTGCAGCCCACGCTGGTGCCCTTCAACATTACCGCGCTGCGGCTGAACGAGATCATCGACGGCATGGAGATGGACCTTACGCAGACGCGCTACCTGGACTTCGCCGCCCTGGAGCGCTACTGCTACCACGTCGCGGGCGTGGTGGGCATGCTCGCGGCCGGCATCTTCGGCTACACGGACGCGCGCACCCTGGAATACGCGAAGAGCCTCGGCACCGCCTTCCAGCTCACCAACATCATCCGCGACGTGGGCGAGGACGCGCGCAAGAATCGCATCTACCTGCCGATGGAAGACCTGCGGCGCTTCAATGTCACCGCCGCCGACCTGCTGAGCGCGCGTTACAGCGATGCCTTCCGCGCACTGATGGCCTTCCAGGCCGAACGTGCGCGCGCGCATTACGCCAAGGCGATGGCCGCGCTGCCCGCGGCCGACCGGCGCGCGCAGCGCCCGGGGCTCATCATGGCGGCCATCTATGCGGCGCTGCTCGCCGAGATCGAGCGCGATGGCTTTCAGGTGCTCACGCAGCGCACGTCGCTCACGCCGCTACGCAAGCTCTGGATCGCGTGGAAGACATGGGTCACGGCGTAGGCGGGCCGGCGCAGCGCGTGGCGGTGGTGGGCGCCGGGTATGCCGGCATGGCGGCGGCGGTCACCCTTGCGCGACGCGGCGTCTCCGTCACGGTGTTCGAGTCCGGTCCGGTGCCGGGCGGGCGGGCGCGCCGCGTCACCGCCGAGGGCCGTACGCTCGACAACGGCCAGCACATTCTCGTGGGCGCCTACAGCACGCTGTTCTCGCTGATGCACGAGGTCGGCGTGCCGGCCAGTGCGGTGCTGCGCATCCCGCTCGAGCTGCGCTACGCCGACGGCTTCGCGTTCCGCGCCTTCTACTTCCCCGCACCGCTCGGGCTGCTTGCCGGGTTGCTCGCCGCGGGCGGGCTCCCGTGGCGCGAGCGCATTGGCGCGGTGCGCTTCATGCGCGCCTTGCGCCGACGGGCGTTCCGGCTCGAGGAAGACTGCAGCGTGAGCCAGCTGCTCGAGGAGCACCACCAGCATGGGCGCATCGGCCACTACCTCTGGCGGCCGCTTTGCATCTCTGCACTCAACACTCCCCCGGAGCAGGCCTCGGCGCGCGTGTTTCTCACGGTGCTGCGCGACACGCTCGGCGGCGATGCGCAGGCGAGCGACCTGATCCTGCCCTGCGTGGATCTGTCGAGGCTGTTTCCGGAGCCCGCCGCCGAGTGGTTGCGCGGCAACGGCGGGGAGCTGCGCTGCGAGACGCCGGTGCGCGACCTCGGCGCGCTGCGCGAGCAGTTTGCGCGCGTGATCCTCGCCGTCGGGCCGCACCAGTTGAAGGCGATCGCGCCGGCGCTCGCCGTGGAGTTCCCGTACCAGCCGATCTACACCTGCTACCTGCAATACGACGCGCGCACCCGCCTGCCCTTCCCGATGCTCGGCCTCGCGCAGGGGCTGGTGCAGTGGGTTTTCGACCGCGGCAGGCTTACCGGCGAAAAGGGCCTGCTCGCCGCGGTGATCAGCGCGCAGGGCGACCACCAGCAGATGACCCAGGAGGAACTTGCGGCCACCTGCCACCGGGAGCTTGCCGCGGCGCTACCCGGCCTGTCCGCGCCGCAGTGGACGCGCGTCATCGCGGAAAAGCGCGCGACCGTCGCCGCGCACGCCCGCTTGGCGCGGCCGCCGGTGGAAACGGCGCTCCCCGGCGTGTTCCTCGCGGGCGACTACATGGACCCGGAGTATCCGCCGACGCTGGAGGCTGCAGCGCGCAGCGGCGTGCGCGCCGCCGAGCGGCTCTACTCCTCGTAGATCATCTTGACGGTCATGCCGCCGTCGAGCGTGATGTTCTGCCCCGTCATGAAACCCGCCTGCTCCACGAGGTATAAGCAGGCCTCCGCGATGTCTTCGGGCTTGCCGACCCGGCCCACGGGGTGCTGCAGGCGGTCACGCTCCGAATGCACGGGCGTCCTGGCACGCGGCGTGTACTGCCAGTCGCGCGTTTCGATCCAACCGGGGCTCACGCAGTTGACGCGGATGCCGGAGGGCCCGAGGCTCACCGCCATGCCGTGCGTGAGGGCGACGATGCCGCCCTTGGATGCGGTATAGGCCTCGGTGCCCGGCTCGGACATGAAGGCGCGCGTCGAGGCGATGTTGACGATGGCGCCGCCCTTGCCGCGCGCCGCCATGCTGCGCGCCACCGCCTGAGAGCAAAGAAAGGTGCCGCGCAGATTGACCGCAATGACGCGGTCGAAGTCCTCCGCCCGCAGCTCGAGAAACGGCGCGCGCCGGCCGATGCCGGCGTTGTTGACGAGCGCATCCGGGCAGCCCAGCACGCGCACCGTCTCCTCCACCCAGCGCTTGACCTGCGCCGCATCGGCCACGTCGGCGCGCAGGAACAGGCCGCGCGTGCCCTGCTTCTCGACGAGTCCTGCGGCCTCCCGCCCCGCGTCCTCGTCGGGGTCGGCAATGGACACCGCGTAGCCAGCGCGCGCAAAGCGCAGCGCCACTGCGCGGCCGATTCCCTGAGCGCCTCCGGTGACCGCGGCGACCTTCACAGGTTGCGCAGCAGTTGCACGGCCTGATCGACGCGCTCGACAGGCAAGACGTCGAGCCCGGCGAGCTTCGCCTTGGGCGCGTTGGCCTTCGGCACGATCGCTTTCTCGAACCCGAGCTTGGCCGCTTCCTTCAGCCGATCCTGGCCGCGCGGCGCCGGCCGCACCTCGCCCGCGAGGCCGATCTCGCCGAAGGCGAGCACTTTGCCCGGGATCGGCCGGTCGGTGAGCGAGGAGACGATGGCGAGCGCCACCGCAAGGTCTGCCGCCGGCTCGCCGATGCGCACGCCCCCGACGGCATTCACGAACACGTCCTGGTCCATGGTGGCGATGCCGGCATGCCGGTGTAGCACGGCGAGCAGCATGGCGAGCCGGTTCTGCTCCAGGCCCACCGACAGCCGCCGCGGATTTGGCGCATGCGCCGCATCCACCAGCGCCTGGATCTCGACCAGCAGCGGGCGGGTGCCTTCGAGCGTCGCGAGCACGCAGGAGCCGGCGACGTCCTTCTCGTGCCGCTGCAGGAACAGCGCCGAGGGGTTCGCCACGGCGCGCAGGCCCTTGTCGGTCATCGCGAAGACGCCCAGTTCGTTCACCGCGCCGAAGCGGTTCTTGATCGCGCGCACCAGCCGGAAGGAAGAGTTCGGGTCGCCCTCGAAATAAAGGACCGTGTCGACGATGTGCTCGAGCACGCGCGGGCCCGCGATCGCGCCCTCCTTGGTGACGTGGCCGATGATGAAGAGCGCCGTGCCGGATTTCTTGGCGAAGCGCGTGAGCTGGGCCGCGCACTCGCGCACCTGCGCGACCGAGCCCGGCGCGGACTCGAGCGCCTCCGACCACAAGGTCTGGATCGAGTCCACCACCGCGACCTCGGGTCGCGCCGCTTCCAGCGCGGCAATGATGCGCTCGAGCTGGATCTCGGCGAGCAGCCCTACGGCCGCCGCGTCCAGCCCCAGGCGCCGCGCGCGCAGCGCCACCTGCTCCGCCGACTCTTCGCCGGAGACGTACACCACCTTGTGCGTCGTTCCAAGGGCCGCCAGCGACTGCAGCAGCAGCGTGGACTTGCCGATCCCAGGATCGCCGCCGATGAGCGCTACCTGGCCCACTACCAGCCCGCCGCCCAGCACGCGATCGAGCTCGGCAAGGCCGCTGGAGAGCCGCTCGGCTTCGCGCGCCTGCACGCGCGAGAGCGCCACGGGGCTCGCGGCGGGCCCGATCGCGCGCGCACCGCGCTCGGCGGCCTGCTCGGCGAGCGTGCCCGCCTCGCCGCAGGACGGGCACATGCCCATCCACTTGAGCGCGGTCGCGCCGCACTGCGAGCACACATAGACCGATTTCGCCTTGGCCACGGCCTTCTCGCGCCCTAGTCTTCCTCGTGCACCGGCTCGCGCAGAGAAGCTCGTAGCTCACCGTACCGGCCGCCGCCGCCACCTCGTCCGCGGGCAGGCCCTCGCCCCACAGCGTCACCGGCGTGCCGATGTAGGCCTCCTCGATGTTGCTGATGTCCACGCAGATCATGTCCATGGA
>DASWBP010000286.1:0-1937 GCA_036390555.1 Burkholderiales bacterium | reverse complement strand
TGCCCGATCCCGCGGTGGAGGGCGCACCGCGCTACTGGACGCGGGTCGCGGGGGACGCCTTCGTCTGGGAGGCGCGCGAGGTGAAGCACCGCAACCACGTGTTCCGCTTCGCGGCGCCCGAGCAGCCGGGCGAGCACCAGTACTTCCTGCGCGTGCAGTCGCAGAGCGTGCTCACCGTGCCGCTGTCGCTGTGGCGTCCTGAGGAATTCGCCAAGCGCGACCGCGACGTGCAGCTGCTGCTCGGGCTGTTCTACGGCCTGGCGCTCGCACTGGTGCTCTACAACCTGATGCTGTTCGTGGCGGTGCAGGACCGGCTCTACCTCGTCTACGTTCTGTATGCCACGGCATTCGGCATCTTCCTGCTCGGCTACGACGGGCTCGCCTTCCAGTACCTGTGGCCGGGCAGCGTCTGGGCGGCGAACCACGCGGTGGCGATGACGCTCTCCCTGACGCTCGCGCTCGGTGCGCTCTTCGCCTACGCGTTTCTCGACATGCGCCGCATCGCTCCGCGCGCCGCCTGGGTGCTGCGCGCGGTCGCCGCCGGCGGCGGCCTGCTCGCCGCGAGCGCCGCCACGGGCTGGCCGCTCGATTACGGGGGGGTGCTGCGCACGATCTCGGTGCTCGGCTTCGTCACTGCGGCGATCGCCACCGGCGTCGCGGTGCGCGCCCTGCTCGACGGCTACCGGCCGGCGCGCTACTTCCTGCTCGCCTGGGCTGGGCTGCTCGGCTTCATCCTGTTCGGGGCGCTGCGCAACTTCGCGCTGGTGCCGACGAATTTCATCACCATCTACGGCCTGCACATCGGCTTCGCGCTGGACGTGCTGCTGCTGTCCTTCGCGCTTGCCGACCGCATCACCATGCTGCGCCGCGAGCGCGCCCAGGCGCACGCGGACTCGCTGGCGGCGCACGAGCTGCTGCTCGAGGCGACGCGCGAGAACGAGCGCCAGCTCGAGACGCGTATCGCCGTGCGCACCGCGGAGCTCAACCGCGCCAACGAGCGGCTGCGCACGGAGGCCACCGACCGAGAGCAGCTGATGGAGCAGTTGCGGAAGCAGGAGGAGCACCTGCGCTTCATGGCGCAGCACGATGCGCTCACCGGGCTGCCGAACCGCACGTCGATGCAGCAGCGCCTCGCCCTCGCGCTCGAGCTGGCCAAGCGCAACCGCAAGAAGGTCGCGGTGATGATGGTGGACCTCGACGAGTTCAAGCGCATCAACGACACGCGCGGCCACCCGGCGGGCGACCAGGCGCTGGTGCAGCTCGCCGCGCGCCTGCGCACCAGCGTGCGCGGCTCGGACACCGTGGCGCGCTACGGCGGCGACGAATTCGTGATCCTCGCCGGCGAGCTCGACCGCGCGGAGGACGCCGCGATGGTGGCGGAGAAGGTCGGCGACATGGTGAGCGTGCCGATGGCGCTCGAGGGCGGGCCGGCGAGCATCGGCTGCTCGATCGGCATCAGCATCTACCCCGACGACGCCGAGGACGCCGAGGCGCTCATCGCGCTCGCCGACAAGGCGATGTACGCGTCGAAGGCGGTGAAGGGCACGCGCTACGCGTTCTACGGCGCGGCGACCTAGCCGCGCGCGGTCGCCTCGCGCATCTGTGCCAGGCCGGGCGGCGCCGGCCCGTTCGAGCGCCCCGGAGTCAACGGCGCGGGCTGCCGAAGCGGGCCTTCCACTCGTTCAAGGCGCGGCACACTTCCTCCACCGGGGCGGTATAGCTGTCGGCGATCGCACCTTCCATTCCCGACAGGAGGGACGCGACCGCGCGGCCGGCCTTCTGCTTCTGGTACCCGGGGCTGTAGGCGATGCCGATCATCTTCGCGCCACTGACGCTGCCCACATAAAAGCCTTCGACGTCCGACCACTTGATTCTCGTGGTCCGGTACATCGCGACAATCTCGAATCCTTCGGGCGTCAATTTCAGGTAAGCGGACT
>DASWBP010000285.1:0-3408 GCA_036390555.1 Burkholderiales bacterium | reverse complement strand
CGCACCAGCCAGGTATTGCGAAAAATTGGGGTCAGGGCCGAATTTTCCTTGCCAGCGGAAATTCGGCCCTGACCCCATTTTCAGGCAGTCGTCGTTGCGGCTCCGGATTTGAAGGAAGGGTTCGACTCGCGTACCGTACTGCGACGGGAAAGCCACGCTGTGCGACCGGCCGACCACAGCGCGGGCTGCGTTCGGCCGCTTGCGCGGGGTATTGGCGCGAGACGCCGCCTGGCACAACGGCTCTTCGGCGATGCGCGGTCCATCGGGTATCGGTCAGCAAGGCGTGAAAGCCTGAACGCTCTACGCTCCAGCGCACTGTCCATGGAACAGCGGCTCTGACCAGAACCCGGCGGCGCCGCTTCCGCGCCTGGCCGCGATCCGCGACGCGCCGGCGGGTGCTGCGGGCTTTCCGCGCCCTCCCGCTGGCGATGCAGATCGGAATCAGTGCGATCGCCTTGCTCGCGCTCTGGTTCGCCGTCAACGCGGTCGTCCAGGTCGCGCGCAAGCCGACCGAGCTTTTCTTCCCCGTCAGCGGCATGCTCCACAAGACCCCGCAAGAGACTTGGCAGTCGTATTCGCCGATCTTCCGGGCGCACGCCACGAGCACGATCACGCCCGAGCTCCTCGCCGCGCTTGCCCAGGTCGAGGCCGCCGGCAACCCCGTCGCCCGCACATACTGGCGCTGGCAGGCGGCACCGGACCCGTTTGGGGTCTACCGGCCGGCGTCGAGCGCGGTCGGCATGTACCAGATCACCGACGCCACCTTCGCCGAGGCAAAGCGCTACTGCATCCACGATCACGCGGTCGCCGCGGACGGACCGTGGCACGACCTGCGGTCGTGCTGGTTCAACGCCCTGTATTTCCGCACCGTGCCGAGCCACGCGGTCGAGCTGACATCGGCCTACCTGGAGGTCAGCGTCGCGCGCATCCTCGTGCGCCAGCGCATCGGCGCAGCGACACTCCAGCAGAAGCAGGGCCTCGCCGGGATGATCCACCTGTGCGGCGCGGGCGCCGGCGAGGCGTATGCGAAGCGCGGTTTCCGACTGACCGATGGCCAGCGCTGCGGCGACCACGACGTGCGTGCGTATCTCGATCGCCTCGACGCGGCGCAGCGCGTCTTTGCGCGGCTGGCGGCCGGCAGCTGAGGTCGACGGAACATCGAGCCCACGCGGCGCGCAGGCGATGGCGCTGGGGAGAGCGCCGCCACCGGGCTCCGCGCCCGTCACCACGTTTGCGCTACGCGGCCTTGGCCTTCGCCGGGCCGGCCTTGGAGATGAGCTCGCGCAGCACGTAGGGCAGGATCCCGCCGTGCTTGTAGTAGTCCACCTCGATCGCGGTGTCGATGCGCGACTTCACCTTCAGCTCGCGCCGCGCGCCATCCGCCTTGCGGATGACGAGCGTCAGTTCCTGCTGCGGCCGGATGTCCTCCAGCCCCGTGATGTCGATGAGCTCGTCGCCCTTGAGGGCGAGCGACTGCGCGGAATCCTGCCCGAGGAACTGCAGCGGCAGCACGCCCATGCCGACGAGGTTGGAGCGGTGGATGCGCTCGAAGCTGCGCGCCACTACGGCCTTCACGCCGAGGAGCTGCGTGCCCTTCGCCGCCCAGTCGCGCGATGAGCCGGTGCCGTATTCCTCTCCGCCGAACACCACGGTGGGCGTGCGCTCGGCGATGTAGCGCATGGCGGCGTCGTAGATCGGCAGCTCCTGGCCCTTGAAAAGGGTCAGGCCGCCTTCCTTGCCGCCGAGCATCAGGTTCTTGATGCGCACGTTGGCAAAGGTGCCGCGCATCATCACCTCGTGGTTGCCGCGGCGCGCGCCGTAGGAGTTGAAGTCGGCCACCGCCACGTCGTGCTCCTGCAGGTAGATGCCGGCGGGGGAGGTGGGCTTGATCGAGCCCGCGGGCGAAATGTGGTCGGTGGTGACCGAGTCGCCGAAGATGCCGAGGATGCGCGCATCCGAGATGTTGCCCGTGCTGCCGGGCTGCATGGAGAAGTCCTGGAAGAAGGGCGGCTCGGCGATGTAGGTGGATTTCGGCCAGCTGTAGACCTGCCCGGAGGGCGCCGACACCTTCTTCCACAGCGGGTTCGCATCGGCGAGATTCGAGTAGAGGCGCCGGAAGGTCGGTGCGTCCATCGCGAGCTTCATCAGCGCCTTTATTTCGTCGGCGGTCGGCCAGATGTGGCCGATGTAGACGTCCTGGCCGTCCTTCGACTTGCCGAGCGGCTCGGTGCGGAAGTCGCGCAGCATGGTGCCGGCGATGGCGTAGGCCACCACCAGCGGCGGGCTGGCGAGGAAGTTGGCGCGGATGTTGGCGTGGATGCGCGCCTCGAAGTTGCGGTTGCCCGAGAGCACTGCCGCACAGACGAGGTCGTTCTTGACGATCGCCTCCTCGATCGGCTGCGCGAGCGGCCCGGCGTTGCCGATGCAGGTGGTGCAGCCGTAGGCGGCGACGTTGAAGCCGAGCTTCTCGAGATAGGGCAACAGCCCCGCCTTGGTGAGGTATTCGGTGACGACGCGCGATCCCGGCGCGAGCGAGGTCTTGATGTGCGGCTTGACCGAGAGGCCGAGCTCGACCGCCTTCTTGGCGAGCAGGCCCGCGGCGAGCAGCACCCCGGGGTTGGAGGTGTTGGTGCACGAGGTGATGGCGGCGATCAGCACGTCGCCGTTGCGGATCTCGGTGCCGTCGAAGGCCTTGTGCGCCCTGCCGAGGTCCTCGGACTTCTTCGCGAAGCCGTTCTCCGCCACCGGCTTGGAGAAGAGCGTGGCGAAGGTGGACTTCACGCGCTCCAGGGGAATGCGGTCCTGCGGGCGCTTGGGGCCCGCGAGCGAGGGCATCACGGTGGAGAGGTCGAGCTCGAGGGACTGGCTGTAATCGATGTCGCCCTTCTTCGGCACGCCGAACATGCCCTGCGCCTTGAAGTACGCGGCAAAGGCGTCGATCTCGTCCTGCGTGCGGCCGGTGCCCTTGAAGTACTCGAGCGTCTTGTCGTCCACCGGGAAGAATCCCATCGTCGCACCGTACTCGGGCGCCATGTTGGCGATGGTGGCGCGGTCGGTGACATTGAGCGAGGCGGTGCCTTCGCCGAAGAACTCGACGAACTTTCCTACGACCTTGGCCTTGCGCAGCATTTCCGTGACCGTCAGCACGAGATCGGTCGCCGTGACCGCGGGATGCAGCTTGCCCTTCAGGTTCACGCCCACCACGTCCGGCGTGAGGAAGTAGACCGGCTGGCCGAGCATGCCGGCCTCGGCCTCGATGCCGCCCACGCCCCAGCCCACCACGCCGATGCCGTTGATCATCGTGGTGTGGCTGTCGGTGCCCACCAGCGTGTCCGGGTAATAGACGCCGTCCTTCGACCTGTGTACCCCGCGCGCCAGGTACTCGAGGTTCACCTGGTGCACGATGCC
>DASWBP010000284.1:0-2357 GCA_036390555.1 Burkholderiales bacterium | reverse complement strand
CGCCTACTACGCCATCGTGTCATCGCACGCGCAGGGCCGGCCGGAGGTGGCCGACTTCGTCGCGTGGCTCAAGCGCGAGGCGGCGGGCGACGAGGACGAGGCGCCGGCGCACGCGGAGGCGCCGACCGGGACAGCTGCGCGAGAAGCTAGAGCAGCGCGCCGGAAGAAACGCGCCTGACGCCGGCCTTCTTCATCGCCTGCCAGGCGGCGGCGAGCGAGCCGGCGGTGTCGATCGCGCGGCAGGCGTCCTCGATCACCGCGGCCTGCAGGCCGAAGCGCCGCGCATCCGTCGTGGTCCAGGACACGCAGAAGTCGGTGGCGAGGCCCGCGCAGTAGACGCGCTTCACGCCGCGCGACTTGAGATAGCCGTCCAGGCCTGTCTTCGTCTTGCGGTCGGCTTCAAGGAAGGCCGAGTAGCTGTCCACCTTCTTGTGGTGGCCCTTGCGGATGACAAGCTGCGCGTGCGGGATGTCCAGCCCCGCGTGGAATGCGGCGCCGAAGGTTCCCTGCACGCAGTGGTCGGGCCAGAGGATCTGCTCGCCGTAGGCCAGCCGGATCTTCTCGTAGGGCTTGCGGCCGGGGTGGCTCGAAGCGAACGAGGCGTGACCGGCAGGATGCCAATCCTGCGTCAGCACCACGACGGCGAACTGCGCGGCGAGGCGGCTGACGAGCGGCACGATCTCGTCGCCCCTCGGCACGGCGAGCGCGCCCTCGGGCATGAAGTCGTTCTGGACGTCGACGACGAGCAGGCAGTCGGTGGCGCGGCGCATGTCGGGAAGATGCCAGGCGGCCCGCGCGGACGCTCGCCTAGAGCGTGAGCACGATCTTGCCGATGTGCGCGCTCGACTCCATCAGCCGGTGCGCCTCGGCGGCCTGCTCGAGCGGGAAAGTCTTGAAGATCACCGGCTTGATCCTGCCCGCCTCGATGAGCGGCCAGATGCGGCTCCTCAAGCTCGCGGCGATCGCGCCCTTGAACTCGACCGTGCGCGGGCGCAGCGTGGAGCCGCTGAGCGTCAGGCGCCGGCGCATCAGCTCGTTGACGTCGAGCTCCGTCTTCATGCCGCGCAGGAAGGCGATGAAGACGAGCCGCCCGTCATCGGCCAGCGCCTTCAGCTCCTTCGGTACGAAATCGCCTGCCGCCATGTCGAGGATCACGTCCACGCCTTTGCCGCCGGTCGCAGCCTTCACGCCCGCGACGAAATCCTGCGTCTTGTAGTTGAAGGCGGCTTCGGCGCCGAGCTTCACGCAGGCCGCGCATTTCTCGTCGGTGCCTGCGGTGGCGAAGACGCGGTTGCCGGTCGCCTTTGCCATCTGGATCGCGGTGACGCCGATGCCCGAGCTGCCGCCCTGCACGAGCAGCGTCTCCCCGGGTGCGAGGCGCCCGCGGTCGTAGACATTCGACCAGACGGTGAAGAAGGTCTCGGGGAGCGACGCGGCCTCCACCATCGAGAGGCCCTTGGGCACCGGCAGCGCCTGCACTTCGGGCGTCACGCAATACTCGGCGTAGCCGCCGCCATGCGTGAGCGCGCAGACCTTGTCGCCCGCCTTCCACAGCTTCACTGCGCTGCCGCAGGCGACGACCTCGCCGGCGATCTCCAGGCCGGGCAGGTCGGAGGCATCGGGCGGCACTGCGTACAGGCCCATGCGTTGCAGCACATCCGGGCGGTTCACGCCCGCGGCGGCGACCTTGACGAGGATCTCGTGGGGTTTCGGTTCCGGACGCGGGCGCTGCGTGGGTCGCAGCGCTTCGGGCCCGCCGGGCTTCTCGATCTGGATAGCGCGCATGGAGGCGCGCATCTTAGCGCAAGCGCGGTGCGCCGCAGCACGCGAGCTGCCGCGCGACGCTGTGCAGGGAGTTCCTCGGCGGACTATCATCCGCCGCTCCATGCCGCGCGCTCTTGCAATCCTGGCAGCGCTTATCTTCGCGTCCGCGGCACTCGCGCGCGGTCCGGCGCCCCTGCCGGGCGCGGACGGCCGCGTGTCGCTGGGCGCCTTCGTCGAGGTGCTGGAGGACCCGTCGGGGAGCCTGCGCCTGTCGGACGTGCGCCAGCCCGAGCATGCGCAACGCTTCGCCCCAGCGGGCTCCGATCCCCTGAACTTCGGCTATTCGCGCTCGGCGTGGTGGTTGCGCTTCTCGCTGCCCGGCGGGGCGCCGGCCGGCGAGGAGCTGATCCTGGAGATCGCGTTTCCGAGCATCGACCGCATCGAGCTGCACTTGCCCGATCCCGCGGTGGAGGGCGCACCGCGCTACTGGACGCGGGTCGCGGGGGACGCCTTCGTCTGGGAGGCGCGCGAGGTGAAGCACCGCAACCACGTGTTCCGCTTCGCGGCGCCCGAGCAGCCGGGCGAGCACCAGT
>DASWBP010000283.1:0-8777 GCA_036390555.1 Burkholderiales bacterium | reverse complement strand
CAGCCCGGTGCCGACCCGCGCGGAAGTCTCGGACGTCGCCAACGCGGTGCTCGACGGCACCGACGCGGTAATGCTCTCGGCCGAGTCGGCGAGCGGCAAGTACCCGGTGGAGACCATCGAGGCGATGGACCGCATCTGCCTCGAGGCGGAGCAGACGCAGGCCATCAGCCTGGACCAGGACTTCCTCAATCGCGTGTTCACGCGCGTGGACCAGTCGATCGCCATGGCGGGCCTGTTCACGGCCTTTCACCTCAAGGTGAAGGCCATCGCCACGCTCACCGAGTCGGGCTCGACCGCGCTGTGGATTTCGCGCCTGAACTGCGGCGTGCCGATCTACGCGCTCACCGCGCAGACGCACACCCGCTACCGCTGCGCGCTGTTCCGCGACGTCTATCCGCTGATGGTCAAGTACGTGGGCCACGACCGCGAGGAGCTGCTGCACGAGGTCGAGAATGTCCTGGTGGAGAACGGCGTGGTGAAGGAGGGCGACCTGATCGTCGTCACCATCGGCGAGCCGATCGGCAAGCCGGGCGGCACCAACACGATGAAGATCGTGCGGGTGGGCGAGCACCGCCAGTAGTCGCTAGACCGCCCTCCAGGTGTCGCCGTCGCGGCGGGCGCGGCCGGATTGGGCGAGCGAGTCGAGGTGCTGCGCGATGGTGCGGCGCTCGACGTCCTCGAAGAAGAGTTCGTTCAGCCCCTGCGGATAGACGAAGCGGTGCGCGATCAGCTGCTCGAGCGTCGCGGGTCTTGCATGCAGGAATCCCGCAATCGCCTCCTCGCGCGCGTCTAGCCGCGCGGCGAACGCCGTCAGCAGCTGCTGGAACTGCTCGCGGTTGGTGATCACGCCCTTGTGGTGCGAGGTGATCCAGGCCTTGGCCGGGATGTCCTTCACGCGCGCGAGCGTCCTGCGAAACGCCGCAAGGCTCGAGGTCGCATCGCCGTAGTACGGCCCGAAGGAGGAAAGGTCGATATCGCCGATGAAGGCGATGCCCCCGGGCTCCACGAACAGGACGCAGTGGCCGCTGGTGTGTCCGGGCGCGTGGATTGCCTGCACCGTGACGCCGCCGCCGAGGTCCCAGCGCGCGCCGTCGGCGTAGGCAAGTGCATCCGGGCGCGGCACATAGTGGAACTCGCGCTCGACCTTGGCGTGCATGCCCTCCAGGACGGCGGGCCTGTAACCGTAATGGCGCGCAAGGCCGTGCCAGCTGCGCGCGGCCTCGGCGTCCGCCTCGTGCACGTAAACCGGCGCATGCGGCACGCGGTGCAATCCCGCCATGTGGTCCTCGTGCACGTGGCCGAGCACGACGAGATCCGTGGCGAGGAACTCGTCGCCGAGCCGGTTTGCCACCAACGGCGTGTCGAATGCGGCGAGCGAGTCCGCGCCGCGCACCACGACCTGGTTGCCGTCCGGGTACTTTCCGGATTTCTCGCCGAGATAGACGCTGACCGGCCCGAGACGGATAACGGGGACTTCCATGCGGCTATCTTAGCGGCGGCGGCAGGTAGCGCGCGTCCGAGTAGGTGAGCAGCCACTGCGGCCGGAACGCCACGAAGATCGCGGTCAACGCGCCGGTGAGGAACGCCTCGCCCCAGGCGATGAGCCACGCGGCCGGAAAGATCTGCGGCGCAGGCGCGCCCGCCGCGCCGCCGCCGAGCCAGGCGCGCAGTGCGGCCGCCATCACCGTCGCGAGCGCGGTGCCGATGAACGCGCGCGCGAGGATGTAGACAAAGAGGTGCCTGGGCAGCCAGCGCCGCGTCGCCATGCCGATCGCGAGCGCCGCGCTGGCGGGAACGACGCCGCTCCACGCGGCGAGCTGCAGGGCATGCGGGATGTCACCGCCGCTCAGCGATGCGCCCGCGGCGGCCACCCCACACAGGGTCACGGTCGCCAGCGGCCAGCCGAACATCAGCACGAGGAGGCATGCGCCGGAGAGCGCCGCCGGAAAGTCCGCGGGCAGCCGCAACTGCGCCGCCCAGAGCAGCGGCAGGATGACCAGCGCGGCGAGCCACGGTGCGCGCAGCGCGGGCGCGCGCAACACCTCCCAGGGCCGGAAGAGCAAAGCGACAGCGGTCGCGGCCGCCGTCAGCGCGAACTCGGATGAGGCGAATGCCTGCGGCATCGTGGCGGTGGCACGGCCGCGCCGGGCGGCCTAGCGGCGCGCGATGATGAGCGAGCAATCGCGCGAGCCGAGCTTGCCGCGTCCCTGGTAGCGGTCGCTCGCGAACTTGCCGTCGAAGCTCGCTTTGTAGCCCTGGCCGAGGTTGTCCTTCATCCCGGAGATGCCCGCGCCGGCCACTCGCATCCTGCCGTCGGCTTCACGGCGCCCGTTCATCTGCAGCGAGCGAGGTTGCCCGGCGGTGCCGCGGCTCAGCTGGAACTCCTGGCCATTTGCCGTGACCGCCATCGGGATGACTCCGGGCGGATCGGACAGGACCGCCTCGCAGACGAGAGTTCCGGCCCACGGCGCAGATTGCGCGGCCGCCTCGCGTGCCGCCTCGGCTTCCGTCTGCAGAATGAGTGCGCAGTCGCGCGTGCCGAGCGTGCCTCTGCCCACGTAGCGCTCGCCCGAGAACTTGCCCGAAACGGTGGCCTTGTAGGTCTGGCCGCGGAAATCGGGCAGTGACGAGATGCCAGTCCCCGCCAGCTGCAGGCTGCCGTCGGGCTGCCGCGCGCCCTTCATCTGGAAGAATCCGGGCTGTCCGGCCTTTCCCACCGCAAGCTCGTAGGCGTTGCCGGCCGACGTGACCGGCGTCACGAAAGTACCCGGCGGGGTAGACCCAGCGGCGGCGCAAGCCCAGGTCCCGACCCACTTGGCCGCCGCCGGCGGCTTCGGCGCCGCGACGGCAGCTGGCTTCGCAGCGGGTACGGCCGCGGCCGCCGCCAGCGCCGCGGGCTTCTCGGCGGCACGTGCCTTCGCGGCCGCTTCCGCAGCGCGTCGCGTTTCCTCGGCGGACGCGAGCTCGGCCTGCGCCTTGCGCCGGGTCGCCTCGGCTTCCGCGCGGGCATTGGCGAGCTCGGCTTGCGCGCGCGCGCGCGTCTCCGCGATGCGCTGCTCTTCCAGCGCGCGCTTGGCCGCCTCGGCCGACGAGGTCGCGGCGGCCGCGGCCTTGCGTGCTTCCTCCGCCTCCGCGCGCGCCTTGGCGAGCTCGGCATCGGCGCTGACCTTTGCTCTCGCGTCCTCGTCCTTGCGCGATTGCTGCGTCGCGTACCAAGTTGCCGCGGCGCCCACCGCCACGATGGCGAGCGCCGCGCCGATCCACGCGCCGGCGCCCCGGCCCGCCTTGCGCGCCGGCCCCTTGACGCGCCGGCCCTCGCGCTCGACTCGGTAGGTGCGGATCGGTCTGTCGATGTTCTTCAGTTCCTGCTCGCCGAGGTCCACGAAGGCGAGGTCAAGCTTGCCGGCGATCTGGTCGTAGACGCTCGAGGAGACGTAGATGTTGCCCGGCTCGGCGATCCCCTCGAGGCGAGCGGCGACGTTCACGCCGTCGCCGAGCAGGTCGTCGCCCTTCACCATCACGTCACCGAGGTTCACGCCGATGCGGAAGTGCATGCGGCGGTCTTCTGGCAGCGCGTCGTTGCGCGTCTTGAGCGCGTCCTGGATCTCGACCGCGCAGCGCACCGCCTGCGTCGGGCTGGCGAACTCGGCGAGCACGCTGTCGCCGGCGGTATTGATGATGCGGCCTTCGTGGAACTGGATGATGCCGTCGATCACCGAGCGGTGCGCGGAGAGGACCTTCATCGTCCCCTCCTCGTCGGCAGCCATCATGCGGCTGTAGCCCACCGCATCGGCGGCGAGGATTGCAGCGAGCTTGCGCTTGACCGGGTTGACGGACATCGCGCAGGAATTATAGGTTAGGGGCTATGGCCGGCATCACACCCAAGGCAGCCAACCACACGGGGCTGCCGCCGCTCGCTTCGCGCTTCGTCGCGGTGGCCAACCTGCCCTGGGAGAAGACACGCTTTCCCGGCATCGAGACCAAGACGCTGCTCGTCGACCGCGACAGCGGCGTAGCGACGCTGCTCATGAAGATGGCGCCGGGGGCGAAGCTTCCGGACCACGAGCACGTGCTGATCGAGCAGACCTACGTCCTGGAGGGCAGCCTCGTGTGCGGCGAGGGGGAGTGCAAGGCGGGCGAATTCGTCTGGCGCCCGGCCGGCAGCCGGCACGACGCTTGGGGCGGCCCGCAGGGCGGCCTGATGCTCGCCATCTTCCAGATTCCCAACCGCTTCTTCGAGCCCGACGGCCGCGAGACTGACGTTACCGGCGCCGACTGGGACGCCAACTGGGCCAAGGCCCTGTTTCGCTAGGAGCGCGCGATAGGGCGGTGGCGGTCGATCAGGGGTCAGACCCCAATTTCCGCTCGCAAGGGAAATTGGGGTCTGACCCCGATTTTCACCTGCCTTCGTACAAGTCGCGGCCCTTGACCAGCGCGCGGATCTTGCCGTCCGCCATGTTGCGCTTGAGCATCCAGAAGCCGCAGTCAGGGTGCACGTACTTCACGCGCCCGCGGCCGAGCAGCTTCTCGGCACGTTCGATGGCGCGCGCGATCTCGTCGGCGGTCTCGATCTCGGTGCGCTTGATGTCCACGACGCCCAGGCCCAGGCCGATGTCCTTGCGCAGCTCCTTGAACACCGCGAGCTCAGCTGGCGGCCGGTGCGCGCACTCCATGACGACGTGATCGGCCTCGAGGGCGTTCAGGTAGTCCATCAGCTTCGCCCACGTGCCCTTCTGGATCGACTGGCCGCCGTAGTTGCCGAAGCAAAGGTGCACGGCAGCCTTTGCCTTCTTCGGCACCGCGCGCAGCACCTTGTTGATCGCCGCCGCCGCCCACTTCCATTCCTGCGGATGGCCGGGCAGGTTCGCCTCGTCCACCTGCACCACGTCGGCGTCCAGGCGCTTCACCTGCTCGGCGAGCACGCCTGCGATCGCGTGCGCGAGCTTCTCCGGGCTGCCGTAGTGCGTGTCGTGCAGCGTCTTCGCCAGCATGTGCGGGCCGGTGAGCGTGAACTTGAACGGCCGCGCGGCGAGCGCCTTGGCGCGCGCGCAGGGGATCGGCAGGTTGAGCGTGCCTGCGCCGAGCGATCCCACCACCACGCCGGGCGGCCGCGTGCGAAATCGCATGCCTGAGGCCTTCGCGTAGTCGAGCCATTCACTGAACCCGATGTCGGCGCGCACCCCTGACATCGGCCGCACGAAGTACTCGATCATGCCGTTGGTCTCGGGGTGGTTGAGGTCGAAGCGGTAGAGCTCGCCGTCGCACACCAGGTCGATGCCCGCCTGCTCCTGCGTGTGCAGCACGACGCGCGTCGCGTCGATGAGCGCCTGCTCGGAGGGCGCGGCCGCAAGCCAGTCGGGCACCGGATAGGAGCCGACGACGGTGGTCCTGATGCGCGGAGCGGCCATGGCGGCTGATTATAATTCCCCGGATGGTTCACTTCGAAAGCAGCGCGGCGCTGGAGGAGTTCATGACGCGCCCGACGCCGGCGCTCGAGGCGGACCTCGCGCGCGCGCCGGGCGACATCCTGGTGCTCGGCGTCGGCGGCAAGATGGGGCCGACGCTGGCGCGCATGGCGAAACGTGCGGCGCCGGAGCGGCGCGTGATCGGTGTGGCGCGCTTCTCCGATGCGGATCTGCGCGCGAGACTGGAGGCGCAAGGCGTCGAGTGCATCGCCTGTGACCTGCTCGAGCGCGCGGCGCTCGAGCGACTGCCGCGCGCGCCGAACGTGGTGTTCATGGCCGGGCACAAGTTCGGCGCGGCAGGCAATCCCGCCTTCACCTGGGCGATGAACGCCGGCGTGCCCTGGATGGTCGCCGAGACCTTCCACGCCTCGCGCATCGTCGTCTTCTCGACCGCTTGCGTGTATCCCTTCGCCGACGTCACGGGCCGCGGGGCCGCGGAGGACACGCCGGCGCTGCCGCCGCCCGGCGACTATGCCGCCTCCTGCGTGGCGCGCGAGATGGCCTTCGCCTACGGCTCGCTCAAGCATGGCACGCCGGGGCGGCTGGTGCGCCTTGAGTACGCGATCGACATGCGCTACGGCGTCCTGCACGATGTGGGCGCGAAGGTGTTCCGCGGCGAGCCGGTGGACGTGACGATGGGCCACGTCAACGTCATCTGGCAGGGTGAAGCGAACGAGCAGGCGCTGCGCCTGCTCGCGCACTGCACGGTCCCGGCCTCGCCGATCAACGTCAGCGGGCCCGAAGTGGTGAGCGTGCGCTGGCTCGCGGGCGAGTTCGGCAGGCGCTTCGGCAAGGCGCCGGCGATCACCGGCAAGGAGGCGGGCACCGCATGGCTGGTGGACACGCGCGCCGCGCAAGCGCTGTTCGGCGCGCCGCGCGTGCCGCTCGCGCAGATGATCGACTGGCAGGCGGAATGGATCCGGCGCGGAGGAGCGAGCCTCGGCAAGCCCACGCACTTCGAAGCGCGGGATGGAAAGTACTGAGCACGCGCTCACGTCCGCGCACCTGCCGGGGTGCCAGGCGCTCTCCAAGGCGGCGAACTGGAACCAGAATCAGGCGGACTGGCGCCTGATGCTCGAGGTCGGCCGCGGCTGGGGCATCTCGCTCGCCGACGGCACGCTCGCCGCCTCGACCTTGGTGCTGCCCTATGGGCGCTTTTCCTGGGTGAGCATGGTGCTCGTGCTGCCGGAGCAACGCCGGCGCGGCTTCGCGACGCGGCTGCTGCGCACGGCGCTCGCCGATCTGGCGCGGCGCAAGCTGACGCCGATCCTGGATGCCACCCCAGCGGGGCGCGAGGTCTACGTGCGGGAGGGCTTTCGTGATACCTGGGGCTTCCGGCGCTTCCAGCTGGACGAAGCGCTCGCGTCGCCTGAGCGCGCAAGCGGGGTGCGCCCGCTGCGCGACGCCGACTGGCCGGCGCTCCTCGCGCTCGATGCGCGGGCCTTTGGCGCGAGCCGCGAGCGCGTGCTGCGCTCGCTCGCCGCGCGCCTGCCGGAAGCGGCGCTGGTGGCGGAGGAGAGTGGCGCGCTCGCGGGCTATCTGCTGGGGCGCGACGGGCGCGGGGCGCGCCAGCTCGGGCCGCTGGTGGCGCGCTCGGGGGGCGCAGCGCGCACCCTGCTTGCCGAGGCGCTCGCGCGCGTGCCGGCGCCCGTGTATCTGGATCTCGTCGACCGCGAACCCGGCATCGCCGCTTGGCTGGAATCGCTTGGCTTCAGGTTCCAGCGGCCTTTTACGCGCATGGTGCATGGCGCGGGGGATGCGCCGGTAGCGCCGGGCGATTCGATGCTCGTCTTCTGCCCTGCGGGGCCAGAGCTGGGCTAGGCGGCGCGCGGCGCGAGCGCCGCGCGCGAGGAAAGAAAAAGGGGCGGACGCTCCGCGCCCGCCCCCGGGGTAAGGCTGCTGTGCCGGCTCGCTTACTTGCCCATGATCTGGCCGAAGCGCTTCCACTGCTGGCCGTCGAACCGGATCAGCTGCACCGACTCGATCGGCGCGAAGTCGCCCGCGTCGGTGTTGATGCGGATGCCCGGCAGCATTGTCTCCGCGCGGTAACCCTTCATCGACCCAGCCTGCTTCATGATGTTGGCGCGGGTGAGGTCGTTGCCCGCTTGCTTCAGTACCTGGTGCAGCGTCTGCGCGACGGTGTAGCCGTACATGTTCGATGCGTCGGCCAGATTGCCCTCGGGGTAGTACTTCTTCATGAAGGCTTCCCATTCCTTCACTGCCGTGTCGTTCTTCCACTGCTCGTCGAGCGGGTCCTTCAGATACTGCGTTGAAATCAGGCCCACCGACTTCTCCAGTCCCGCAGGCTTGAGCACCGAGCCGATGGAGGCCGACACGTTGTTGATGTAGTGCGTCGGCTTCCAGCCGATGTCGTAGACCTTGCGGATCGCCTGCGCGGCGAACTTCGGCGTGGTGATGTTGAAGAACGTGTCCGCGCCCGAGGCCTGCAGCTGCACGATCTGCGAGTCCACCGTGGGGTCGGTCACCTCGTAGGACACCTCCTTGACGATCATGCCCACCTTGTCGCCCAGGCCGTCCTTCATCCCCTTCAGGTAGTCCTTACCGTAGTCGTCGTTCTGGTAGAGGATGCCGATCTTCGCCTTGGGGTTGTTGGCGAGGATGTGCTGCGCGTAGATGCGCCCCTCGGTCTGGTAGTTCGGCTGCCAGCCCATGGTCCAGGGGAAGTTCTTCGGGTCGTTCCACTTGGTGGCGCCGGTGGCGACGTGCAGCTGGGGCACCTTCTTCATGTTCATGTACTTGTGGATCGCCGTGTTGGGCGGCGTGCCGAGCGTCTGGAACACGAACAGCACCTGGTCCTGCTCGACGAGCTTGCGTACCATCTCGACGGTCTTCGGCGGGCTGTAGCCGTCGTCGTAGGAGACCCAGACGACCTTGCGGCCGTTGATGCCGCCCTGGTCGTTGACCATGTTGAAGTAGGCGCCGATGGCTTTGCCGATGGTGCCGTAGGCGGACGCGGGCCCGCTGTACGGGTTGGTGTTGCCGATGCGGATTTCCTTGTCGTTCGCGCCCGGGTCGTACTTCTTCTGCGCCAGGGCGGCCGGGGACGCCAGCGCGGCTGCGAGCAGCGCTGCGATGGGTACGAGCTTCATGGTTTCCTCCTCGTCATGTGGTTCGTCACTTATTCTGCGCCCTGCGCGCAAGCCTTGCTAGGGCCATGCGCAGTGCGCCCGCAACCCCCATCGGCATCAGGTATACGAAACCGATCAGGAATATTCCAAAGATCGCCCAGGGGGCGGCCTTGGAGATCTCGTCCGCCACATTGGGCACGAACTGGATGAAGAGGGCCCCGTA
>DASWBP010000282.1:0-4079 GCA_036390555.1 Burkholderiales bacterium | reverse complement strand
TCCACTTCGACCGCCGTGAGCAGGCCTTGGCCGTCGCAGCCGAAGCGCGCGCGGATGCGTGCCGGGTGCCGCTTCGTGGTCGAGGCCATGCTCTCCGGGCGGTGGTAGACGCACGCGACCGGCCTGCCAGTGAGGAGCGCGCCCAGCGCGACAAGGGGCTGGACCGACATGTCGAGCTTGCCGCCGAAGCCGCCGCCACAGGCCGTCGGCACGATGCGCACCGCGCCGGGGTCGCGCCGCAGGACGACCGCCACTTCGTCACGATCCATGTAGGGCGTCTGCGTCGTCACGTGCACTTCGATCCGCGCGTTCACAACGCGCGCCCAGCCGGCCTCGGGCTCGATATAGGCGTGCTCTACGAAGGCAGTCTCGAAAGTGCCTTCGGCGATGGCTGCGCATTCGGCGAATGCCTCTGCGACGTTGCCGCGCCGCACGCCGCCGTCGAGCAGCAGGTTGCCGGCTTTTTCCGACTGCACGAGCGGCGCGCCATCGGCCATTGCGGCGTCGAGACCCAAAATAGGGGGCAGCGGCTCCCATGCGACGGGAAATGCTGCTTCATCGAGCGCTTCGATAGCCGAACGCGTGCCGATTACCGCGGCCACCGCCTCGCCGCGAAAGCGCGCTTCGCCCTCGGCAAGCACTGGCTGGTCCTTGATGTGGGGATAGATGCCGAAGCCGTTCGAAGGGACGTCGCGCGCCGTGAGCACGCGCACCAGACCCTCATGCGACCTCAGGAAGGCCTCGAGATCACCAAGCTTGAAGCGCGCGCGATGGTGCGGCGAGCGGATGGCGCGCAGCCACAGCGCGTCGGCGGGGACTGCATCCGCTCCGTACTTCTCCGCGCCGGTGAGCTTGGCGATGCCGTCCACCTTGCCGGCGCGCGCACCCAGCGCCTTGCCTGCGGGCGGGGAGGCGGCGAGCGCCGGCCGGTTGGCGACGTCGAGCACCGCTTCGATGATCTTCTGGTAGCCGGTGCAGCGGCACAGCACGCCACCGAGTGCGTCCTTCACTTCCTCCGCCGTGGGCCTGCGCCTGCGCGCGAGCAGGTCGGCGGCAGCCATCAACATGCCCGGCGTGCAGATGCCGCACTGCGCCGCGCCGTGATTCTGGAAGGCGACCTGCAGCATCGCGAGCCGGCCGTTGCGCGCGAGGCCCTCCACGGTGGTGACGCTGCGGCCTTCCGCCTGCCCGAGCGGCGTGAGGCAGGCGCACACCTGCCGGCCGTCCAGCAGCACGGTGCACGCGCCGCAATCGCCCGCGTTGCAGCCGATCTTGGTGCCGGTGAGCCCGAGCTCGTCGCGCAGCACGTCGGCAAGGCGCGCCACGCGCGGGGCGCGGCTCTTCACGATTCGGCCGTTGACGCGCAGCTCGGTAACCTGCGTGCCGGCAAGGAAGTCGGCGCGCGGGCGGTTCACGCCATCTCCCTCAAGAGGCGCCGCACGAGCTCGAGCGCGGCCTGCAGCCGGTATTCGGCGCTCGCGCGCACGTCCGCGATCGGTGCGAGCGCTGCGAAGTGGCGAGCCTGCACGCGATCGGCAAGCGCCGCGTCAAAGCGCTGGCCGCGCAGGTCCGCCTCGAGGGCGGGCAGGCGCACCGCGACCGGCGAGCAGGCGCCGACGGCCACGCGCGCGGCCCGCACCTTGCCCGCCTTGTGCTCGATTACCGCGCTGGACATGGCGATGGAGATCACCAGGTAGCGGCGCGCACCGAGCTTGAGGAAGTGGCTGACGGCCGGCGACTTCGGGCGTGGCACCAGCACGGCGGCGACGAGCTCGCCCGGCCGCAAGGCGGTCTTGCGTGGCCCGAGGATGAATTCGCCGAGCGGCAGCCGGCGCTGCCCGTCGGCGTGCGCAATCTCGACCTGCGCATCGAGGGCGAGCAGGGCGGGCACGCCGTCGGCGGCGGGCGAAGCGTTGCACAGGTTGCCCGCGATAGTGCCCGCATTCTGGATCTGTGCGCCGCCGACTTCGCGCGCGGCAAGCTTCAGGCCATCGAAGAGCGGCGGCAGTTTCGCGGCGAGCACCTCCGACCAGGTGGTGCAGGCGCCGATGCGCCAGTGCGCCGCACGTGCCACGATGCCGCGCAGCTCGCGCAGGCCCGTGATGTCCAGGACCTGCGGCGGCAGCGCGCGGCCTACGCGCGCCGGATAGAAGTCTGTGCCGCCCGCCAGCACCGGCCGCGGTGCGCGCGCGAGGATCTGGAGCGCTTCGCGCAGCCGGGATGGCCTGGCGTAGTCGGACATGTGGCTATGCTGCCCGCTTTTGCAGCCTCAGTCCAAGTCCGGATCGCTCACTACACGAACTTGCGCAGCTTGCGCAGCTCCGGCATGCAGCGCTGCAGCCACCTGGCGGTGAGCTTCTCGGCGAGGGAGTTCTGCTTCAGGCGGTCGTTGAGCACGCTGAACTCGACGCGGTCGAGGGGCTGGTCCTGGTTGAAGCAGGAGAAGACGTAGCTCGTCTGCCCGGTCTGCGGGTCGCGGTGCGGCTGCAGGCACTGCGCGCAGATCTCCTTCATCATGCACTGCATCGGCGAGTTGATCGAGCCGATGGCGAGGTGGCCGGGCTTGAGATGATCCTTGAGCAGCGCGTGCCGCGCGCGCGCCACCGCCGCCATCATGCGGTCCGAGCCGATGGCAATGATGCGGTCGGCGTCCTCCAGCCGGATCGAGGGCGCGCCCAGGCGTCCCTCGGCGTAGGCGTCCATCGCCTGCACGATGTTGCCGATGAAGCGCCGGTCCTGCGGCCGGCGCGGCTCGAAGCCGGGCTCCTCGTCGCAGCACCAGACCACGACGTCGGCGGCGCGCTCGATATCGTCCGCCTTGTAGCGGTCCTGCATCTTCTTGTAGCCGGCGAAGTAGAGGACCCTGGAGCCCACGGCGCGAAACGCCGCGCCGATCGAGAACAGCACTGCATTGCCCAGGCCACCGCCGCAGAGCAGCACCGTCTCGCCCGCGGCGATCTCGGTAGGCGTGCCGGTCGGGCCCATCAGGATTACTGGCTCGCCCTTCTGCAGCATCGCGCAAAGGTCGCTCGAGCCGCCCATCTCGAGCGCGATGATGGAAACGAGGCCCTTGTCGCGGTCCACCCAGGCGCCCGTCATGGCGAGGCCCTCCATCTGCATTCGCGTACCGCGCACGACTGGGGCGAGCGACTCGAAGTTCTGCAGGCGGTAGAACTGGCCGGGCTGGAACTTGCGCGCGGCCAGCGGCGCACGCATCACGACTTCGACGATCGTCGGCGTGAGGCGCTCCACGCGCTCGACCGTCGCGACGAGCTGGTCCGCGAGCGAGGCGAAGAATGACTCGCGCAGCGACCTGTTCGCCGGTGCGCGCGCGGTGAGCACGCGGGACACCACCGGGTAGCCCTGCTTGGCCGAGCCCATCGCCTTGACGACGTTGCCGAAGTAAGAGGGATGCACGTCGCCGAAGAAGCTCACGCAGCGCCCGTCGGCTTGGCGCGAGAGCAGCACGCGCACGTCGCCCGGCTTGGAGGTTGAGGGCTGCGGCTTCACCGGGTTCCCGGTCTCGTCGCAGGCGGCGAAGTACTTGCCGTCGAGCTTGAACTGCGCCGCATGCTCGCGCGCGAGCACGGTGTTGGGCTGCGTACCGGCGGCGACGAACACCGTATGCGCCGGGAGCCAGTGCTCCTTGCCGCTTGGCGCGTGCTTGAGGCGAATGCCGCGCGCGGCGCCGTAGTGATCCACGTCGACCGCCGCGGGGGCGAGGTTCTCCGCGAACCAGATGCCTTCCTCGAGCGCCTTCTCGACTTCCTCGTGGTTCAGCGTGTACGACGGGCTGTCGACGAGCCGCCGGCGATAGGCGATGGTCACGCCGCCCCAGTGCTGCAACAGCTCGACGATGCGCGGCGCGCGGCCCTCGCGCGCCGCTTCCCTGCGCTCGCCGCGGATCGCGCGTGCGTGCGCGAGGAACTCCTCGGCGATCTCGCGCTCGTAGTCGTCCCAGCGGTCGCGGACCGCGCCCTCGCCGATCTCCCTGGCGAGCGCGTCGTAGCGCGCGAGGAACTTCTCCACCTGCACCACGTAGTAGGCGAGCGACTCGGTGGCGGTGTCGATCGCGGTCA
>DASWBP010000281.1:0-3645 GCA_036390555.1 Burkholderiales bacterium | reverse complement strand
GCGGGCCTGGTGACCATCGAGGACGTGCTCGAGCAGATCGTCGGCGACATCGAGGACGAGTACGACTTCGACGAGGCGAGCGACAACATCCTGCTCGAGCCGGGCGGCCGCTACCGCGTCAAGGCGCTCACGCAGATCGCCGACTTCAACGCGGCCTTCAGCACCGGCTTCTCGGACCAGGAACACGACACGGTGGCGGGGCTGCTCATCGCGCACCTCGGGCGCCTGCCCAAGCGCGGCGAGACCGTGGTGATCGAGGGCTGCCGCTTCCAGGTGCTGCGCGCCGACAGCCGGCGCGTCTACACGCTGCTCGTCGACAAGCCGAAGTAATGCGGCTTCGCCTCCTCGTCGCGTTCGTGGCCGGCGCGGCGATGGTGCCGGCGTTCGCGCCGCTGGAATGGTTCCCCCTGGCGCTTGTCGCCCTCGCCGTGCTGACGCACCTCTGGCTCGCCGCCCCGGGCCCGCGTGCGGCGGCCGCACTCGGCTTCGCCTTCGGCATGGGCATGTTCCTCGTCGGCGTGTCCTGGGTGTACATCAGCCTGCACCGCTATGGCGCGATGCCCGCGCCGCTCGCCGCCATCGCCACGCTCGGCTTCTGCGCCATCCTCGCCGCCTACCCGGCGCTCGCCGGCGCGCTGCAGGCGCGCTTCCCGGTGCCGCCCGCGGTCCGCGCGGCGCTCGTCATTCCGGCGCTGTGGACGCTCGGCGAGTTCCTGCGCGCGACGCTGTTCACCGGCTTTCCCTGGCTGGCGCTCGGCAGCGCGGCGATCGATACGCCGCTCGCCGGCTTCGCGCCGCTCGGCGGCGTGTACGCGGTCTCGCTCGCCACCGCGTGCGCGGCGGGCCTGCTGTGGTGCGTCGCCGCCGGCCACGCGCGCTGGGCGGCGATTCCGGCCTTCGCCATCCTCGGCGTCGCCGGCGCTGCGCTGCGGCCCATCGAGTGGGCCGCGCCGGCGGGCGCGCCGTTCGCGGCGAGCCTCGTGCAGGGCAACGTGCCGCAGGACCTGAAGTTCGACCCGGCGCGCTACGCGCGCACGCTGGAAGTGCACGCGCGGCTTGCCGAGGAGAGCCGCGCGCGCCTCATCGTGCTGCCGGAAACCGCGGTGCCGCGCATGCTCGACAGCGTGGATCCCGCCTACCTCGAGCGCCTGCGCGCTCTCGCCGCGAAGAACGGCGGCGACCTGCTGCTCGGCGCGCCCACGCGCCTGGCCGCGGGCGGCTACCTGAACAGCGTCGCGAGCTTCGGCGCCTCGCCCACGCAGCTCTACCACAAGCAGCACCTGGTGCCCTTCGGCGAATTCGTGCCGCCGGGCTTCGGCTGGGTGGTGCGCGTGCTCTCGATTCCGCTTGCCGATTTCTCGCGCGGTGCGGCCACGCAGCGGCCGCTCGCTGTCGCCGGCCAGAAGGTGGCCGTCAACATCTGCTACGAGGACGCCTATGGCGGCGAGTTGATCCGCCAGCTCCCGGAGGCGACGCTGCTCGTCAACGTCTCCAACGTCGCCTGGTTCGGCGACTCGCTCGCGCCCGCGCAGCACCTGCAGATCGCGCGCGCGCGCGCGCTGGAGACCGGGCGCATGCACCTCACCTCGACCAATACCGGCATCACCGCCGCGATCGGCCCGGACGGGCGCGTGCGCGCGCGCCTGCCGCAGTTCGTCGAGGGCCGGCTGGATGTCGAGGTGCAGGGCTATGCGGGCGCCACGCCCTACGTGCGCTTCGGCGATGCGCCGGCGCTCGCGCTCGCCACGCTCATCCTCGTGCTTGCGGCGCTCGTCGCCCGCGCGCGGCGCAGCCGGTAAAATTGCCGCCCGCGATGCTCACCTTCCAGCAGCTGATCCTGCGCCTGAACGACTTCTGGGACCGCCAGGGCTGCGTGCTGCTGCAGCCCTACGACATGGAGGTCGGCGCCGGGACGTTTCACACCGCCACCTTCCTGCGCGCGATCGGCCCGGAGCCGTGGAATGCGGCCTACGTGCAGCCCTCGCGCCGCCCGAAGGACGGCCGCTACGGCGAGAACCCGAACCGCCTGCAGCACTACTACCAGTACCAGGTGGTGATGAAGCCTTCGCCCGCCGACATCCAGGACCGGTACCTCGCCTCGCTCGCCGCGCTGGGCATCGACGCGAGAGAGCACGACATCCGGTTCGTCGAGGATGACTGGGAGTCGCCCACGTTGGGCGCCTGGGGCCTGGGCTGGGAAGTGTGGCTCGACGGCATGGAGGTCACGCAGTTCACCTACTTCCAGGAAGTGGGCTCGCTCGCCTGCAAGCCGGTGCTCGGCGAGATCACCTATGGCCTGGAGCGCCTGGCGATGTACCTGCAGGGCAAGGAATCCATCTACGACCTCGTCTGGACGCCGGGGGTGAGCTACGGCGACGTCTATCACCAGAACGAGGTGGAGCAGTCGCGCTTCAACTTCGAGCTCTCCAATCCGGAGATGCTGTTCCGCCACTTCGGCGATTTCGAGGCGGAAGCGAAGCGCCTGATCGAGGCGCAGTGCGTGCTGCCCGCCTACGAGATGGTGATGAAGTCCTCGCACGCCTTCAACCTGCTCGATGCGCGCGGCGCGATCTCGGTGACCGAGCGGGCGGCCTACATCGGCCGCGTGCGCGCGCTTGCGCGCGCGGTGGCGCAGGCTTACTACGAGTCGCGCGAGAAGCTGGGCTTTCCCATGGGGCGCGGCTGATGCCTGCGAAGTCCACCGCCGCGGCACGCACCGCGACGCTCCTCGTCGAGATCCTCACCGAGGAGCTGCCGCCGAAGTCGCTGGAGACGCTGGCGCGCGCCTTCCGCGACGGCCTCACGCATGCGCTCGAGGCCGCGGGCCTGCGCGCGGGCGAGAGCGGCTCGCGCTACTTCGCCACGCCGCGGCGCCTGGCGGTCGCGGTGTCGCACGTGCGCGCGGCGGCCCCCGATTCGCGCGAGCGCGTGCTCGGCCCTTCGGTCAAGGCGCCAGCGGAAGCGGCGGCGGGCTTCGCGCGCAAGTTCGGCGCGACCGTGGAGCAGCTCGCGCGCGCGGACACCACCAAGGGGCCGGTGTATGCGCTCGAGCGCACGCTGCCCGGCGCGGTGCTCGCCGAGGTGCTCGCCGCCAAGGTGGAAGGCGCGCTCAAGGCGCTCCCGGTCACCAGGCTCATGCGCTGGGGCGCGGGCGAGGCGCAGTTCGTGCGCCCCGTGCACGGCGTGGTCATGCTGCACGGTGCGAAGCTCATTGCGGGCACCGTGCTCGGCGTGCCTGCCGGCCGGCACACACGCGGCCACCGTTTCATGGGCAAGGCGAAGATCGCGCTCAAGGACGCCGAAGGCTACGAGGCGCAACTGCGCGACGAAGGCATGGTGCTCGCGGACTTCGGCGCGCGCCGCGCCGAGATCGAGCGCCAACTGCAACAGAAGGCGAAGCAGCTCAAGGCGTCGCTCGGCGAGCCGGACGGCCTGCTCGACGAGGTAACGGCGCTCGTCGAGCACCCGACGGTCTACGTCGGCCAGTTCGACCCCGCCTACCTCTCGGTGCCGCAGGAGTGCCTGATCCTCACCATGCGGCAGAACCAGAAGTACTTCCCGCTGCTCGATGCGGGCGGCAAGCTCCTGCCGCGCTTCCTCATCGTCTCGAACATGCAGCTCGAGGACCCGCGTCACGTGGTGAGC
>DASWBP010000280.1:0-12227 GCA_036390555.1 Burkholderiales bacterium | reverse complement strand
GCGGGCCTGGTGACCGAGCCGTACCACGCCCTGGTGCCGAGCTTCGGCGAGTGGGGCTACGTGCTCGCGTCGGCCCACCCGCTCCAGGCGCGCCGCCCGCTGCCGGAGGGGCTGCGCTTCCTGAATAGGGAAGCTCTGCGCAAGTCGCGCGGTGGCGCGTTGCGGCCGGAACGCGGCGCCGGCTAGGCGCGAGGCCGCAGCGATATGTCGATATCGCAAGGTCGAGCAACAACGCCGGTGCCCGTGTCATCGCGCCATCGTAAGCGATCCACTGCGGACTTCCGGCCGCAACCCGAGGCCGGCGAGCGCCTCTCGCCTTACAGGCTCGCCTGCCGGCTCGCCGCCCAAAGGGACGCGGGCGATTTTCGCCCATGGCATCGCCATCAGATGCCTCGTGGACGTAACGTACACGTCGGCCTCTGCTGGCTTGCCCTGCACGAAAATCGCCAACGTCGCGCACGCGGGACTTGTTCAGAGCTTCCCTAGGCCGGGTTCCGCGCGATGAGCTGCTTGGCGATGATGATGCGCTGCATCTCGTTGGTGCCCTCGCCGATGCACATGAGCGGCGCGTCGCGGTAGTAGCGCTCGACATCGAATTCGGTCGAGTAGCCGTAGCCGCCGTGGATGCGCACCGCTTCGATCGAGTTCTCCAGCGCCGCCTCGGAGGCGAAATACTTCGCCATGCCCGCCTCCATGTCGCAGCGCTCCCCGGCGTCGTAGGCGCGCGCCGCGCTCTCCACCAGCAGCCGTGCCGCCTCGCAGCGCGTCGCCATCTCGCCGAGCTTCAACTGGATCGCCTGGTGCTCGCAGATCGGCTTGCCGAAGGTCTTCCTCACCTGCGAGTAGGCGACGGCGTCCCTGAGCGCCGCATTCGCCACGCCCACCCCGCGCGCCGCGACGTTGATGCGCCCGAGCTCGAGGCCGCCGACCGCATGGTGGAAGCCCTTGCCCTCCTCGCTGCCGATCAGGTTCGCCGCCGGCACCTTGTAGTCCTCGAAGATGAGCTCGGCCGAGTCGATGCCCTTGTAGCCGAGCTTCTCCAGCTTCTTGGAGACGCGGAATCCCGGCCCCTTCTCGGCGAGGAACAGCGTCATGCCCTTGTGGCGCGGCTGGGCAGCGGGGTCGGTCTTCACCAGCAGCGCGAAGCAGGAGCCCTTGATGCCGTTCGAGATCCAGGTCTTCGTGCCATTGATCACATAGTGGTCGCCCTGCTTGACCGCGCGCGTGCGGATCGCCTGCAGGTCGGTGCCGCAGTCGGGCTCGGTGAGCGCGAGGCCGCCGCGCACTTCGCCCGAGGCAAACTTCGGCAGGAAGCGCCGCTTCTGCTCCTCGGTGCCGAAGCGCGCGACCGCCGCCGCCATGATGAGGTGCGAGTTGAAGATGCCGGTGAGCGACATCCACACTTCCGAGATGCGCGCGACGATCTTCGCGTAAGTGGAGGCCGGCAGGCCGAGGCCGCCGTACTCCTGCGGGATGGTGGCGCCGAAGAGGCCGAGCTCCTTCATGGTCTGGACCATCGCCTCCGGGTACTCGTCCTTCCTCTCCAGCGCACGCACCTTGGGGCGCACGTCGCGCTCGAGCCACCTGGCGATCGCGTCGAGGATCTGCGTTTCTTCTGCTGTGTTCATGCCTTTGCCGCTTCGATGCCGTGGCCACGCTTGGGCACCAGCACCGAGCGCTTGAAGGACATCACCGTCGTGCCGTCCTGCTTCCAGGCGCGCGTCGCCACGGTGACGATGCCCTGCGTTGGGCGCGACTTCGACTCGCGCTTGTCCAGCACCGTGGACTCGGCGTAGAGCGTGTCGCCGTTGAACACGGGCGCCGGCATGACGATGTCGGTCCAGCCGAGGTTCGCCACCGCAAATTGGCTCACGTCGGCGACGCTCATGCCGACCACCACCGCGAGCGTGAGGGTGCTGTTGACGAGCGGCTTGCCGAATTCCGACCGCTTCGCATACTCCTCGTCGAAGTGGATCGGGTGCTGGTTCATGGTGAGCAGCGTGAACCAGGTGTTGTCGGCCGTGGTGATGGTGCGGCCCGGCCAGTGCTTGTAGGTCTCGCCGACCGCAAAGTCCTCGAAGTACCGGCCCATCGTGCTGCGGCCCCGCCTACTTCTTGCCCGGCGGCGGGCGCTTCTCGATGAAGGCTTCCATCCCCTCGCGGCCTTCCGGATGGGCGAAACTTGCCGAGATCACGTGGCTCGCGAGCTCATAGGCTTTCTCGGTGCCCATCTCCATCTGCTGGTAGAACGCGCGCTTGCCCGCCGCGACGGTAGCCGGCGGCTTGTCGGCAAGTTGCCGTGCGAGCTTCTCGGTCTCCGCCTCCAGCTGGTCGGCCGGGACGACGCGGTTCACCAGGCCCCACAGCTGCGCGCGTTTGGCATCGATCAGGTCGCCGGTCAGCAGCATCTCGAGCGCGTGCTTTCTCTGCAGGTTGCGTCCGACCGCAACGCCCGGCGTGGAGCAATAGAAGCCCCACGTGACGCCCGGCGTGGTGAACTTGGCGGCCTCCGAGGCGACGGCGAGGTCGCACTGCGCGACCAGCTGGCAGCCCGCCGCCGCCGCCGCGCCCTGTACCCGGGCAATCACCGGCTGCGGCATCATCGGGATAGTCAGCATCATGCGACTGCATTGCGCGAACAGGCCCTCGATCTTCGGCAGCTCCTTCAGCGCCCGGATCTCCTTCAGGTCATGCCCCGCACAGAAGCCCTTGCCCGCTGCCGCCAGCACCACCACGCGCACATCGGGATCCTTGGCGATCGCGTCGAACGCCGACTGCAGTGCGCCGATCATCTCGCGCGTCAGCAGGTTCATCTGCTGCGGACGGTTGAGTGTCAGCGTCGTGATGCCGTTGAGGTCCTCGCGCAGCAGGACGGGTTGATCGGCTTGCGGTACGGCGCTCATCTCTGGCTCCTCACTCGATCGCGGAGGCGGATTTCGCCTTCTCGCGCAGCACGAACTTCTGGATCTTTCCGGTGGAGGTCTTCGGCAGCTCGCCGAACACCACCGCGCGCGGCGCCTTGAACTTCGCCAGGTGCGTGCGGCAGAACTCGATCAGCTCGTTGTCGCTCACCTGGGCGCCGGGCTTGAGCTCTACGAAGGCGCACGGGGTCTCACCCCACTTCGGGTCGGGCCGCGCCACCACCGCCGCGGCGAGCACCGCCGGGTGGCGGTAGAGCACGTCCTCCACCTCGATGGAGGAGATGTTCTCGCCGCCCGAGATGATGATGTCCTTGGAGCGGTCCTTGATCTTGACGTAGCCATCCGGCTGCATCACGGCGAGGTCGCCCGAGTGGAACCAGCCGCCGGCGAAAGCCTTCTGCGTCGCCGACGGGTTCTTGAGATACCCCTTCATGGTGATGTTGCCGCGGAACATGATCTCGCCCATCGTCTCGCCGTCCGCAGGCACGGGCTGCATGGTCTCGGGATCCATCACCGTGAGGCCCTCTTCCATCAGGTAGCGCACGCCCTGGCGGCCGTTCAGCCGCGTGCGCTCGCCGATGTCCACCTTGGCCCACTCGTCGTGCTTCGCGCACACCGTCGCCGGTCCGTACACCTCGGTGAGTCCGTAGACGTGCGTGATGTCGAAGCCCATGCGCTCCATGCCCTCGATCATCGCCGCGGGCGGCGCGGCGGCCGCCACCATGCCGCTCACCTTGTGCGCGATGCCCTTCTTCATCTCGTCCGGCGCGTTGATGAGCGTCGAATGCACGATCGGCGCGCCGCAGTAATGCGTGACCTTGTGCGTCTTGATCAGTTCGAAAATCTGCGCCGCCTCGACCTTCCTCAGGCAGACGTTGGTGCCGGCGTTCGCCGCGATGGTCCAGGGGAAGCACCAGCCGTTGCAGTGGAACATCGGCAGCGTCCAGAGGTACACCGCGTGGTGCGGCATGCCCCAGGTGACGATGTTGCAGATGCCGTTGATGTACGCGCCGCGGTGGCTGTAGACCACGCCCTTCGGATCGCCCGTCGTGCCGGAGGTGTAATTGAGCGAGATCGCCTGCCACTCGTCCTCCGGCCAGCGCCAGGCAAATGCAGGATCGCCTTCCGCCAGCAGCTCCTCGTAGGTCTTCGCGGCGAGGCGCTTGCCGCCCGAGAACTCGGGATCCTCCACGTCGATCACCTCGAGCCTGCGCCCGAGCTTCGCCAGCGCGCCCTCGATCGTCGCGGAAAATTCCTTGTCGGTGATCAGCACCTTCGCCTCGCCGTGGTTCAGCATGAAGGCGATGGCGTCGGCGTCCAGGCGCGTGTTGAGCGTGTTGAGCACCCCGCCGGTCATCGGCACGCCGAAATGGCACTCGTACATCTCGGGCGTGTTGGCGAGCATCGCCGCCACCGTGTCGCCCTTGCCGATGCCGCGCCTGGCCAGCGCCGACGCGAGCCGCCGGCAACGCGCGTAGGTCTCCTTCCAGGTGAAGCGCCGGGCGCCGTGCACCACCGCAAGGCGATCCGGGTAGACGTAGGCCGCGCGCTCCAGGAACTGCAGGGGCGTGAGCGGCGCGTAGTTGGCGGGGTTCTTGTCGAGGTCCTTCTCGAACGGATTGGACTGCGGCATAGGTGCGCAAAGTATAGCCCCGCACGCGCCGGCGAGGCAGGCGCGGCCGCGAGCCGGCCGATGCACGGCATGCCACGGGTGGCAGTATCATTCCGCGCAAGCGGCGATGCCGCCGACACCGCAACGACGGCAAGGACCATGACCGACGTCAAGTCAAGCTTCGGCGGCAGCATGCCGGAGCACTATGACCGCCACTTGGGACCGGCGCAGTTCGGGCCCTTTGCCGCGTTCCTCGCCGGGCGGCTGCCTGTGCGCCCGCCGGGCGACGTGCTGGAGATCGCCTGCGGCACGGGCCTGGTGACCCGCCGGCTGCGCGAGCGCCTCGACGCTGGCGTGCGGCTGGTGGCCAGCGACTTGAGCAAGGGGATGCTCGACTATGCGCGCGCGGCGCTTTCTGCCGACGCGCGCGTCGAATGGCGCGAGGCAGACGCGATGCGGCTCCCGTTCGCCGACGGCGAGTTTGGAGCGGCGGTTTGCGGATTCGGCCTGATGTTCGTGCCCGACAAGCCGGCCGCCCTGCGCGAAGTGCACCGCGTGCTGCGGGACGGGGGCCTGTTCCTGCTCAGCGTGTGGGACCGGATCGAGGCGATCCCGCATGCCATGGCGGGCGCCGAAGTGATCGAGGGCCTGTTCCCCGGCGACCCGGAAATGCGCTTCCGCGTACCCTACGAGCTGCACGACCAGGAGCATCTGCGGCAATTGCTTGAGGGCGCCGGCTTTCGCGACGTGCGCAGCGAGCGCCGGCTGCACACCATCGAAGGCATCGGCGCGCGCGACCTCGCCACCGGCCAGATCCGCGGCACGCCTCGCTCGGCTCTGATCGAGAAGCGCGGCGTCGCGCTCGAGACCGTGATCGAGCGGCTCGCCGGGCGGCTCGCGAGCGTGGGCGGGGACCCGTTTCGCGGTCCAGTGAGCGGCTTCATCGTCGAGGCGCGCCGATGAGCGCGCGGTTCGCCCGGCTGGCAGGTGCGCTCGCTCTGTTGCTCGCGTCGGCCTGTGCCGGGACTCCGCCGCAGGCGTCGCCGCCAGGGCTTGCCGGCACATCCTGGCAGTTCGTGCGCTTCCAGGGCGGGGACGACCGGGCCGTGGTGCCGGACGAAAGAGCCAAGTACACGGTTGCCTTCGGCGCGGACGGTGGCGTCAGCGTACGCTTCGACTGCAACCGTGGCCGCGGCAGCTGGACGTCAGAGAGGCCGGGACAGATCCAGTTTGGCCCGATGGCGTTGACGCGCGCCATGTGCCAGCCGGGCTCGCTGCACGACCAGTTCCTCAAGCACTGGCCCTACGTTCGCTCCTACGTCCTCAAGGGCGGTCACCTTTACCTGTCGTTGATGGCGGATGGCGGCATCTACGAGTTCGAGCCGCTGGCCAAGCCTTGAGCCGGCGAAGACCGCCGGATCGACGTTTGATGCAAGTCAATTGACTTTGCGCACCGGCGGGCAGCATTGCTCCAATTCCTCCAATGAATCGCAACCCGCAATGCACCGCGCGAACATGCACCCCGTGAGCTTACCCCGCCGATTCCTCTCCTCCCGCCGCGCGCCCGCCGCCCGCGCTCTTGCGGCTGGAGCGCTCGCCTTGCTGGCGTCGATGCCGCAGCCGGTGCTTGCGGCCGACGGCGTCAAGGAACTCGAAGAGGACCCGTACAACCTCTCGCTCGGGGCGTACTTCGTCACGCGAACCAACGGCACCATCCGGCTCGACCGCTCGGTCGGGGTCGTTACGATCGGCACCAGCATCGACTGGGAGCGCGACCTTGGCGGCGAGACCTCGATGACGGTCCCGCGTATCGACGGCTACTATCGCTTCGCGCCCAAGCACCGCCTGGATTTCAGCTGGTACAAGATCGACCGCAGCGGCAGCATCACCACCCAACGGGACATCGATTTCGGCAACGCCTTCTTCCCGAGCGGCACCCCACTCCTCGAAAGCGAGCTCAATAGCGAGACGCTCAAGATCGCGTACACCTATTCCTTCTATCGCAACCCCGTGATCGAGGCCTCGGTGTCGGCAGGATTGCACGTCACCAGTGTCGAAGCGTCGCTGCGGGCTTACAACGGTGCGCTCGCCGAAAGCAACTCGGTCACGGCGCCCCTGCCGGTATTCGGATTCCGCCTGGACTACTCGTTCGCGCCGAAATGGTGGACGCGCACCAAGTACGAGCTGTTCTTCCTGGACAGCGTGGATGCGTACAAGGGTACCCTGAGCGACTTCACCCTCGCCGTCGAGCATCGCACTTTCCGGCACCTGGGCTTCGGCTTCGGCCTGAACCGCTCCACATTGGACGTGGAAGTGGACGACGGCAGCACGCGCGGCGCATTCAGCACGGTGCTCAACGGCCTCATGCTGTACGCGGTCCTGCGCTGAGCGCCGATACCGGCGGCCTCGGCGAGCCATGTCCTACCTCGAGCAATCGCTCTCCGCCGGCGAGAAGATCGAAGCGGTATTCAGGCTGCACTGGACGGCCTGGATTCCGGTCTGGATCTGGGTCGTCCTCGGCCTCGTGACAGTCGGCATCCTGCTTCCGGTGGCGCTGTATGTCTTCCTGCGTCTCAAGTACCAGGAGCAGGGCGTCACCAACAAGCGCGTGATCCTCAAGAAGGGCATCATCGGCCGCCAGACCGAGGAGATGAGGCTGAAATCCATCGAGACCGTGGAGATCGACCAGGGCGTCCTCGGGCGCATGCTCGGCTTCGGCACCGTGCGCATCACCGGCCGGGGCGTGAGCGACTTCCTGTTCAAGGGCATCGACGATCCGATGGCCGTGAAGCGCGCGATCGAGAGCATCGGCAACCCGATCGATTGAGCGGCCAGGCTGTAAGCTTCACCCGCGGTTTCCGACCAAGCGGAAACCCCCAAATCGAAGAAGGGTATCCATGGACACGTATTACAAGAGCCAGCATCTCGCCGACTTCGGCAAGATCTCGGAATTGAGCCCCGAGCTGGGCAAGAAGTTCTTCGAGTATTACGGCGCGGTCTTCGCCGACGGCGCCCTCACCGCGCGCGAGAAGAGCCTGATCGCCCTCGCGGTGGCGCACGCCGTGCAATGCCCCTATTGCATCGACGCCTACACGCAGGATTGCCAGCAGAAGGGCGCGGACCTCGAGCAGATGATGGAGGCGGTGCACGTCGCCGCGGCGATTCGCGGCGGCTCCTCGCTGGTGCACGGCGTGCAGATGCGCGAGCACGCCCAGAAGCTGGGGATGTAGTGCGTCCCGCCACCCTGCCGATCCGGCTGGAGGAGATCGCCAGCGACCTGGCGGCGGACCGCGCCACCCCGCGCGCGACGCAGAGCCTGCAGCGCCGGGCCGCCCCGCTTGCTTCGCCGCGGGAGCAGTTGCGCTTGCTCAAGGCGGTGCCACTGGATACCGAGTTCGACGTGCGCGCAGGCGCGGCGCTCGCTCCGTCGGCCCTCGAGATCTTCCAGGTGAATCTCGGCAAGCTCTGCAACATGACCTGCCGCCATTGCCACGTGGACGCGGGGCCCGACCGCACCGATGCCATGATGGACGACGCCACGCTGGACCAGGTGATTGCGGCCGTGCGTCGCAGCGGCGCGCATACCGTGGACATCACGGGCGGTGCGCCGGAGCTCCATCCCCGGTTCCGCGACCTGGTACGGGCCGCGCTGGAAGCCGGCAAGCAGGTGATGGACCGCTGCAATCTCACGGTGCTGCTGCTGCCGCGCAATGCCGGGCTCGTGGACTGGCTCGCCGAACGCGAGGTCGAGATCGTGGCTTCGCTGCCGCACTGGCGGCGTCCCAACACCGACGCGCAGCGGGGCGACGGTGTGTTCGAGCGCTCGGTGCGGGCGCTGCGCGTGCTCAATGCCGCGGGCTACGGCAAGGGCGATCCGCGCAGGCGCCTCACGCTCGTGTCCAACCCGGCCGGCGCCTTCCTGCAGGCCTCGCAGGCCTCCGTAGAGCGCGAATGGCGCGATGGCCTGTTGCGTGACTACGGGGTCACGTTCGACCGCCTGTTCATGCTCAACAACATGCCGATCGCGCGCTTCCTCGAGTGGCTGCAGGCATCAGGCAATCTCGAGGCGTACATGCAGCGCCTGGTGAACGCGTACAACCCCGCCGCGGTGGCGGGACTCATGTGCCGCAACACGTTGTCGGTGGGTTGGGACGGGCGCTTGTATGACTGCGACTTCAACCAGATGCTCGAGCTGGAGATGGACCTGCCCGTGCACGGGAGGGAAGGCGGGTCTCACATTCGCGACTTCAACGAAGACGCCTGGCAGCGCCGGCGGATCGTCACCGCGCGCCACTGCTTCGGCTGCACGGCGGGCGCCGGCAGCTCCTGCGGCGGACAGACCGCCTAGATTTTCCGGTAGATCACCTGGCCGCCCGCCTCCTTGGCAAGGCCATCGAGGTACTTCTCGTGCGCTTCGAGCTCCTCGCGCGAGGCGCGCAGCACGACGAGCTTCGAGGCGTCGATGCGCGCGGCCGCCGCCGCGGCCTCGGCGGGCGTCTCGAGGTCCATGGCGAGGCTCTCCTGGCCGCGCGTCATCGCGAGGTACACCTCGGCGAGCAGGCGCGCGTCGAGAAGCGCGCCGTGCAGCGTGCGGTGCGCGTTGTCGATGGCGTAGCGCTCGCATAGCGCGTCCAGCGAGTTGCGCTTGCCCGGGTGCAGCTCGCGCGCAAGCGCGAGGCTATCGACGATGGCCGCGACGTGGTCGGCGAACTTGCCCAGCCCCGCGCGCTCCAGCTCCAGGTCGAGGAACTCGACGTCGAAGCCCGCGTTGTGGATGATCACCTCCGCGCCGCGCACGTAGTCGAGGAACTCGCGCGCGATCTCGGCGAACTTCGGCTTGTCGACAAGGAACTCGTCGGCGATGCCGTGCACGCGCGCCGCCCCTTCCTCGCTCTTTCTCTCCGGGTTGACGTAGCGGTGAAAGTGGTTGTCGGTGACGCGCCGGCTCAGCATCTCGATGCAGCCGATCTCGATCACGCGGTCGCCGAGGCGTGCGTTCAAGCCGGTGGTCTCGGTGTCGAGGATGACCTGCCTAGCGGCCGCCATGCGTCCGTCCTCGCGCGCCGCGGCCCGCCGCGCGCCTATTCGCCACGCTCGACGCCCAGGTTGGCGAGGGCGTCGGCTCGCTCATTCCCGGGATGGCCGGCGTGGCCACGCACCCAGTGCCACTCCACGCGATGGTTGTGCGCGAGTGCGTCCAGCGTCTTCCACAGGTCATCGTTCTTGACGGGCTTCTTGTCGGCGGTGCGCCAGCCGCGCCGCTTCCAGCTCGCCAGCCACTCGCTCATGCCCTTTTGCACGTATTGCGAGTCGGTGTAGAGGCGCACGCGGCTGCCGTGCGGCAGCGCCTCGAGCGCGCGGATCACCGCGGTGAGTTCCATGCGGTTATTCGTGGTGGCGCGCGCGCCGCCGTGCAATTCCTGCTCGCGGCCCCCCTGCCGGATCAGCACGCCCCAGCCGCCCGGCCCGGGATTGCCCTTGCAGGCGCCGTCGGCGTAGACCTCGGCCACCTCTTCAGTCATGGCGGCGGCTGGCCGCGTGGCCGGGATGTCCGTTCTTCTGCGGCAGCGCGGCGACGGCGCGGCGCCGCGCGCGTTCCTTGCGCCAGGCGGGCGTGATGACGCGCATGCCGTGCACCCGCTTTACCGCGCGCACCACGTAGACCCCGCCCAGGATCGGCCACCAGCGCGCGCCGGCCTTCTCCATGAAAGCAAACCGCGCATGCCATGCCGGATTGGCGAAGGGCGGCGCATAGCCGCCGAAGCGCCCGCCGTTCAACTCGAAGCCGAGGAGCTGCAGCCACTCCTTGAGCTTGAGCAGGCCGACGAAGCGCGCATCCCAGGGCGAGCCGGCGTGGCGGCCGGAGAACCGGCGCCGCATGCCCCAGAGCGAGAGCGAATTGAAACCCGATATCACGACCTGTCCCTCGGGTCGCAGCACGCGCTCGGCCTCGCGCAGCACGTGGTGCGCGTCGAGGTGCGACTCGAGCGCGTGCGGCAGGGCCACCAGGTCGAGGCTCTGCGAGGCGAGGGGCAGCTGCAAAGGATCGGCGGCGAGCGCCGCGCCCGCCTCCAGCGCCAGCGTGAAGCGGAAGCTGATGCGGTTGGCGCGCAGGAAGTCGAGCTCGGGCAGGCCGACCTGCGCCGCGCGAAAGCCGAACACGTCCTCCACCGCGTTGTCGTACTGCTCGAGCTCCCACGCGAGCATGCGCTGCCCGAGCGGCGTCGCGCACCACTGCGAGAATGACGCGCGCTCGCCGTTATACTTGGCCGCGGCCTCTGAGACGAAGGACTGCCGATCCATGCTCGAAATCGTTCCGCTCCCCGCGCTAAAGGACAACTACATCTGGACGCTGCGCGAGGCGCGCCACGCGGCCGTCGTGGATCCCGGCGAAGCGCACCCGGTGCTCGAGTACCTGGAGCGCGAGGGGCTGCAGCTCGCCGCCATCCTCGCCACGCACCACCATCCCGACCACGTGGGCGGCATTGCCGAGTTGCTGGAAGCTGCCGGCGCCGGGCGCCGCGTGCCGGTCTACGGGCCCAAAGGCGAGCCGATCGCCACGCTCACGCATCCGGTCGGCGAAGGCGACACGGTGCGCATTCCCGAGCTCGGCCTCGCGCTCTCGGTGCTCGACATCCCCGGGCATACGCGAGCGCATGTGGCCTATTATGGCGCGGATTGCCTTTTCTGCGGCGACACGCTCTTTGCCTGCGGCTGCGGGCGCGTGTTCGAAGGCACGCCGCAGCAGATGCTCGCTTCGCTCGCCAAGCTCGCCGCATTGCCCGATGCGACGAAGGTGTATTGCGGCCACGAATACACGCTCGCCAACATCAAGTTTGCACAGGCCGTGGAGCCGCACAACGCGGCGCTCGCCGCGCGGCTCGCGCGCGATCGCAGGTTGCGCGAGGCGGGCAAGCCGACGCTGCCTTCCACGCTCGGCGAGGAGCGCGCGACCAACCCGTTCCTGCGCTGTGCCGAGCCGGCGGTGATCGACTCGGCCAACAAGTACCTTGGTGCGCGCCTGTCGGACCCCGTCCGGGTGTTCGCGGCGATCCGCGAATGGAAGAACCGTTTTTGAGCTAGTATTGCCATTCGTGCAAAGACTTAGCGCATTTTTTGGAGGTATTTTCGCAGCGGCGGTTCTCGCCGGCTGTGCCAGTTCGCCCGGGCAGGACGCGAGCGGGGACGTCGCGGCCGCCGCTGGCGATGCGCAGTCTGCGCGCGCCGGCACTGCTGCAGCCACCGCCGCGGCATCGGTTCCTTCGCCCGCACCGACCGCTGCCAGCCAGGCGCCGCAGCCGGAAGTGCGCTTGCTCGATGCGACGCGCCTGCCGCCCTTCGAGGGCGACAAGCAGGAGCTCTCCGCGCCGCAACCCGTCGCGAAGCTCGATCGCACGCAGCCGCCCGCGGATCTGTGGGAGCGCCTGCGCAAGGGCTTTGCCATGCCGGACCTGCAGTCGCCCCTGGTGAGCGAGCGCATGGCGTGGTACGTCGACAACCAGGATTACCTGCAGCGCGTCTTCGAGCGCAGCCGCCGCTACCTGTTTCACATCGTCGAGGAAGTGGAAAAGCGCGGCCTGCCCACCGAGATCGCGCTGCTGCCGATCGTCGAGAGTGCCTTCAACCCGATGGCCTACTCGTGCGCGCACGCCTCGGGCCTGTGGCAGTTCATCCCGGGCACCGGGAAGCGCTAC
>DASWBP010000279.1:0-8337 GCA_036390555.1 Burkholderiales bacterium | reverse complement strand
AGCAGCTCACGTCGAAGGTCCAGCAGGGTCGCGAGAATCTCGGCGCCGCCGACGCGTTCTCTCCGGGCGGCAGCGCCCAGATTCAGCCGCGCGTGCGGCGCATGATGGAGATGCTGTTCAAGGATCCAGACGTGGTGAAGGCGCTGCAGCCGTAGGTCCATCGCACCGTCCCGGTGCGAGTGTGACTCCGGCTCGTCAGCGCTCCCGCCTCAAGTGAGGAGGGCCCAGCATTCATGCTAGCCCTTGATGGATTGGTAGGCCGTGGCGGATTCGAACCGCCGACCAACGGATTAAAAGTCCGCTGCTCTACCAGCTGAGCTAACGGCCCCCACGGGAAAGGGCGCGATTTTATCAGCCCTCGCGCCGGATTCGCCAGCGAAATCAGCGCTGATAGCGCGTTGCGTCGGCGATGCCGGCCTCCGCGAAACCGGCCTTGCGGATGCGGCACGCGTCGCACGCCCCGCAGGCGCGGCCCTCGGCGTCGGGCTGATAGCAGGTCACCGTGTCGGCGACTTCCACGCCGAGCGCGATCGCCTGCTTCACGATCTCCTTCTTCGGCAGGTCGATGAGGGGCGCGCGGATGCTGATGCGCCTGCCCTCCACCGCCGCCCTGGTCGCGAGGTTGGCCATCGCCTCGAAGGCCGCGAGGTATTCGGGGCGGCAGTCGGGATAGCCGGAGTAGTCCACAGCGTTCGCGCCGATGAAGATGTGTTGCGCCTGGAGCACCTCGGCCCAGGCGAGCGCGAGCGAGAGCAGGATCGTGTTGCGCGCCGGGACGTAGGTCACTGGAATGCCCGGCTGCAGCCCTTGCGCGGGCACGGCGATCGTGCGGTCGGTGAGCGCCGAGCCGCCGAACTGCCCGAGATCCACCGCGACGACGCGGTGCTCCGCGGCGCCGAGGTGCCGCGCGACCCGCTTCGCGGCCTCCAGCTCCGCGCCGTGGCGCTGGCCGTAATCCACCGAGAGGCAATGGCAGGCGTAGCCCTCGCGGCGCGCCCACGCAAGCGTGGTGGCGGAATCCAGTCCGCCGGAAAGGAGGACGACCGACTTCAGCGCTTGGCTGCCTGCGCGAGCCGGAGCTTCGCGTTCGCCGCCGCGGGCGTACCCGGGTACCTGGCCATGACGTTCTGCAGCGTCTTCTGCGCCGCGGCCTTGTCGCCCATCGCCTCCTGCGAGCTGGCGATGGAGAGCATCGCGTCCGCGGCCTTGGGGTCGTTCGGCCAGGTGGCGATCACCTTCTGGTGCGCAGCGATGGCGTTCTTGTAGTCGCGCTGCCCCGAATAGCCCATGCCGATCCAGTACTGGGCGTTGGGCGCGAGCTTGCTGTCGGGATAGGTGACGAGCAGCCCCTGCAGCGTCGAGATCGCGGCCGAGTAGTTGCCGAGCTTGAACTGGTTGAGCGCCGCTTCGTAGACCTTGTTTTCCGCGGCGGTGGGCCCGGCCTCCGCGGCGGGCTTCTCCGGCGCGGCCGCCGCCTGCTCGCGCGCCTGCTCCAGGCGCCGCAGGCGCGTGTCGAGGTCCACGTGCAGGTCCTTCTGGCGCTTCTCCATGGTCTCGAGCTGGTGCACGATCACCTCGGTCTGCCCGCGCATGCGCGCCACCTCGGCGCGCAGCGCCTCGATCTGGCCCGCGAGGTCGAGGATCACGCGGCGCTCCACCGTGGCCGATTCGAGCGCGCCAAGGCGCGCGTCGAGACGCTGCTGGCTCGCTTGCAGCTCCCGCTGCAGGTCATCGACGCGGCGGCGCATCTCCGTGTCGGTGAACAGCTGCGCGGAGGCCGCGCCCGCCCAGGCGAGCGCCACCACCGCCAGCAGCCGCGCCGCGTGCATCAATACTCGCCCTGGTAGAGCATGTCGCCGCGGCGGTTCTGCGCCCAGGCGGCCTCGTCATGGCCGGGCGAGCGCGGCTTTTCCTCGCCCAGGCTCACCGCCTCGATCTGGTCCTCGCGGCCGCCGAGCAGCAGCAGCATGCGCTTCACCGCCTCCGAGCGGCGCTGGCCGAGCGCGATGTTGTACTCGCGGCTGCCGCGCTCATCGGTGTTGCCCTGGATCAGCATCTTCGCCGCGCCGTTCTCGCGCAGGTACTTGGCGTGCGCCTCGATGAGCGGCTTGTACTCGTCCTTGACGTCGTACTTGTCGAACTCGAAGAACACCGAGCGCTTGGAGAGGATGTTTTTCGGGTCCTTGAGCGCGGCGGCGCCCGCGGCGCGGCCGGTCAGGTCCACCCCGGTAACGGGCTTGGACTCCACCGGCTGCACGGCGGCGCCGGGCTTGGCGGCGGGGCCGCGATCCTCGACGGCGGCGGGCGCCTGCTGCTTGGGAGTTTCGGTGCTCGCGCAGGCCGCGAGCAGCGCGGCGGCGAGGATGGTGGTGAGGATTCGCATGGTCGGTCTCCTTCTATTGGACAAGCGGCCCCCAGGCCGGCTCGCGCACATCGCCCGCGGAAAGCGTGAGGCGCTGCTTGACGCGGCCGTCCGATGACACCGCCGAAAGCACGCCGCGCCCGCCGATTACGGTGGCGAGCAGGATCTGGCGCCCGTTGGGGGCAAAGCTCGGGGATTCGTCGAGATCACTGTCGGTGAGGACCTGCACCTGCCGGGTGTCGAGGTCGAGCAGCGCGGCCTGGAACTTGCCGCCGTTGCGCATGATGTAGGCGAGGCTCTTGCCGTCGGGGCTTACTCGCGGGGACACATTATAGCTGCCCTCGAAGGTCACCCGCTGCGCCTCGCCGCCGCTCGAGCTCATGCGGTAGATCTGCGGGCTGCCGCCGCGGTCGGAAGTGAAGTAGATCGTCCGGCCGTCGGGCGAGAAGCAGGGCTCGGTGTCGATGCCGCCCGAGCTGGTGAGGCGGCGCAGGCTGCTGCCGTCCGGGTTGATCAGGTAAAGGCTCGTGATGCCGTCGCGCGACAGCGACACCGCGAGCGTCCTGCCGTCGGGCGACCACGCGGGCGCGGAGTTCGAGCCCTTGAAGTTGGCCACCACGTTCTGCTTGGGCACCTCGATGTCCTGCACGTAGACGATCGGCTTCTTGTTCTGGAACGACACGTAGGCGATGCGCTTGCCGTCCGGCGACCACTTGGGCGAGATGATCGGCTCGTTGGACACCAGCATCGCTTGCTCGTTGGCGCCGTCGGCGTCGGCGATCTGCAATTCGTACCTCGCGCCGCGCTTCACCACGTAGGCGATGCGCGTGGAGAACACGCCCTTCTCGCCCGTGAGCTTCTCGTAGATGGTGTCGGCGATGCGGTGCGCGGTGGCGCGCAGCTGCTCCTTGGACACCGTATAGGCCACGCCGCCGACCGCGGCCTGCTTCACGACGTCGTAGAGCCGGAAGCGCACCTCGAACCTGCCGTCGGGGCGCGCCGCGACCGAGCCGAGCACCAGCGCATCGGCAAGGCGCGCCTTCCACTCCGCGAAGTTGACCGGGGAGGACTCTGTCGGCTGCGGCACGAGCGGCGGCAGCTCGAGCGAGCGGAACAGGCCGCTCCTTTCCAGGTCCGCGCGCACGATGCCGGTGACGCCGGAGCCCGGGCTGGAGGGCGCCGCCATCGGCAGCGCGCCCTCGCCCGCGAAGGGCACGATGGCGATGGGGATGCGGTTCGCGCCCGCGCCGGTGATCTCGATGGAGAGCTGCGCGTGCGCGCAGAACGCGGCGAGCCAAGCGAGCGCCGCAACGGCGAGCTTTCTCATGCCGGCGATTATATTTCAGTCTCTCGGGCGGAACGTGAGCTTGAGCTCACGCTCGAAGAGCCCCGGACTGTCGGGCTTCGGCAACGGCGAGGACTTGAGGATCGCCCGGTGCACCGCCTCGTCGTAGGCGCTGTGGCCGCTCGAGATCACCAGCTGCGCCTGCAGCACTTCGCCGGTGGGCAGCTGCGTGACGAGGAACAGCGCCTCGGGATTGCCCTTCAGGTCCGGCGGCAGCACGATGTTGCCGCGGATCTTGGCGCGGATCTTGTCGGTCCAGGTGGCGAGCGCGCGCGAGCGCGCGGCGGCGGCGTCGCGCGTGAGCTGCTCCTTGATCTTCTGCGTCTCCTGCGCGGCGGCGAGCTGCTGCTGCTCGCGCTGCAGCGCTTCGGCGAGCAGAGTCCTGGCCATCGTCTCGTCGGGCTTCGGCTTGGCGACGGGCTTGGGCTTCGGCTCGGGCTTGGGCTTCGGCTCGGGCTTGGGTTTCGCCTCGGGCTTTGGCTTCGGCTCGGGCTTGGGTTTGGGCTTCGGCTCCTTCAGCGCGATGTCGGGCTTCTCGATGCGCGGCTCGGGCTTCGCGACGGGCGCCGGGGCGGGCTTGGGCGGCGCGGGCTCCACGACGGGCTGCGGCGCGGGCGGCGGCGGCTGCCAGAGCTCGACCTGCACGATGTCGGGGGCGCGGCTCTGCCAGCGCACGCCGATCGTCAGCACCACCGCGAGCAGCACGTGCACGGCGAGCGCCAGCACGATCGCCGGCGCGAAGCTCTGTTCGGGCCGCTCCTCGAGCAGGTGGCTGGCAAGCGCCGCCATCTATTGCGCAGGCTTCACCAGCAGGCCCACGCGCTTCACCTGCTGCTTCTGCAGCTCGTCCATGACCTCCAGCACCGCCTGGTAGCGCACGTCCTTGTCGGCGGCGATCACCACGGGCTGCTCCGGGCTCTTCGCCTGGCGGTCGCGGATGACGCGCGCGAGGTCGCTGCGCGCGACGCGCCGCTCCTCCACGAGCGCGCCTTTCGCGTCGCGCGCGCGGATCATGATCGAGCGGTCGGCGCGGATCACCACCTCGAGCGGCGTGACCGGCGCGTTGGAGGCCTTGGACACCGAGGGCAGGTCCACCACGCCCGGCGTCACGAGCGGCGCCGTCACCATGAAGATGACGAGCAGCACCAGCATCACGTCCACGTACGGCACGACGTTGATCTCGTGCATCGGCGCGCGTTTGGAGCGGAGGCTCATGGAGGGGCTTGTGGTTGGGGAAGGGGTAGCGGGGGAACCGTAGGGCTCCCCTGTTCCTATTTCACCGCCTGCCTGTGCAGGATGTTCGAGAACTCCTCCATGAAGCTCTCGAAGCGGATGGCGAGGCGATCGATCTGGTGCGAGTAGCGGTTGTAGGCCACCACCGCGGGAATCGCGGCAAACAGGCCGATCGCGGTGGCCACCAGCGCCTCGGCGATGCCCGGGGCAACCTGGGCGAGGGTGGCCTGTTGCACGTTCGCGAGGCTCCTGAAGGCATGCATGATCCCCCACACCGTGCCGAACAGGCCTACGTAGGGGCTCACCGAGCCTGTCGAGGCGAGGAACGCGAGGTGGCGCTCGAGGTGGTCCATCTCGCGCTGGTAGGTGGCGCGCATGGCGCGGCGCGCGCCGTCCACCATCACGCTCGGCTCGGTGGCGCCGCGCTGGTTCCTGAGCTTGGCGAACTCGCGGAAGCCCGACTCGAAGATGCGCTCCAGGCTGCCGATGGTGGGCCGGTTGTTCACCGCGCCCTGGTAGAGCAGATTGAGGTCGCTGCCGCCCCAGAACTCGCGCTCGAACTGCTCGGTCTGCGCACGCGCGCGACGAATGGCGAAGCCCTTGCTGAAGATGTACATCCAGGAGAGGAACGACACTGCGAGCAGCAGCAGCATCACCGCCTTCACCACCAGGCTCGCGCCGAGGATCAGGTGCCAGATTTCGAGGTCGGCCGTCACGTTCATCGTCTGTTCATCGCCTCATGCGGGAAGCCGCGACAGGAGCGCCGCCGGCAGCGGCGCAGGTTTCAGGTCGGCGCAGCGCACGCACGCCGCTTGGACCAGCGCGCGCGCCATGGGTTCGCTCCGGCGCAGCGCCTCCTGCGTCAGCAGGAGCGAAGCGCGCTTGCGCTCGGTGATCTCCACGGTGATCTCCAGCTCGTCGTCCAGGCGCGCACCGCGCAGGAAATCGATCTCGGCGCGACGCACCACGAACTGCAAGCCAGCGTCGCGCGCCAGCGCCTGGTGCTCGATGCCGAGGGCGCGCAGCCACTCGGTGCGCGCGCGCTCGAAGAAACGCAGGTAGTTGGCGTAGTAGACGACGCCACCGAAGTCCGTGTCTTCGTAATACACGCGCAGCGGCCAGCGGAAGACGTGCGCGGAGTCTCGAGGCACCCGGCGATTGTAGCGCCAGCGCGGCGGTCCCGCCCCGGGCGGCGGGACAACGCTAGGTGCCGAGCAAGTCGTTCGCGCCCGACGGTGCGACGATGCCGAAGTGGCGGTAGGCGGCGAGTGTGGCCATGCGCCCGCGCGGCGTGCGCTGCAGGAAGCCCTGCTGGATGAGGTAGGGCTCGAGCACGTCCTCGATGGTGTCGGCCTCTTCGCCGATCGCGTGCGCGAGATTCTCCACGCCCACCGGCCCGCCGCCGAACTTCTCGATCACCGCGAGGAGCAGCTTGCGGTCCATCATGTCCAGGCCGAGCGCGTCCACGTCGAGCATGCGCAGTGCGTCATCGGCCACCTGCTTGGTCACGGCGCCGCCCGCCTTCACCTGCGCGTAGTCGCGCACCCGGCGCAGGAGGCGGTTGGCGATGCGCGGCGTGCCGCGTGCGCGGCGCGCGATCTCGGCGCCGCCCTCCTCGGCCATTTCCACCGCCAGCAGCCCCGCCGAGCGGCGCACGATGGTGGCGAGCTCCGCGGCGCTGTAGAACTCCAGGCGCGCGACGATGCCGAAGCGGTCGCGAAGCGGGTTGGTGAGCATGCCGGCGCGCGTGGTGGCGCCCACCAGCGTGAACGGCGGCAGGTCCAGCTTGATCGAGCGCGCCGCCGGCCCCTCGCCGATCATGATGTCGATCTGGTAGTCCTCCAGCGCGGGGTAGAGGATCTCCTCGACCACGGGCGAGAGGCGGTGGATCTCGTCGATGAAGAGAACGTCCCTCGGCTCGAGGTTGGTGAGCAGCGCGGCAAGGTCGCCGGGCCGTTCGAGCACCGGGCCCGAGGTATGGCGCAGGTTGACGCCCATCTCGCGCGCGATGATGTGCGCGAGCGTCGTCTTGCCCAGCCCCGGCGGGCCAAAGAGCAGCACGTGGTCGAGCGCCTCGCCCCTGCCGCGCGCCGCCTCGATGAAGATCTCCAGCTGCCCCCGCACCTTCTCCTGGCCGACGTACTCGGCGAGCCGCGAAGGCCTGAGCGACTTCTGGAACTCCTCCTCCTGCGCCGAGGCCGGGGCGGCGGCAATCAGGCGGTCGGTCTCGATGGACATTGTGGAATTCTGCCAGAGCCCTGCCTTCCGACCCTTGTGGAGACGCTGCCAGGGGCATAGCATTTCCCCGATGCGCAGCGTGGTGCTTCTCGCGTTCGCGGCACTCGCCGCCGGCCTTCCTGCCGCCCCGCAGGCCCAAGGGCAGGCCGAGGGCGGCTGGTACCTGGGCAGCGGTCTGCAGTTGCCCAAGCCGCGGCCCGACTTGCGCATCGTCCCGCACCCCAGCGAAGCGCGCGACACCCTCGAATCGAGCCTGCAGCAGTTCGGCGGCTACCGCATCGACCGCTACTGGAGCGTCGACCTGGGCTATCTCGCGAGCTCGCAGTCGAGCGCCTGGACGCTCGCCGGCAGCGGCTTGTGGGCCCTCGGGCAGTCCTTTTCGCTGCAGGGCCGGCTCGGCCTCGCCCTGCCCGCCGCGGACAACTCGATCGCTTCGGCGACTGACGCGCTCGCAGGGCTCGCCTCGCTCGATCCCGCGAAGGCGCGCGCAAGCCTGCTGTGGGGGTTCGGCGGCCAGTACGAGTTCGCCCAAGGCTCCGGGCTGCGCATGGATTTCAGCAGCCGCTACGGCGAGGATGCCGCCGCCAACCGCGCGCGCACCGACCTCTGGTCGATCAACGCCTTCGTCCGCTTCTGAGGGCCGAGGCTTCGCCTATGGGGGGTGCGGGGCGCGCAAGTGGCGCCGCAGCGCCTCCTGCTCCTAGGACTTTGCCAGCGCCTTGAGCGCGGCGCGGATGCCGTCTGCGAGCGGCATCCCCGGCGGCAAGCCCTTCAGGGCCGCGGCCGCCTCCTTCTCGCTATAGCCCAGTCCCAGCAGTGCATCGAGCACCTCGCCGGCCGCGCCGGCCGCTGCGGGCCGAACGTCGGCGAGCTTGCCCTTGAGCTCCAGGAGCAGCCGCTCCGCCGTCTTCTTGCCGATGCCGGGCACCTTGGTGAGCCGCGCCGCGTCCTGCAGCGTTACCGCCTGCGAGAGCTCGGCCACCGACATGCCCGAGAGGACGGCCAGCGCGGTGCGCGCGCCGACGCCCGAGATCTTGAGGAGCTGGCGGAACGCGGCGCGCTCCTCGAGCGTGCCGAAGCCGTAAAGCGTCTGCGCGTCCTCGCGCACCACGAGGTGGGTGTGCAGCGTCACCGCGTCGCCGACCGCGGGCAGGTTGTA
>DASWBP010000278.1:0-2008 GCA_036390555.1 Burkholderiales bacterium | reverse complement strand
GCCGATCTGGATATTGGTGGCCGGGTCGCCGCCGCGGAAGATCGCCGGCACGTCGATCTCCTGCTGCACGAGCTTGCCGCCGCGGTTGGAAATCACCGTGACCATGTCGGCGCCGCTCGGACTGATGCCGCCCGCCTGCGTAAGGATGTCGGTGAGGCGCGAGCCGCTGTCCTCGAGCGCATAGTCGCCCGGCCGCGACACTTGCCCGAGCACGTGCACCAGCCGGCTGCGCGCCTCCAGCATCGCCACTGAAACCTGCGGCCTGAGGAGGAACTTGCCGTTCCTCAGCAATTGCGCGATGCGCGCCCCGGCCTCCGCCTGCGTCAAGCCGCCCAGGGCCACCTCGCCGATCATCGGAAACGCGATCGCGCCCAGCGGCGAGAGGCGCGCCTCGGTGGTCAGGTCCGGGTTCTGGTACACCGTGATGCGTATGTTGTCGCCGGCGCCGAGCGTGGCGTTCGCCCGCGGCCTGTCGTCCGTCTGCGCCGGCGCAGCGAGCGGCATCGCCGCCAGTATCAGGGCCGCGAGCAGGGCCCACGCCCAGGTCCGCGATGCGTTGGCAGGGAGGAAACCGCGGTGCAAGGCAGTCGGCATGATGGACCTCATGCCGCAGCCTAGCCCCGCCATGTTGAGGGGAGGATTGCCGTCTTGAGCCGATCGGACCATTCCCCGGCGCCGCGCGCCGGGCGCTGGTCAGAACGCCAGCCGGGCGCTCAGGCTCACCACTTGATCCACGTAGTCGCCGAATGCGGCCGTCGAAGAGCGGTCTTCGTGCCGCAGCGCCAGCGCGAAGCGGACGGCGCGCCACGGCTGGTAGCCGACCCGCAGCGCCACGGCGCGCACCCGATCGCTGCGCGGCGGCACTGTTCCCAGCGCCATCCCCGGATCGCCCAGGTACTCCCAATCGGCGGCTTCGAGGCTGCCCGACAGCTCGAGCTTGTCGCTCATCCGGTACGCCGGGCGCAGCGCAACGCCTTGCACGAGCACGAAGCCGATATTGACGCCCACGTTGACCTCGTCGGGCGCCGCGATGTCCCGCTGCGCCGTGGCAGCCAGCGTGAATCTGCCGCCGGGATCCCAGGCGTAAGCGGCGCGGAAAAAGCCGGTGTCGTAATCGCGCTCGGGCAATTGCGCGAAGCTGCGCTCGACCCAGCCGGCGCTGGCGCGCAGCTGCGAGCGGCCGGTAATGTGCCACTCGGTGACGACGCTCGCCCGGCGCTGCCGGTAGGAATTGTCGACCAGAATGCCGTTGACCAGCTGCGCGTTGGGCAGCTCGGCGTCCTGCATATGCACGCCGAAACCGATCTGGTTGCCTGCCGGCGTGACGTAGTTGAGCGTGAGTCCGGCGCCATCGTCCGTGATGTCGTTCACCTGCTGCGGCACCGCCTCGTTTTCCTGCGCGAGCCTGCTCACCTCCGCCTGCAGGCGCCAGCGCGCCCCCAGCAGGACCGTGGCATCGAAGAACCCCTTCTGCGTCGTCAGCGGATTGGGGGTGCTGACTTGCACGCCGCCCTGCACGTTGGCGAGCGACGCCAGGGCGCGGTCCTGTTTGTAGCCGAGCCGGCCGTTGAATCGGCTTCCCGCCTCCCACTGCCAGGTCGCGCGGCCGTGGTGCTCGGTGTAGTCGAGCACGGTGAACTGGTCGTAGCGGTTGTCGGCGACCGAGAAGCCGCCCGTGAAGCGCTGCCGGCTCACCGGCACGTCGAAGTTCAGCCCCGCCGAAGTCGTGCTGAAGGTATCCGCTTTCGACGGCGTGCCCAGAACGCTCGCCGGATCGCTCTGCGAGGAGAGGCGGAACACGTTGTCGTCGCGCGTGATGGTCTGCGCGGCGAAAAGCTCGACGCGGTCTCCCCACAATGCGTGCGCGCCGTCGGCCCACGCCAAGGCGGCGGCCGGCAGCAGCGCCATGCCCATACGGCGCCAGGTCGCCCTGCCGCCGCGTCCATCAACAACGCCTTCTTGCGCGATCATGTTCCGCCCCCTGGTTCTCGGTCCCGGCGGGAAGACC
>DASWBP010000277.1:0-4387 GCA_036390555.1 Burkholderiales bacterium | reverse complement strand
GGCTCGTCGAGCAGCAGCACGTTGCCGCCGGACACCAGCATCTTGGCGATGTGCAGCCGGCCGCGCTCGCCGCCGGAGAGCTGGCCCACGAGCTTCTGCTGGTCGGCGCCGCGGAAGTTGAAGCGCGCGAGATACGACCTCGCGGGCATGCTGAACTTGCCCACCACGATGTTGTCCTGGCCGCCCGAGATGTCCTCGAACACCGTCTTGTCGGCCTGCAGCGCGTCGCGCGACTGGTCCACGTGCGCCAGCTTCACCGTCTTGCCGATCGCCACCTTGCCGGCATCGGGCTTTTCCTTGCCGGTGATCATGCGGAAGATCGTGGACTTGCCCGCGCCGTTCGGGCCGATGATGCCGACGATGGCGCCGGGCGGCACCTTGAAGGAGAGCTTGTCCAGCAGCAGCCGGTCGCCGTAGCCCTTGGACACGTCCTTGAATTCGATCACCTCGTTGCCGAGGCGCTCGGCGACCGGGATGAAGATCTCCTGGGTTTCGTTGCGCTGCTGGTGCTCGTATTGCGAGAGTTCCTCGAAGCGCGCGAGGCGCGCCTTCGATTTCGCCTGCCGGCCCTTGGGGTTCTGCCGCACCCACTCGAGCTCGGCCTTCATGCTCTTGATGCGCGCCGCTTCCTGGCTCGCCTCGACTTCGAGGCGCTTTTCCTTCTGCTCGAGCCAGGAGGAATAGTTGCCTTCCCAGGGAATGCCGCGCCCGCGGTCGAGCTCGAGGATCCAGCCTGCGGCGTTGTCGAGGAAGTAGCGGTCGTGCGTCACCGCCACCACCGTGCCCGGAAAGCGCTGCAGGAACTGCTCCAGCCACTCCACGCTCTCGGCATCCAGGTGGTTCGTCGGTTCATCCAGCAGCAGCAGGTCGGGATTGGAGAGCAGCAGCCGGCACAGCGCCACGCGCCGCCGCTCGCCGCCGGAGAGCACCTCGATCTTCTGGTCCCAGGGCGGCAGGCGCAGCGCATCCGCCGCGATCTCCAGTTCCTGCCCGCCGCCGCCCGTGTTGACGATCGCCTCGAGCTTCGCCTGCTCCGCGGCGAGCTTGTCGAAGTCGGCGTCGGGCTCCGCGTAGGCGGCGTACACCTCGTCGAGGCGCTTCTTCGCCGCCGCCAGGTCGCCCTGGCTCTCCTCCACCACCTCGCGCACGGTCTTCTGCGCATCGAGCACCGGCTCTTGCGGCAGGAAGCCCACCTTGATGTTGGGCATGCGCACCACCTCGCCCTCGTAGTTCGTGTCCTCGCCCGCCATGATGCGCAGAAGCGAGGACTTGCCGGAGCCGTTCAGTCCGAGCACGCCGATCTTGGCGCCGGGGAAGAAGTTGAGGGAGATGTTCTTCAGGATCTCGCGCTTCGGGGGCACGATCTTCGCCACCCGGCGCATGGTGTAGACGTATTGGGCCATGTGGGTTCCGCTTCGATTACCTGCGCAGCGCGCGCCACACGCGCTCGGGCGTGAGCGGCATGTCCATTTCCTTGACGCCGAGCGCGTCGATCACCGCGTTGACGATCGCGGGCGTCGCGCCGTGGCAGCCCGCCTCGCCCGCGCCTTTCGCGCCGAGCGGGTTCATCTGCGTGGGCACCGATTCGTCGAACTTCGTCGCGAGGTCCGGAATGTCGCTCGCGCGCGGCATGGCATAGTCCATGAAGGAACCGGTGAGGAGCTGCGCCGACTCGTCGTAGACCGAGTGCTCGAAGAGCGCCTGGCCAAGCCCTTGCGCGATGCCGCCGTGCACCTGCGACTCGGCGGTGAGCGGGTTGATCACGCGGCCGATGTCGTCCACCGCGCAGTGCCGCGCGACGCGCACCACCCCCGTCTCGGGATCCACCTCCACCTCGGCCACCTGGCAGCCGTTGGGCCAGGTCTGCCCCTTCACCGTCTCGGTGTGCGCGCACACGATGCGCCGCTCCGGCTGCTTGCCGGCCAATTCGAACAGGCCGATGCCGCGATCGGTGCCGGCGATGCGAAAGCGCCCGTCGCCGTACTCGAGGTCGGCGGCAGCCGCCTCGAGCGCCTGCGCGGCGAGCGGCCGCGCCGCCTCGATGAGCGCCAGGGCACCGGCAAGCGCGGCGCTGCCGCCCACCTGCAGCCCGCGCGAGCCGCCCGCGCCGCCGCCCGTTTTCGGCAGGTCGCTGTCCCCTTGCACCACGCGCACGGCCTGCGGGTCGATACCGAGCTTCTCCGCGACCAGCTGCGCATAGGAGGTCCAAAGGCCCTGCCCGATCGCCTGCGTGCCGGAGTGCACTGTGACCGAGCCATCGGCCGCAGCCGCCACGTGCACGGTTTCGTTCAGCTTTGCGCTCCCCGTGATCTCGACGTAGCAGGCGAGGCCGCGCCCGTAGTGCAGGCCGCGCTTCCCGGCCGCCGCCTTGCGTGCGGCAAAGCCCGCCCAGTCCGAGGCCGCCTGCGCGCCGCGCAGCATCTTCGCGAAGTCGCCGCAGTCGTAGGTTTGCGCGGCGGGGTTCGCGTAGGGCATCTGCGCGGGCGTCACCATGTTCTTCAGGCGCAGCTCGACCGGGTCCGCGCCGATCTCCATCGCCGCGCGCTCGACCAGCCGCTCGAGCAGGTAGCCCATCTCGGGCCGCCCCGCGCCGCGGTAGGCGTCCACCGGCGCGGTGTTGGTGAACATCATCTTCACTTCGTGGTCGAGCACCGGGATCGCGTAGACGCCGGTCGGTGCGCGCGCGCCCGACATCGCGGGCACCGCCGCGCCGAAGCTCGAGACGTAGGCGCCGATATTGGCGAGCGTGCGGATGCGCAGCGCCGTGAAGCGCTGGCTCGCGTCAATGGCGAGCTCCGCCACGGTGACGTTGTCCCGGCCGTGCACCTCGGAAAGGAAATGCTCGGAGCGGTCGGCGAGCCAGCGCACCGCGCGCCCGAGCTTCTTCGCCGCCCAGGCGAGCGCCGCGTGCTCCGGATAGGCGTAGCCGCGCGTGCCGAAGCCGCCGCCCACGTCCGTGCAGAGGATGTGCAGCTCGTCTTCCTTCAACTTGAGCGCGCTGGCGACTTGCGCGCGAACGTTGTGCACGTTCTGCGTGGGGCACCACAGGGTGGTGCGGCCGCTCGCGGCGTCGAATTGTGCGGCAAGCGCGCGCGGCTCGAGCGGATTGGCCACCACGCGCTGGTTGACGATCTTCAGGCGCACGACGTGCTTCGCCGCTGCGAAGGCCGCCTCGCGCGCCACCCTGTCACCCATGTGGTAGTAGGCAGCGACCATCCCGTACTTCGCCGCCGCTTCCACGCCCGCCACCGCCTCCAGCGGCTCCCAGTCCACCTGGATCAGCTCGGCGGCGTCGCGCGCGAGCTCGCGCGTGCTGGCCACCACCATCGCCACCGCATCGCCCACGAAGCGTGCCTCGTCCGCGGTGATCGGCATGCGCGGCGGCGCGACGATCGGCGAGCCGTCCTCGCGCTTGTGCATGCGCGTGAAAGGCAGCTCGCCGAGGCCCTCGGCGGCGACATCCGCACCGGTGTAGACGGCGAGCACGCCCGGTGCCGCGCGTGCCGCCGAGACGTCGATCTTCGCGATGCGCGCGCGCGCGTGCGGCGAGCGCAGGAAGGCGACGTGCGCCGCGCCTTCGGGCTGCACGTCGTCGGTGAACCGCGCCTGGCCGGTGAGCAGGCGCGCGTCCTCCAGCCGCCGCAGCGGCTTGCCGATCCATTGGCTGGCGCCGGGCTGGCCGGCAGGAAAGGCGGCGTCGTTCACGGAAGTCGCACCTGCGCGTGGAAAGCGGCGGATTCTATACTGCGCGCACGGAGACTCCTATGAGCGAATCGCAGACTCTCGGCTTCATCGGCACCGGCGTGATGGGCGAGCCCATGTGCCGCAATCTCGCCGCAAAGAGCGGCCGGCGCGTCATCGCCTGGGATCCCGTGCCGGCGCCGCTCGAGCGCCTGCGTGGCGCCGGCGTGCAGGTCGCCGGCTCGGCTGCCGAGGTGGCCGCAAAGGCTGGCGTGCTATTCCTTTGCCTGCCGGGTGGCGCGCAGCTGAAGGCGCTGTGCGAGGCGACGCTGCTGCCGGCGGCGCGCAAAGGGCAGACTGTCGTGGACCTCGGCACCTCCGGCGTGGGCCTCGCGCGCGCGATGGCGCCGCGCTTCGCAGCGCGCGGCGCAGACTACGCCGATGCGCCGATCGCGCGCACGCGCGAAGCGGCCCAGAAGGGCACGCTTTCCATCACGGTGGGCGCATCCGCGGAAGTCTTCGCGCGCATCGAGCCGCTGCTGCGCTGCATGGGCAGCGATGTCACGCACTGCGGCCGCGTCGGCAACGGCCAGGCGGTCAAGATCCTCAACAACATGGTGCTCTTCCAGACGGTGAACGCGCTCGCCGAAGCGCTTGCGCTCGGTCGCCGCGCGGGCGTCGAGCCGGCGCTGCTTTTCGAGGCGCT
>DASWBP010000276.1:0-2034 GCA_036390555.1 Burkholderiales bacterium | reverse complement strand
CGCGTGGACGCCTCGCCGCGCGGCGGCGACCCCGGCTTCGTCAAGGTATTGGACGAGCGCACCGTCCTCGTTCCGGATGCCCCCGGCAACAACCGGCTCGACTCGATGCAGAACCTCGTGGACCGGCCTGGCGTCGGGCTGCTCTTCATGATCCCGGGCGTGGACGAGACGCTGCGCATCAACGGGCGCGCCGCGCTGCGCACCGACGCGGCGCTGATCGACCTGTGCGCCAACGAGCGCCGCCGCCCGCCGCTGGTGATCGCGGTGGATGTGCAAGAGGCTTACCTGCATTGCGCGAAAGCCCTCATGCGCTCGAAGCTCTGGGACCCGGCTGCGAAGCAGGAACGCTCGGTGCTGCCCTCGATGGGGCAGATGCTCAAGGACCAGATCGGCTCGCCGGGCGAACCCGAGAGCGACGCCGCGATGCGCGCGCGCTACCAGCAGGACCTGTAGGCGGCGCGCGCCCCGCGCGCACTCACCAAGCGCCGCTGCCAGCGTGCGAGACGCCCGCGCCGCGGGTTAGCTCTAGCTTCCGATTCCCGCAATGCCGCGGTCCAGGATTTCCTTCGACTGCTCCAGCGCCGCCGCGCGCCATTTCGGGTCGCTCGGGTAGAACGCCTCGCAGAAATCGGCGTGCACCTTGCGCGCGAGCGCCGGGTTCTGCGCGCCGTGATAGCGCAGCCAGCGCCCGGAAAGGTTCGCGCGCTGCACCTCCTCGCGCTTGAGCGTGCCGAACTCGACCACGATCGCGGTCACCTCGGCCTTGGGCAGCGCGGCGGCGAAGGCGTCGATCAGCACGCCCTGGTAGTCGGCGAGCGCCTTGTGCGTGACGCCGGCGAGGTTCACGGCGCGCTCGCCCCACCAGGCGCGCGCGCGCTCGCGCGCGGCCGAGCCCTGCGGGTGGAAGCACAGGTAGATGTGCTCCATCCACGGCCCGATGCCAGTGTGGAAGTCGATGATCGCCGCGCGCTTCGCGTGCGCCACGTGCTTCACCACCGCCTCGCGGAACGCGTAGTTCGCCCACTGCTCGCGCTGGCCACCGAAGTAGATGCCGTCCGGATGCGTGTACTGCCCGCCGTTGAACGCGGTGGAGAAAGCCTTCTCGCCCACCTTCTGCCGGTAGGCATCGAGCCCGCGGAAGATCGCCGCGATGCTCGTCTCGTTCCACTCCGCCGGCGTGAGGATCGGATGCAGGTCGTCGTAGCCCGGGTTCGGCGGATAGGGCCTGGCGTGGTCCACGAAGTTGCGGTTAAGGTCCACGTTCTCCTCGGTGCCGCGCGCCTTGTGCGCGAAGCCCCAGGGATTGTGCGCGTGGAAGAACACCATCGCGGTGCGCTTGGGCAGGCGCGTTGCGCCGCCGCCTGCGAGCCACGCCGTCTGGGCGGCGGAGCCCGAGTAGCCCTCGATGCCGTGCGTGCCGCTGCCCGCGACGAGCACGCGCTCGGCGTTTTCCGGGCCCGCCACCGCCACGTCGAGGCACAGCGCCTCGCCCGCCGGACCCTTGAGCGACGGGTGCCGATATTCATAGACGGTCGCACCCGCGCCGCGCGCGGCGTCCACGAACTTGGCGCGCGCCTCGGCGTAGGAGTCGGAAAAGACCGAGAGGTCAGGCATCGATGCCGCGCCAGCGCGCGAGCTTCGCCGAATGGATGCCGAAGAGGTCGAGCACGCGGCGCACGGTGTGCGCGACGAGATCGTCGATGCTCTTCGGCTTGGCGTAGAACGCCGGCACCGGCGGGAAGACGACGCCGCCCATCTCGGTGACCTGGACCATGTTTCTCAGGTGCGCGAGGTTGAGCGGCGCCTCGCGCGGCAGGAGCACCAGGCGCCGGCGCTCCTTTAGCACCACGTCTGCCGCGCGCGAGACGAGGTCGTCGGCGTGCGCGTGCGCCACCGCCGCGAGCGTCTTCATCGAGCATGGCGCGATCACCATCCCTTCGGTGAGGAACGAGCCGCTCGCGATCGCCGCGCCAATGTCCTTCGGGTGGTAGGCCTTGTGCGCGAGGCGCTCGATGTCCTTGCGCTTGAGGCCCA
>DASWBP010000275.1:0-5563 GCA_036390555.1 Burkholderiales bacterium | reverse complement strand
GGCCGGCAACCCGTCCGGGCGCTTCGCCGAGATCAAGGCGATCCTGCGCGAGCAGAAGCTGCACACCGTGTGCGAGGAAGCCTCGTGCCCGAACATCGGCGAGTGTTTCGGCAAGGGCACGGCGACCTTCATGATCCTCGGCGACATCTGCACGCGGCGCTGCCCGTTCTGCGACGTGGCGCATGGCCGCCCGCTCGCGCCGGATGGCGACGAGCCCGCGCACCTCGCCGACACCATCGCGCGCCTCAAGCTGCGCTACGTCGTCATCACCAGCGTGGACCGCGACGACCTGAAGGACGGCGGTGCGCGGCATTTCGCGGACTGCATCCGCGCCGTGCGCGAGCGATCGCCGCAGACCACGATCGAATTGCTGGTGCCGGATTTCCGCGGGCGCCTGGAGCGCGCGCTCGAGATCCTGCTCGCCGCGCCGCCCGACGTGATGAACCACAACCTGGAAACGGTGCCGCGCCTGTACCGCAAGGCGCGCCCCGGCGGCGACTACGCGCATTCGCTCAAGCTGCTGCAGGAGTTCAAGCGCCGCGTGCCGGGTGTGCCGACCAAGTCGGGCCTGATGGTGGGGCTCGGCGAGACGGACGACGAGATCCTGCAGGTGATGCGCGACCTGCGCGCGCACGAGGTGGACATGCTCACCATCGGCCAATACCTGCAGCCCTCGCCGCACCACCTGCCGGTGGAGCGCTACGTGCACCCGGAGACCTTCGCGATGTTCGAAGCCGAGGCGCAGGCGATGGGCTTCAGGCACGCGGCGATCGGCGCGCTGGTGAGAAGCTCCTACCACGCCGACCGACAGGCGCACGAGGCGGGCGTCGGCTGATCAGCGCCGCGCCGCGCTGACGGCGGGGCGGCAGAGGGCCCAGGCGCCCGCCGGGTCGCGCCGGCTGGGGCGCATCCCCTGATCGAGGGACAGCCGCGGGCGGGGCTGGCCGCTATCCTTTCGCCTCGCCATGCACATCACATACTACGTTGCAGTGAGCGTCGACGGCCTCATCGGCCCGCCCGACGGCAGCCTCGACTGGCTCTCGCCCTTCGAGGGCGGCGCCGAGGACTACGGCTACCGGAAATTCTTCGAGTCGGTGGATGCGGTGCTCCTCGGCCGCAAGACCTACGAGCAGAGCCTCGGCTTCGGCAAGTGGCCCTACGAGGGCAAGCGCTGCTGGGTGTTCTCGCGCCAGCAGCTCGAGGCTCTGCCGCCGCTCGTCGCCGTGACCACGGACCGCCCGCGCGAGGTGGTGCGCGAGATGGAGCGCGCGCGCGTGCGCCGCGCCTGGCTGGTGGGCGGCGGCGAGCTGGCGGGCGCGTTCCACACCGAAGGGCTGATCGCGGAATACATCATCTCGGTGATCCCGGTGATGCTGGGGAAGGGCATCCAGCTTTTCGGCGGGAACGGCGCCCATGAACGGCTGATGCTCGTCGAATCGCAGCGCTATGCGAGCGGCATCGTCCAGCTGCGCTACGTGCGCGAGAAATAGACGCTAGTTGCGCACGAGCAGGCCGTCCTTCACGCCGGTGACGCCGGCGATGCTGGAGGCGGCCTTCACGGCCTGCACGCGCTGCTTCTCGTCCTTGACGAAGCCGGAGAGCAGCACTTCGCCGCGGTAGGTCTCGACCGACACCTCCAGCGACTTCAGCTGCTGCTCGCGCAGCAGCGCGGCCTTCACCTTGGCGGTGATGGCGCTGTCGTTGGCGACGCGGCTCGCGTAGGCGCGGTCGTGCAGCGACTCGGCCTTGAGGAATTCGTGCTCGTCGAGCTTGCCGTCGCGGTTGGCGTCGGCCTCGTTGAAGGGGCCGGCGTAGCCGCGGATGTGCTTCACCTCGTCCTGCGAGAGCAGGCCATCGGCGTTGACGTCGAGCTGGATGAACCTGGCGTTGCCGACGCGCGGCGCGTCCATGTCGCCGGCATTTGCAAGCGGGATCGCCCAGGCAATCGCGGTAATGCTCAGAATGGTCCTTGCGGTGCGGGTGAGTTGCATCTGGCACTCCTCTTCGGATGGCGAGAAACACGCAAGCCCGTGGGGGTTTGCGCTATCCCCGGAAGCCGCAACCGGCGTGCCAGCTTTCTTGTCCATGTGAAATCAGGGGCTTGCGGATCCATGGAAAACTGCAAGCGCGACAGTAGCGTCGCAATGTGACGACAGTTCGCGCGCGCCACGGGCGCGCGCCGGCGACACTTCAGGAAATCAGGCCGGTTCGGCCAAGGCGCGCTCGACGAGCGCGTGGAACTCCGCCCAATCCGGCTCGCCGAGATAGCGCTTGACGATCCGGCCCCGCCGGTCGATGAGGAAGGTGGTCGGCGTGGCGTTTACGTTGCCAAAGCCGCGCGCCGCCGCGCCGTCGGCGTCGAGCGCGACTTCGAAGGGCAGCTTGCGCGTCTGCGCGAAGTCGGCCACCAGGTTCGGATGGTCGTAGCTCATCGCCACCGCGACCATTTCGTAGCCGCGCGGCGAGAACTTGCGCCAGGCCTCCACCATCTTCGGCATTTCCTCTACGCAGGCGACGCAGGAGGTCGCCCAGAAGTTGACGAGCAGCACCTTGCCGCGCAGCGCCGCGGTGGACAGGTCCTTGCCCGAAAGCGTGACGAAGCGCACGTCCGGCGCGCGCGCCTCGCGCGTGCCGAGCGCCACGAGCGCGCCTGCGGCGATTGCCAGCGCGGCGACGGCGACGATAAGCTTCCTGCCCATGAGGGGCGCTATTCTCGCCGCGATCGCGGTGCTTGTCATGGGCGTGCCGGCGCCGGCCGCCGCGCAGCTCGAGGGGATCAGCAACCGCGAGGCGGTGAACGCACTCAAGGCTGCGCTGGACAAGGGGGCGCGCGCGGCGGTGGACCAGCTCGGGCGCGAGAACGGCTATTTCGGCGACGCGCGCGTGAAGATTCCGCTGCCGGAGTCGCTGGCCCGCGCGGAGCGCAACCTGCGCCGCCTCGGCATGGGGCGCTACGCCGACGAGCTGGTGCTCGCCATGAACCGCGCGGCGGAGGCAGCAGTGCCGGAGGCGAAACAGCTCTTCGTCAGCTCGGTGAAAAAGATGAGCGTGCAGGACGCCAAGGGCATCCTCACGGGCGGCGACACCGCGGCCACCGAGTACTTCCGGCGCACGACCACTGAGCAGCTGCGGCAGCGCTTCCTGCCCATCGTCAAGCAGTCCACCGCGAAGGTCGGTTTGGCGCAGAGCTACAACCGCTACGCGCAGCAGGGCGCGGCGCTCGGCCTGGTGCGCGAGGAGCACGCCGATCTGGATGCCTACGTGACGCAGAAGGCGCTCGATGGGCTCTATTTCATGGTGGCGGAGGAAGAAAAGAAGATCCGCAAGGACCCGGTGGGCACCGCCTCGAGCATCATCAAGAAGGTCTTCGGCGCGCTTTGATGGGGTCAGACCCCAATTTCCACTCGCAAGGGAAATTGGGGTCTGACCCCGAATCTAGCGCGTGAAGCAGCTCCTTGCCGTCGCCATCATCGTCGCCGGCCTGGCCGGGCGCTCGGCGGTGGACAAGGTACTCGCGCTGCGCGGCGGCGCCGAGGCCGTCGCGCTGTGGGGGCAGCTTTCTTCGGCGATCGACCTCGTGAGCAGCGTCGCGCTCGCCGGCATCGGCGGCGGGCTGACGGTGCTCGTGGCGCAGGCGGCGAGCCCTGCGCGCCAGTACCCGCTGCTTGGCCAGGCGTTGCGGCCGGCGCTTGCCGCGTCGCTTGCCGCGGCGCTCGCCGTCGCGCTCGCCGCCGGGATGACGCTGGACACGGGCCGCGCGCAGTACGCGCTCGCCGCGTTCTGCGGCTGGATCGCGGTGGTGCCGGGCCTCGTGAACGCGTACTGGCTCGGCCAGGAGCAGCGCGGCCGCATGCTTTCGCTCGCCGTCGCCTCGGCGCTCATCTCGCTCGCGGCGGCAGCGCTCGCGCCGCAGGCGTGGCTGCTCGAATGGCTCGCGGCCTCGACGGCGGCGCCAGCGCTCGTGCTCTTGTGGCTCGGACGGCCACCGCAGGCCGCCGCGCGCGACCCCGTGCAGGCGGGCGTCCTGCGCCAGTACCTGCTGCCAGGGCTGGCGATCGGCGTGCTGAGCCCCGCGTCCCTCATCGCCGCGCGCGCGCTCGTCGCGGACGCGCTTTCCTGGCACGAAGCGGGGGAGCTGCAGGCGCTCTGGCGCATGGCGGATTGGATCTGCGTTCCCGCCGGCGGGGCGCTGTCGCTGCTGTATTTCGCGCGCCTGTCGGCGACTGCCGCGCAGGGCGGCATGCACGCCGTGCTGCGCGCCGCGCAGCGCCGGGTGCTGGCGCCTGCCGTGCTCGCGCTCGCGCTCCTTGGCATTGCGCACGCGCCGCTCCTGCTTCTGCTCTACGAGCCGGGCTTCGCGGTCGCGCCGCTTGCCGCGTGGCTGTTCTTCGCCGGCAGCGCCGCGCGCGTCGGCGCCTGGATCCACCTCTACGCCCTGTATGCGATGCGCAGGACCGGAATGATCGCGCTGGGCGAGCTCCTGTCGCTGCCGCTTTTCGCGCTGCTCCTTGCGTTGGCCGGCCAACGCCTCACGCTCGAGCTCGCGGGCGCGTTCTGGCTCGCCGCCTACCTCGCCTATTGGGCGTTCAACGCTTGGGCTGTCGGCAAGTCGGGGTCACGCCCCGATTCCCGCTAGATCGGGGTCAGTCCCCAATTCCGCTTTCGAGTCGCAATTGGGGTCTGACCCCTAATGTGCCTGGTCCCAGTTGTCGCCGACGCCGACGTCGACGATGAGGGGGACGGAGAGCGCGGCCACCCCCTGCATCAGGTCGCGCAGCTTGTCCTTCGCCTGCGCGAGCTCGCCTTCCGGGACCTCGAGCACCAGCTCGTCGTGCACCTGCATGATGAGCCGGGTCGCCAGCCGCTCGCGCTCCAGCCAGCCCTGCACCGCGATCATGGCGAGCTTGATGAGGTCGGCCGCCGTGCCCTGCATCGGCGCATTGATCGCCGCGCGCTCCGCGCCCGCGCGGCGCTGCGGGTTGGCCGAGCGGATCTCGGGGAGCCACAGGCGCCGGCCGAAGGCGGTCTCGACGAAGCCGTCGGCGCGCGCCTTGTCCTTGGTTTGGTCCATGTAGCGCTTGACGCCCGGGTAGCGCGAGAAATACGAGTCGATGTACGCCTGCGCGGTGGTGCGCTCGATGCCGAGGTTCTGCGCGAGGCCGAAGGCGCTCATGCCGTAGATCAGGCCGAAGTTGATCACCTTGGCGGTGCGCCGCTCGTCCGCGGAAACCTCGTCGAGCTTGCGGCCGAACACCTCCGCCGCGGTGGCGCGGTGCACGTCGTGCCCGTGCGCGAAGGCGTGGCGCAAGCCCTCGTCGCCGGAGAGGTGCGCCATGATGCGCAGCTCGATCTGCGAGTAGTCGGCGCTCACGATCTTGCAGCCCGTGGGCGCCACGAAGGCTTCGCGGATGCGCCGCCCTTGCGGCGTGCGGATGGGAATGTTCTGCAGGTTCGGGTCGTTGGAGGCAAGGCGCCCCGTCACTGCCACCGCTTGCGAGTAGGTGGTGTGCACGCGCCCCGTGCCCGCCTGCACCATCTTCGGCAGCTTGTCGGTATAGGTGGA
>DASWBP010000274.1:0-10139 GCA_036390555.1 Burkholderiales bacterium | reverse complement strand
CACCGCTTCGAAGTCGAAGTTGATGAAGGCGCAGACGTACTCGCGCTGATGGCCGAAAGCCACCGCCTCCTTGATGTAGGGAAAGAACTTGAGCTTGTTCTCGAGATACTTCGGCGCAAACAGCGTGCCGTCGGCGAGCTTTCCCACGTCCTTCACGCGATCGATGATCTTCACGTGGCCATCGGGGTCGAAGAAGCCAGCATCCCCGGTGTGGAACCAGCCCTCGCGGTCCTTCGCCTCCAGGGTCGCCTGCGGGTTCTTGTAGTACTCCTTGAACAGTCCCGGCGAGCGGATCAGGAGCTCGCGATCGGGCGTGAACCTGAGCTCGACTCCCGGCACCGCGGGCCCCACGGTGTCGGCCTTGACCTGGCCGTTGGGCTGGATGCACACGAAGACGCTGGTCTCGGTCGAGCCGTAGAGCTGCTTCAGGTTGATGCCGATCGAGCGATAGAACCTGAACAGATCCGGACCGATCGCCTCGCCCGCGGTATAGGCGACGCGCACGCGGCTCATGCCGAGCACGTTCCTCAGCGGCCCGTAGACCAGCCAGTCGCCCAGCCGGTACTTGAGCCGGTCGGCGAAGCTCACGTGCTTGCCGTCGAGCAGCGCGCCGCCGACGCGCTGCGCGACCGCCATGAAGGTGCGGTAGAGCCAGCGCTTGACGCTGCCGGCGTCTTCCATGCGGATCGACACCTGCGTGAGCAGCGCCTCCAGCACCCGCGGCGGCGCGAAGTAGTAGGTCGGCCCGATCTCGCGCATGTCGGTCATCACCGTCTCGGCCGATTCCGGGCAGCAGATGCAGTAGCCGGTGACGAAGGGCTGCGCGTAGGAGAAGATGTTCTGCCCGATCCAGGCGGGCGGCAGGTAGGCGAGCACCACGTCGCGCTCGCCCAGCCCCTCCTGCTCGGCCGCCACCTTGGCGCGGTCGATGAGCGCCGTGTGCGTGAGCACCACGCCCTTGGGCGTGCCGGTGGTGCCGGAGGTGAAGAACATGGCGGCGGTGTCGCTGCCACGGCCCTTGGCAATCTCGCCTTCGAGGAACGCCGGGTCGCGCGCGAATTCCGCGTGCCCCTGCTTGATGAGCGCGTCATAGCTCATCAGCTGCGGCTGCTTGTAGTGGCGCATGCCGCGCGGGTCGTCGTAGTAGATGTGCTGCAGGGTCGGGCACTGCGGCAGGATCTCGAGCAGCTTGTCCACCTGCTCCTGGTCCTCCGCCAGCGCGTAGGCGATCTCGGCGTTCTGGATCGGGAACGCCATTTCGGCGGCGACCGCGTCCTGGTACATCGGCACCGGGATGCCGCCGAGGCACTGCGCCGCGCACATCGCCGCGTAGATGCGCGGCCGGTTGTCACCGACGAGCGCGAGGTGGTCGCCGCGCTTGAAGCCCTGCTCCGCCAGGCCGCAGGCGAGCGCGCGCACCTCCACGGCCAAATCGCGCCACGTCCAGGTCTGCCAGATGCCCAGATCCTTTTCGCGGATCGCAGGCAGCGCGCCACGCGTCAGCGCGTGGTGCTTGAGCAGCTTGGGAAACGTGTCGTGCGTTCCGATGTCGATGCTCATCGGCGCATTTCCTCCTCCAAGGACCGTGGAGATTCTTACACAGAAATCTGCCCTCATGCAGTGCGGCAGGCGCCCCGACAAGACCTAGAATTCGCCATCCGTGCGCACCGTCCTCGCCCTCTTCGTGACGGTCGTCGCGTGCGCCGCCGCACCGGCGGCCATCGCGGGCGTCGAGTACCGCGTCGAGGTGGAGGCGCCCGAGGAGCTGGCGGCGCCCTTGCGCGGAGGACTCGCGCTGATGCGCTGGCGCGAGGACACCGACGTAACGCCCGAGGAGCTGCGCCGCCTCGCGGACGAAGCCGTGGGCGAGGCGCGCGCGCTGGCCGCCGCCGAAGGCTACTTCTCCGCCGAGGCACGCGTCGAGATCGACGAAGGCTCGACGCCGTGGCGCGTGACCGTGCACCTCGTGCCCGGTGAGCGCACGCGCATCGTCGAGGTCGAAGTGCGCGTCGCCGGACCCGCCGCCGACGATGCCGAAGCGCGCGAGCGCATCGCCGACGTGCGCAAGGGCTGGTCGCTGCCGCGCGGCCAGCCGTTCCGGCAGGAGGACTGGGATTCGGCCAAGCGCGACGCCGCGCGGGCGCTGTCGCGCTGGCGCTATGCCGCGGCGCGCGTCGCCTCGAGCGCGGCGCGCATCGATCCGGCGGCCCGCGAGGCGCGGCTGAGCGTGGTGCTCGACAGCGGCCCGCCGTACCGCTTCGGTGCGCTCTCGGTGGTGGGCACGCAGCGCTACGCGCCGGTGCTCGTCGAGAACATGAGCCCGGTGCGCCCGGGCGAGGACTACGACCGCGAGCAACTCGTCGTCTATCAGCGCCGGCTCGCGGAAACCGGCTACTTCGCCAGCGTACGCGCCGAGATCGACGTGCAGGCCCCGGATCCCGCCGCCGCGCCGCTGCGCGTGGCGGTGATCGAGGCGCCCTCCAAGCAGTTCGAGGCCGGCATCAGCTACAACACCGACGTCGGCGCCCGCCTGCTGCTGCGCTACAGCGACCACGACCTCGCCGCCAGCGCCTGGCGGCTGCGCAGCTCGCTCTCGCTCGACGACCAGATCCAGGAAGTGCAGCTCGACCTCGACTCGCCGCCAGGCGAGGAGGGCCGCTTCAACAACTGGTTCGGGCGCGCCAGCCAGAAGGACATCCAGAACGAGCTCGCCCGCACGTTCACGCTCGGCGTGGCGCACAACTTCGGCACCGACGTGACGCCCTCGGCGGCCATCCTGTCGTGGACCCTCGAGGAGCAGCAGGCCGGCACGGGCCCCGTGGACAATCGCTACGCCGTGTATCTCGGCTACCGGCGTACCTTCCGCCGCACCGACGAGGTCATCGCGCCGCGCTCGGGCTACTTCGGCAGCATCGACCTGGGCGGCGCGCCCGGCGCCCTTGCGACGCAGGATTTCCTGCGCGTGGTGGGCGAGGGCGCGATGTTCTTCCCCGTGCGCCGCAACGGCGGCGTCGAGCTGCGCGCGCGCGCGGGCCGCGTGGTCTCCGACGCTCGCACGGGCATTCCGACGCCGTTCCTGTTCCGCACCGGCGGCGACCAGACGGTGCGCGGCTACGCCTTCGAGAGCCTGGGCGTGCGCGAGGGCGACGCGATCGTCGGCGGACGGCGCCTGTTCGTCGCCAGCGCCGAGTACACGCATTGGCTGGGCGAGAGCTGGGGCCTGGCCGGCTTCGTCGACGGCGGCAACGCGTGGGACTCCGGCGAGCCCTTCAGGGCGGCGCTCGGCTACGGCCTGGGCCTGCGCCTGAGGACGCCGATCGGCCCCGCGCGCCTCGACATCGCCTACGGCGAGGAGACCGAAGAATATCGCCTGCACGTGTCTATCGGGTACATCTTCCGATGAAGCGCAGACTGCGCATCCTCGTGGCGCTCGCCGCGCTCGCGGCCGGCGTCGCGCTCGCGGGCCTGGCGTGGCTGTTCGGCACCGAGTCGGGGCTGCGGTGGGCGCTGGCGCGCGCCAGCGCGGCGACCGACGGCAAGCTGATCATCGAGGGCGCGAGCGGCACGCTCGGCGCGGGCGTAGCGATCGCGCGCGTGGCGTATGCCGATGTCGGCCTGCGGGCGGAAGCCACGCGCGTGTATGCGCGCGCCCGCGCACTGCCGCTGCTGCGCGGACGGATCGGCATCGAGCCGCTCGCGATCGAGTCGCTGCGCGTGGAGCTCGAGAACGGCAAGCAGGAATCCGGGCGGGCGCCCGCCGCACTGCCCTTCGGTCTGCGCCTGGGCGATGTGAGCATCGAGCGCTTCGAGGTGCGCGCAGGCGGCGCCACGCATCGCCTGGAGAACCTTCGCTTCTCCCACGCGGCCATCGGGCCGCGTACGCTGCGGGTAGGCGGCTCGTTCGTGCGCCCGGATGCGCGCTTTCCGGTCATCGCGGAGCTCACGCTGCGCGGCACGCTGCAGCTATTCGAGGCGAGCCTCTCTGGTGCCGTGGCCGGCACGCCTGCGCAGGCCAGGATCGTGCTCGAGCCGCAGCACCCGCGGCCGTTGCGCGAGCTCGAGGCGCGCGCCGGGCCTGCCGACCCAGCGACGCTGCACGCCGGAATGCCGCGTGGCGCGGTATCGGCGCAGCTGCAGGCCCGCGCGACCGACGAGGGCTACGACGGCGAGCTCTCGCTGGCCAACAGTTCGCCCGCCACGCTCGATGCGGGCGGTCTGCCGCTGACGGCCGCCCGCGTACGCTTCGCCAGCCAAGGCCTGGAGCGCGCGCGCCTCACCCTGCTGCGGCTGGAGCTGGCCGAGGCAGCGACGCTCGAGGGCCAGGGCGAGGTCGATCTCGAGGGCTTGCGCGCGTCGCTCGCCGTGCACGGCCTCGACCTGCGAGCCCTGCGCGCCGACCTGCGGCGCACGCGCCTGGACGGCACGCTGGCGCTGGCGCTGGGGCGCGAGCGGCAATCGGTGCGCGGCGCGCTCGCCCAGGACGACGTCTCCATTGCAGCCCGCATCGAGCGCGCAGGCGACCTGATCGAGGTGCGCGAGCTGCAGGCGCGCGCGGCGGGTGGCGAGGTGCGCGGCTCCGGACGCATTCGCCTGGCCAAGCGCATCGGCGTGCAGGCCGATTTGCGTGTAGAGCGCTTCGATCCCGCCGCGTTCGGCGACTTTCCGCAGGGTGCGATCAGCGGCCGCCTCGAGGCGGACGGCCTGCTCGGCGAAGCGCCGCAGGCGAGCGCACGCTGGACGATCGAGTCGAGCACGCTTGCCGGCCGGCCGCTCGAGTCGCGCGGCCGGGCGCGCGTCGCGCTGGATCGCGTCACGCAAGTGCAGGCGGATGTGCATTACGGCCCCGCTCGCCTGGCCGCGAGCGGCGCGTTCGGCAAGCCTGGGGACGCGCTCGCTCTCTCCTTGGCCGTGGATCGGCTGGAGGATATCGATGCCGGCTTGCATGGACGGCTGCGCGCAGACGGGACCCTCAGCGGCACCTGGGTGGATCCGGCGCTGCGGGCCAGCACGAGTGTGCAGGGCCTGCGCCTGCCGGGCGACGACCAGGTGCGCACGGCGAACGCGACGTTCGAGGGAACGCAAGCGCGCCACACGGCCGTGCTGCGCCTGGAGGCGCCCGGCTCGCGTTTTCGTGCGCGCCTGGCCGGCGGCTGGCACGGCGAGCGCGGCTGGCTGGGCGAGATCGCCGAACTGGAGAACGCGGGCACCTATCCCCTGCGGCTGCTCGCCTCCGCGCCGCTGGAGCTCGCGCGGCAGCGCGTCAGCCTCGGCAGGTTCGAAGCCCAGGTCGCCTCGGGACGGCTGCTGGTGCACGAGGCCGCTTGGTCGCCCGAACGCTTTGCCACGCGCGGCGAAGCGCGGGGCTTCCCGGCAGCCTGGATTGCGCTCGTCGCCGGCGAGGCCGAGCACGTGCGCTCGTCGATGCTGCTCGACGGCCAGTGGCAGCTCGACGCGGCGGCCGTGCCGATCGGCACCGTGCAGCTGCGGCGTGCGAGCGGCGACCTCGACCTGCGCACCGGCGGGGAAACGGTGGCGCTGGAGATCGCTTCGGCCGAGCTCGATGCCCGCCTCGCCGAGAATGGCCTGTCGGTCAAGGCGCACGCCCGCTCGCGGTTCGGCGAGCTGGCGCTCGAAGGCGACATCGGCCTGGCGCCGGACCGGCCGGTTTTCTCCTACGGAATTCGCTCGCCGCTCGCCTTGCGCGCGCGCATCGACTCCGCGAGCCTGCGCTCCGTCTTGCAGCCCTTCGTCACCCAGGCGCGCATCGACGGCCGGCTCAGCGCGCAGCTCGGCATCGACGGCACGCTCGGCGAGCCCCGGTTCCAGGGGCAATTGCGCGGCACCGCCATCAGGTTCGAGATACCCGCCTACGGCGTGCAGCTGACGGACGGGCAGCTGGACGCGCGGCTGGAGGGGGACCGCATTCGCATCGCGTCCCTGTCCATCCGCGGAGGCGACGGCGAGTTCGCGGCCTCCGGCAGCCTGCCGCTCGACCCTGCCGCCGGCGGCGCCAAGCTCGGCTGGACGGCGCGCGAGTTCGGCGTGCTGAGCCGTCGCGACCGGCGCCTCACGGTTTCCGGCGCGGGCGAGGTGGCCTTTGACGGCAAGCGCGTGCTGCTCACCGGCGCGCTGCGCGCGGATCGCGGCTACCTGCTCATCGCCGACGAAGGACTGCCCCGGCCGGGCGAGGACGTGGTCATCGTCGGCCAGGCGCCGAAGCCGGAGCCCGGTGCATCGACGGTGCCCCTCGCGCTCGACGTGCAGCTCGATCTGGGCAGCGACCTCGCGATCGAATCCCAGACCATGGTCGGCAAGCTCGCCGGCCAGTTGCGAGTGGCCAACGCGGAGGACGGCCGCTTGCGCGTGTACGGGCGCCTGCGGGCCGTGAACGCCGTCTTCTACGCTTACGGCCAGCGCCTCCTCGTAGACCCCGGCGAGCTGATCTTCGACGGGCCGCTGGACAACCCGGCGCTCGCCATCACGGCGTGGCGGCGCAACCAGGCCGTGGAAGCCGGCGTGCAGATCAGCGGCAACCTGAAGACGCCGCGCGTGCAGATCGTGTCCAATCCACCAGTGAGCGAGTCCGAGCGGTTGTCCTGGCTGGTGCTGGGGCGGGCGCCGGGCGAAGCGTCGCGCGCCGACCTCGGCCTGCTGCAGGCCGCGGCGAGCACGCTGCTGGCGCGCGGCAGCACGCTGCCGGCCGACCGGCGCATCGCCCGCGCGTTCGGTTTCGACGATCTCACCCTGCGCGGTGGAGGAGAGCTGGAGGGCGGCGTGGTGGCGGTGGGCAAGCGCGTTTCCGACCGCGTATACGTGAGCTACGAGCAAGGGCTGGGCGCCGTGACCACCAGCCTGATCAAGCTCGACTACGCGCTCGGGCCACGCTGGTCGGTGCGCGGCGAAGCCGGGACATCGAGCGGCGGGGGCCTCTTCTACCGTTTCGCGTGGGACTAGGAGCCCCTGAACCATTCGCGCGGTTGGGCGCTAGACTTCTGCGCCATGCAAGGCACCGAGCACTGGACGCACAAGGGCGGCGTGAGGTTGTTTCTGTGGCGCAAGGCGCCGCCTGCGGGCGCCAGGCCGGCCGGCACCATCCTGTTCGTGCACGGCTCCTCGATGGCGTCGCAGCCGACCTTCGACCTGCACGTGCCGGGCCGGCCGCACTCCTCCGTCATGGAGTGGTTCGCCGCCCGCGGCTTCGATACCTGGTGCATGGACAACGAGGGCTACGGCCGCTCGGACAAGTCCCGTCCGATCAACTGCGGCATCGCCAATGGCGCGGAGGATCTCGCCGCGGGCAGCGACTACATCCTGCGCGCCACGGGTGCCGGCAAGCTCCTCGTCTACGGCATCAGCTCGGGAGCGCTCAAGGCGGCGCTCTTCGCGCAGCAGCACCCGGAACGCGTGGCGCGCCTTGCGCTCGACGCCTTCGTCTGGACGGGCGAGGGCAGCCCCACGCTCGCCGAGCGAAGGAAGAAGCTGCCCGAGTTCCAGGCGAAGAACCGGCGGCCGATCGACCGCGCCTTCGTGCGCAGCATCTTCACGCGCGACCATCCCGGGACGGCGGACGAGGCGACGGTCGAAGCGTTCGCCGATGCGATCCTTGCACTCGACGACTCGGTGCCCACCGGCACCTATGTCGACATGTGCTCGAAGCTGCCGATGGTGGATCCCGCGAAGCTGGTCGTGCCGACCATGATCCTGCGCGGCGAGTTCGACGGCATCGCCGGCTTCGACGACTTGGTCGAGTTCTTCAAGCACCTGCCCAACCCGGACAAGCAGTTCGCGCTGATGGCCGGCATCTCGCACGCGAGCTTCCAGCAGAAGAACTACCTGACGGTGTATCACCTGCTGCACGGCTTCTTCTCGCAACCAGCCCCTGTGTACCTCGGATGAAGTGCAGCGGCGCGGCGCGGTTCGCAAGCGCCCGGGCGGCGCTGGTCGCGCTCGCAGGACTGGTGGCGCTGCTGCCGCCGGCAACGGCGAGGGCGCAGTCCTGGCCGTCCAAGCCCGTGCGGCTCGTCGTGCCGCTCTCCGCCGGAGGCTTTGCCGACGTGCCCGCGCGCCTTCTCGCGCCGCGCCTTGCCGCGCAGCTCGGCCGCCAGTTCTATGTCGAGAACCGCCCCGGCGCGGGCGGTACGCTCGGCACGGACCATGTGGCGAAGGCCGAGCCGGACGGGCACACGCTGCTCTTCACGGCCACGCCGCACGTCATCAGCGCGTCGCTCTACAAGGCCTTGCCCTACGACGCGCTGAAGGACTTCGCGCCGGTCGCGCGCGTGGCCGCGGGCCCCTACGCGCTCGTCGTGCATCCGCAGCTTGGCGTGGCTTCGGTCGCGGAGCTCCTCGCCGCGGCCAGGGCGCGTCCCGGCGTGATCGATTATGCGAGCTCGGGCAACGGCAGCGCGCAGCACCTGGTCACCGAAATGTTCGCCTCGATGGCCGGCATCCGCCTCAACCACGTACCCTACAAGGGCAGCGGCCCGGCGATGCAGGACCTCGTCTCGGGGCAGGTGAAGGTCTCCTTTGCGGGCATCCCCAACGTGGCGACGCACGCGCGCAATGGACGGCTGCGCATCCTCGCGGTGACGACCGCCGCGCGCTGGTCCGACTCTCCGCAAGTGCCGACGGTCGCCGAGTCCGGAGTGCCCGGCTACGAGGCCTCGCTCTGGGTCGCGCTGCTCGCGCCTGCGGCCACGCCCGCCGGTATCGTGGAGCGGCTCTACGCCGAGCTCGGCAAGGCGCTGCAGGAGGACGAAGTGCAGCAGAGCCTGCGTGCCGCGGGCGTCGCGCCCGCGCTCCTCGGCCCGCAGGCGCTTGGCGCGTTCCTCCACGCCGAGCTGGAGAAATGGGGTCGCGCGGTGCGCGAAACCGGCGCTACCATCAACTAGCGACAACACCTGGGAATCACGATGGACGCAGCCCGTCAAACCGAACTCCTCGCCCACGCGGGCAGGTACCTCGCGGGCGGCGGCACGGGCCTGTTCGTGCTGCCCCCCGAGCTCAACCTCGTCGTCGAGCGCGGGCTCGGCAGCCGCGTGTGGGACGTGGCCGGGCGCGAGTACATCGATTACCACCTGAGCTCCGGGCCCGCGCTGCTCGGCCACGGCAACCCCGCGGTCAGCGAGGCGGTGAAAGCCCAGCTGCCCAAGGGAACCACGTTCTTCTTCCTCAACGAGCCCGAGATCCAGCTCGCGCGCAAGCTCGTGGAGGCGGTTCCCTGCGGCGAGGTGGTGCACTACACCGGATCGGGCACCGAAGCGACCTTCTACGCGCTGCGCATCGCGCGCGCCTGGACCCGGCGCAACAAGGTGCTCAAGTTCGAGGGCGCCTGGCACGGCATGCACGACTACGGCCTGTGGGGCACGGTGCCGGGCAAGCCCTCCGACTACCCGCATGCGAGCCCCGACTCCGTGGGCGTGCCGCGGGAGACGGGCGACACGGTGCTGGTGACGCCCTTCAACGAGACCGAGCGCGCCGTGGCGATGATCGAGCAGCACGCGCGGGAACTCGCCGCGGTGATCGTCGAGCCGCTGCAGCGCGTGCTGCTGCCCGAGCCGGGCTTCCTGCAGGCGCTGCGCGAGGTCACGCGCAAGCACCGCATCGCGCTCGTCTTCGACGAGATCGTCACAGGATTTCGCATTGCCTGGGGCGGCGCGCAGGAGCGGTACGGCGTGGTGCCGGACCTCGCCTGCTACGGCAAGGCGATCAGCGGCGGCTTTCCGCTCGCGGCGATCGTCGGCAGCGCCGAGATCATGTCGGTGCTCGATGCGCGCAGCCGGCCCAAGGCCGAGGTGGTGTGGGCCACCAACACGCTGAACGGCAACCCGGTATGCGCGGCGGCTGGCGTCGCGGCGCTGGAGGCATTGGCGCGCCCGGGCACCTATGAGCACCTGCACCGCATCGGCTCGCGGCTGCGCGCCGGCATGGCCGAGTCGGGCCGCCGGCACGGCTTCGCGGTGCAGGTGCCGGGCGAGGACGCGGTATGGGGCGTGCGCTTCACCGACCGCGAGCCGCTGCGCACGTGGATGGACCTCACCACCCACGACAAGGACCTCGGCTGGCGCTGGGCGATCGAGCTGATGAAGCGCGGCCTGCTGGTCAACCCCAACGAGAAGTTCTACATCTCGATCGCGCAC
>DASWBP010000273.1:0-32431 GCA_036390555.1 Burkholderiales bacterium | reverse complement strand
ATCGAGTCGGCGCCCCAGAACACCTCGCCGTCCACTTCGTAGCTCGGCACGCCGAACACGCCGCGCGCCGCGGCCTCCTCGGTATTCCGCTTCAGCGCATCCTTCACTTCCTGCGCGGAAAGTCGCGCCTCGTCCACGCCGAGCGCCTGCGCAAGCGCCCTGAATCCCGCGGGGTCGGAAGCCTCCGCGCCGGTGGTCCATATGGCATCGAAGATGCGGCCTACGTTCTGCGGCGTCATGCCCGCCGCGATCGCCAGGCGCAGGTGATGCAGCGGGTTGAACGGATGCGAGGCGGGAAAGCGGAACGGGACCCCGAGCTCTCTCGCCCACCAGATGCACCAGCGGTAGGTCCACTTGCGCTTCACCGGCACTTCCGCCGGCCCCTTCTGGCCGAAGTGGTTGAGCAGCCCCGCGAGGAGCACGGGCTTGAGTTCCACGGTCACGCCGCGCGGCAGCTCGTGCAGCCGCTTGAAGGCGATGTAGGAGTAGGGCGAGACGAAATCGAAGTACCAGGCGACTCGGCGCATCGGTTGCTATCCTAGCGCGAGCTTTCCCTGGGAGGGGCCATGCGATTCTCGACGCTCAAGTACGCGGTCTCCGGCCGCATCGCGCGCATCACGCTCAACCGTCCCGCGCGCCTCAACGCGATCGACGACCGGATGCCGAAGGAGATCCGCCGCGCCGTCGAGGAGGCGAATGCGGACGAGAAGGTGCACGTCATCGTGCTCGCCGGCGCGGGGCGCGCCTTCTGCGCGGGCTACGACCTGAAGCAGTTCGCCGAGGGCGACCCGCGCAACCGCTGGACGCAGGCGATGCCCTGGGACCCGATGCAGGACTACCGGGGCATGAAGGCGAACACCGACGACTTCTTCGCCATCTGGCGCAGCTACAAGCCGGTGATCTGCAAGGTGCACGGCTATGCCGTGGCGGGCGGCTCGGATATCGCCCTGTGCGCGGACATCGTCCTCATGGCCGAGGACGCGAAGATCGGCTACATGCCGGCGCGCGTCTGGGGCTGCCCGACCACCGCGATGTGGGTGTACCGGCTCGGCGCGGAGAAGGCAAAGCGCATGCTGCTCACGGGCGACACCGTCGACGGCCGGACGGCGAAAGCCTGGGGCCTCGTCTACGACGCGGTGCCGGCTGCCAAGCTCGATGCCGCCGTGGAAGCGCTCGCCAAGCGCATGGCGGGCGTGCCGAAGAACCAGCTGATGATGCAGAAGCTGATGATCAACCAGGCCTACGAGAACATGGGCCTCGCGACCACGCAGATGCTGGCGACGCTCTTCGACGGCATCACGCGGCATTCTCCCGAGGGCGTCTGGTTCAAGCAGTACGCCGAGCAGCATGGCTTCCACGAGGCCGTGAAGTGGCGCGACAGCGGCAAGCCGATTCCCGAGGGCAGGAGGGCCAAATGACCGTGCGCACGGAGAAGCAGGGCGGCGTCTGGACGGTAATCCACTCGCGCCCCGAAGCGCGCAACGCCATGGACTCGGCGAGCGCCGAGGCGCTTGTCGAGGCCTTCCTTGCGTTCGATCGCGATCCGGACGCGAAAGTGGCGGTGCTATGGGGCGAGGGCGGCGCGTTCTGCGCAGGGTTCGACCTCAAGCAGGCGGCCGGCAACACCGGCGCGCTCGACGCGATCGCCTATCCGTCCACAGAGCGCACGCGCCCGGGCGAACAGCTGCCGCGCGGCCCGATGGGCCCCACGCGCCTGGAGCTGGACAAGCCCGTGATCGCGGCGATTGCCGGGCCCGCGGTGGCGGGCGGCTTCGAGGTCGCCCTGTGGTGCGACGTGCGTGTGATGGAGCGCTCGGCCTATTTCGGCGTCTACTGCCGGCGCTGGGGCGTGCCGCTCATCGATGGCGGGACGGTGCGCCTGCCGCGCCTGGTCGGCGCGGGGCGCGCCATGGAAATCATCCTCACCGGGCGCAAGGTGACCGCGGACGAAGCATTGCGCATCGGCGCCTGCGAGCAGGTGGTCGAAGACGGCGCGAGCCGCGCGGCGGCGGAGGCGATGGCGCACGAGATTGCGCGCTACCCGCAGGCCTGCATGCGCGCTGACCGGCGCTCGGTGCACAGGCAGCAGGGACTCGGGCTGCGCGAGGCGATGCGCTTCGAGTGGGCGAACGGCGTGCCCGCGTTCTTTGCCGAAGGCGCCGAGGGGGCGGCGCGCTTTGCCGCCGGCAGGGGCCGGCACGGTGATGCCGGCGACATCTAGAGATGCGATGGCCTGGTCGGCGGACCCGCGCATGCGGCAGCGGCATTGAGCCGCAGCCAATGACCCGCTAGCGCGGCCCGATCGGCAGCGGCGCGCCCTCGGATGCTGCCGGCACGGCGATCCCAAGCACGCGCGCGAGCGTCGGCGCGATGTCTGCGACCTCGACCGTGCGGTCCACGCGGCCGGGCGCTACCCAGCGCGGGCCGTAGAAGAGAATCGGCACGGTGTAGTCCGGCGCGTAGGGCGAGCCGTGCGTGGCAGCGAAGGTGCGCCGCGACTCGAAGAGCCAATACTCCCGGATCACCATCTGCACGTCTGCCGAGCGCTCGCGGTTCCAGGTCTTGCGCACCTGCGCGAGGAACGGCGTGCCCGCGGGCAGCGACGCGGGGTTCTCGAGCTCGGTGCGCGTGAAGGCGGCCGCGACGCCCGGCTCGGCGAGCACCACGCGGCGCACCTCTTCCTGCACCGCCGCAGGATCGAGCTTCTTCTGCGCGAGCGCCGCGTTGTCGAGCAGCACGCCGCTCGCGGAGTAGCCGCGCGCGAGCTTCGCCTCGCCGAATTTCGCGTTGAGCGCGGCGTTCACGTTGGCGAGCAATTGCGTGACGTTCTGCCGACCGGCGTTGCGGCCGATGGACTTGGCATATTCGGGCGCCGGCATGAAGCCGTGGTCGGCGGTGAGCACCGCCACGTAGGTGTCCTTGCCGACCGTGCGGTCGAGGTCGCGGAAGAACGCCTCCAGCAGCCGGTCGAGCTGCAGCACGTGATCGTGCGACAGGCGCGACTCCGGCCCGTAGGCGTGGTTGATGTAGTCGTGCGTGGACAGGCTCACCGAAAGGATGTCGGGTACGTCGTCCTTGCCGAGCGACTCGCCCGCGATCGCGGCGCGCGCGAAGTCCAGCGTCAGCGCGTCGCCGTAGGGCGTGCGCATGAGCGCGCTGTAGAATGCAGGACCCGGCTTCTCGTCCTTCTCGCCCAGCACCTTGGGCAGCGCCCCGCCCGGGTTGTACCAAGGCTGGTTGTCCGGCAGCGACTTTGCGTAGGCAGCTTCCGGCAGTAGCGGCGACCAGCTTGCCCTGAAGCGCTTGTCCGCGGGCTTGCTGGCATGGAACGCAGTCACCCAGGCAGGGTGCTCCTTCATGTAGAACGTGGAGGAAGCGAACTCGCCGGTCTCGTCCATGAACATGTAGGCGACGCCGGTCTTGCCCGCGGGCAGGATCGAGCCGCGGTCCTTGCCGGAGATGGCGATCACCTTGGCGCGCGGATCGGCGCGCTTGAGGACATCGCCCACCGTTTCCACCAACAGGTTCTTCGGGCTCGTGCCGTCCAGCGGCTTGGTCTTGTGGCCGATGTAGGTGTGCGCGGTGTCGCCGGTGCAGTACACGGGCTCGCCGGTCGCGCGGTCACGCCAGTCGTTGCCGATGATGCCGGTGCGGTGCGGATAGGCGCCCGAGAGCATCACCGCGTGCCCCGCGCCCGTGACGGTGAAGGCGTGACCGTAGCGGGCATCGGCGAACCATGCGCCGCGGTCGAGGAACCTGCGCAAGCCGTCCGGGCCGAGCTGGTCGCGGTAGCCCACGACCTGGCTTTGCGGCAAGCCGTCCACGGCCATGAAGACGACAAGTCGCGGCTTATCCCCTGTGGGCGCCTGCGGCGTGGCGCAGGCGGCGAGCAGCAGGGTGGCGAGGAATAGCGGGGCGAGGCGCTTCGAGTGGGCGAGGTTCATTTGCTCATTCTAGGCGGAGGACTTCGCGGAATCATTTCGCGCCGCAGCGAGGCGGCGCGCCTCGAGCTGCGCGACGACTTCGCGCTGCTCGGCTTCGCTCATGCCGGGCCATGCGGTGACCTCGGCCAGCGTGCGCCAGCAGCCCAGGCAATAGCGGCCGGCGGCATCCATCACGCAGACCTTGTTGCACGGGGACTTCAATGCGCTCTCTTGGCAGCGATCGCCTTGCCGGCCTTGGAAGCCGGCTCCTTGCCGATGACGCCGCAGATCCACTGGCCCGTGTCCACCACCTTGTCGAGGTCCACGCCGGTGCGGATACCCAGGCCGTGCAGCATGTAGACCACGTCCTCGGTGGCGACGTTGCCCGAGGCGCCTTTGGCGTAGGGGCAGCCGCCGAGCCCGGCGACGGAAGAGTCGAAGGTCGCTACGCCGAGCTCGAGCGAGGCGTAGATGTTGGCGAGTGCCTGGCCGTAGGTGTCGTGATAATGACCGGCGACCTTCGCCATCGGCACGCGCCTGGCGACCGCCTCGATCATCGCCTTGGTCCTGCCGGGCGTGCCCACGCCGATGGTGTCGCCGAGCGACACCTCGTAGCAGCCCATCTCATGGAGCGCGGCGGCGACTTCAGCGACCTTCTGTGGCGCAACTTCGCCTTCGTAGGGGCAGCCGAGGACACAGGAGATGTAGCCGCGCACTTTCACGCCCGCCTGCCTTGCCGCGTCGGCGACGGGGCGGAAACGCTCGAGGCTTTCGGCGATGGAGCAATTGATGTTCTTCCGCGAGAACGCCTCCGACGCGGCGCCGAAGATCGCCACCTCGGTGGCGCCGGCGGCGTGCGCAGCCTGGAAGCCCTTGAGGTTCGGCGTGAGCACCGGGTAGGCCACGCCGGGCTTCCTGCGGATGCCCTCGAGCACCTCGGTGTGGTCGGCCATCTGCGGCACCCATTTCGGCGAAACGAAGGCGGTTGCCTCGACCGCGGGCAAGCCCGCGTCGGCCAGCCGCTCGATCAGCTCGAGCTTCACCTTGGTCGGGACTTCCTTCTTCTCGTTCTGCAGCCCGTCGCGCGGGCCGACTTCGACGAGGCGGACGGATTGGGGGAGCTGGGTCATGTCTAATCGGGGTCAGACCCCATTTTCCCGGAAATTTGGGTCAGACCCCGATTCTTACTCCAGCCTCAGGAGCTCGGCGCCTTCGGCGACCTGGTCGCCGGCGGCGTAGTGGACTTCCTTCACCTCGCCGTCGCCCGGGGCGAAGATGGTGTGCTCCATCTTCATCGCCTCCAGGATGAGGAGCGGGGCGCCCTTCTGCACCTTGTCGCCGCGCTTCACCATCACGGCGATCACCTTGCCGGGCATGGGCGCGGCGAGCGAGCCCCCGCCCGCGTCGATGTCCAGTCCCTCCAGCTCCTCGTGCAGGGTCAGGCGCCGGTGCGCGCCGCCGAGGAATACGTGCCAGTCGCGGCCGTCGCGCACCGCGCGCGCCTTGCTGGCGCGGCCGTCCAGATGCACGAGGAGCCGCCCTTCGGACAGGCGCTCGGCCTGCAGGGCGTAATTCCTGCCAGCGATGTCCATGCGCTCGTCCGCCTCGCCGAAATGCACCGTCACCGGGTGGCCCTCTTCGCCTTCGGTGAACATGAAGGCGTGGTGCGAGTCCCCATTGAGGCGCCAGCCGTCCACGCGGTTCCAAGGTGAATGCGGATCGCCCGAGGCCGCGGCGCGGCTGCGCGCAGCGTCCTCCTCGGCAAAGAGCTCCGCGCAAGCGGCGGCAGCGAGCATCTCCGCCGAGAGCGGCGCGCGCGGCGGCAGCAGCTCCGCGCGGTTTCGCTCGATCAAGCCGGTGTCCAGCTCGCCCGCGGCGAAAGCGCGGCTGCGGGCCACGCGCGCGAGGAACTCCACGTTGGTGCGCAGGCCGGCGATCTCGACTTCGTCGAGCGCGCTTGCCAGGCGCGCGAGCGCCGCGGCGCGGTCCGGGCCCCAGGCGATGAGCTTGGCGATCATGGGATCGTAGTAAGGCGTGATCGCGGCGCCTGCCTCCACGCCCGCGTCCGTGCGCAGGTCGGCGGCGTCCTCGGGAAAGCGCAGGTGCGCCAGGCGCCCCGTCTGCGGCAGGAAGTCGCGCGCCGGGTCCTCGGCATAGAGGCGCGCCTCGACCGCGTGGCCGCGGATGGCGAGGTCCTTCTGCGCGAGCGGCAGCGGCTCGCCCGCGGCCACTCGCAGCTGCCACTCGACGAGGTCGAGCCCGGTGATCATCTCGGTGACCGGGTGCTCGACCTGCAGGCGCGTATTCATTTCCATGAAGTAGAAGCGTCCGTCCTGCTCCGCGATGAACTCGACCGTGCCGGCACCCACGTACTTCACGGCGCGCGCAGCGGCGACCGCCGCCTCGCCCATCTCCTTGCGGCGCTTCTCGTTCATGCCGGGCGCGGGCGCTTCCTCCAGCACCTTCTGGTGGCGGCGCTGCACCGAACAGTCGCGTTCGAAGAGGTAGACGAGGCTCCCCTTCGTGTCGCCAAACACCTGCACCTCGATGTGGCGCGGGCGATCCAGGTAACGCTCGATCAGCACGCGCGCATCGCCGAAGGCGGACTTCGCCTCGCGCTGCGCGCCTTCCAGCGCCGCCTTGAACTCCGCGCTCGAGCGCACGATGCGCATGCCCTTGCCGCCGCCGCCTGCGGAGGCCTTGATGAGCACCGGGTAGCCGATGCGCTCCGCCTCCTTGGCGAGGCGCGCCGCGTCCTGCTCCTCGCCGTGGTAGCCGGGCACGAGCGGCACGCCCGCCTTCTCCATGAGGCGCTTGGCGGCGGACTTGTCGCCCATGGCGGCGATCGCCTCGGGCGCGGGGCCGATGAACACGACACCCGCCTTGGCGCAGGCGCTCGCGAAGTCCTCGTTCTCCGAGAGGAAGCCGTAGCCCGGGTGGATCGCTTCGGCGCCCGTCTCGCGCGCGGCGGCGAGGATCGCCTCGATGTCGAGGTAGCTCTCGCGCGCGGGCGGCGGTCCGATGCGGCGCGCCTCGTCCGCGAGGCGCACGTGGCGCGCGTCGCGGTCCGCGTCCGAATACACCGCGACGGTGCGCACGCCCAGGCGCCGCGCCGTGCGCATCACGCGGCAGGCGATCTCGCCGCGGTTGGCGATGAGGATCTTGCGGAACACCTACTTCTTCCCCGCTATTGGCGCGGCGCCCGTCCAGGCGGGCTTGCGCTTCTCGAGGAAGGAGGCGATGCCTTCCTTGCCCTCGGGCGAGACGCGGATCTCCGCGATGCGCTGCGCCGTGTCGGCGATCATCGCGTCGTCCACGCGGCCGGAGGACACGGCGCGGATCAGGTCCTTGATCCTGGCGAGGGCTTGCGGCCCGCCCTGCAACAGGTGCTTCAGGATCGCGTCGATCTCGGCGTCGAGCTTGTCCGCGGGCGAAACCGCGGTGAGCAAGCCGATGCGCGCGGCCTCGGCCGCGTCGAATACCTCCGCCGTGAGGAAGTAGCGCCGCGCCATGCGCTCGCCCATCGCGCGCACCACGTAGGGGCTGATGGTGGCCGGCGAAAGCCCGAGCTTCGCTTCCGAGAGGCAGAACTTCGCTTCCGGCACGCCGATGGCGATGTCGCAGGCGGCCACCAGCCCGACGCCACCGGCGAAGGCGGGTCCGTGCACGCGCGCCACGGTGGGCTTGGCCATGCGGTCGAGCGTCTTCAGCATGCCGGCGAGCGCCTGTGCGTCGGCGCGATTCTGCTCGTAGCCGTAGCCCGCCATGCGCTTCATCCAGTTGAGGTCCGCGCCCGCGCAGAACGCCGGCCCGTTGCCGCCGAGCACCACGGCGCGCACGCCGTCGTCGGCGTCGAGCTCGCGCAGGGTCTGCGTGAGCGCCGCGATCAGCGCATCGTCGAAGGCGTTGCGGATTTCGGGACGGTCGAGCGTCACGCGCGCCACGCCCCCGCTCTGGGTCACCTTCAGCATCTGGTCGCTCCTCCTCCGCCCGGCCGCTACATGCGGAACACGCCGAAGCGCGTCTGCTCGATCGGCGCGTTGAGCGAGGCGGAGATCGCCAGGCCGAGCAGCCGCCGCGTCTCCGCCGGGTCCACCACGCCGTCGTCCCACAGCCGCGCGCTCGCATAGTAGGGGTGGCCCTGGCGCTCGTACTGCTCGAGGATCGGGCGCCTGAAGGCCGCCTCGTCCTCCTTGCTCCAGCTGCCGCCTCTCGCCTCGATGCCGTCGCGGCGCACGGTGGCGAGCACGCTCGCCGCCTGCTCGCCGCCCATCACCGAGATGCGCGCGTTGGGCCACATCCACAGGAACCGAGGCGCGTAGGCTCGCCCGCACATGCCGTAGTTGCCTGCGCCGAACGAGCCACCGAGGATCAGAGTGAACTTGGGCACCTTGGCGGTGGCTACCGCGGTCACCATCTTCGCGCCGTCCTTGGCGATGCCGCCCGCCTCGTATTTCTTGCCCACCATGTAGCCGGCGATGTTCTGCAGGAAGAGCAGCGGGATGCCGCGCTGGCAGGCGAGCTCGATGAAGTGCGCGGCCTTGAGCGAGCTCTCCGAATACAGGATGCCGTTGTTGGCGAGGATCGCCACCGGATAGCCGTGCAGGTGCGCGAAGCCGGTGACCAGCGTCGTGCCGTAGTTCTGCTTGAACTCGTCGAGCTCCGAGCCGTCCACCACGCGCGCGATCACCTCGCGCATGTCGTAGGGCTTGCGCACGTCGGAGGGAATCACCCCGTAGATCTCCTCGGCGGGGTAGAGCGGCTCGCGCGGCTCGCGCATCACCAGGCTCACCTGCTTGCGCGTATTGAGGTTCGCCACGATGCGGCGCGCGATGGCGAGCGCATGTGCGTCGTTGAGCGCGTAGTGGTCGGAGACGCCGGAGACGCGCGTGTGCATGTCCGCGCCGCCCAGCTCCTCGGCGCTCACCACTTCGCCGGTGGCCGCCTTCACCAGCGGCGGGCCTCCCAGGAAGATCGTGCCCTGGCCCTTGACGATGATGGATTCGTCCGACATCGCCGGCACGTAGGCGCCGCCCGCGGTGCACGAGCCCATCACCGCCGCGATCTGCGGGACGCCGGCCGCCGAGAGGTTGGCCATGTTGAAGAAGATGCGGCCGAAATGCTCGCGGTCCGGAAACACGTCGTCCTGATTGGGCAGGTTCGCGCCGCCCGAATCCACGAGGTAGATGCAGGGCAGGCGGTTCTGCGCGGCGATCTCCTGCGCGCGCAGGTGCTTCTTCACCGTCATCGGGAAGTAGGTGCCGCCCTTGACGGTGGCGTCGTTGCACACCACCACGCACTCGCGCCCGGAGACGCGCCCGATGCCGGTGATGATGCCGGCGCCCGGCGCCTCGCCGCCGTACATGCCGTAGGCGCCGAGCTGGCCGACCTCGAGGAAGGGCGAGCCCGGATCGAGCAACGTCCTCACGCGCTCGCGCGGCAGAAGCTTGCCGCGCGCCGCGTGCTTGGCACGTGCTTCCTCGTCCCCGCCGAGCGCCGCCTGCGCCACCTTCTCGCGCAGGTCCGCGACCAGGCCCTGCATGCGCGCGGCGTTGGCGCGGAACTCTTCCGAGCGCGGATTGAGCTGCGACTTGATGACGGGCATGGCGCTCCTTCGACCCTATTCGCCGCCGAGCGCGCGGCCGCTCGCGCACTCTCCCTGAAGGTGCGTCCGGCTCACGCGCCCTCCCCGAGCGTGCGTCCGATCAGCAGGCGCTGGATGTCGTTCGCGCCCTCGTAGATCTTGCAGACGCGCACGTCGCGCCAGATGCGCTCCACCGGGAAGTCGGAGACGTAGCCGTAGCCGCCGTGCACCTGCATCGCATCCGAGCAGACCTTCTCGGCCATCTCGGAGGCGAAGAGCTTCGCCATGGAGGCTTCCTTCAGGCACGGCTTGCCCGCGTCGCGCAGTGCCGCGGCGTGCAGGTAGAGCTGCCGCGCGGCCTCGACCTGCGTGGCCATGTCGGCGAGGCGGAAGTTCACCGCCTGGTGCTCGAAGAGCGTCTTGCCCATGCTGCGCCGCTCGTGCGAGTAGGCGATCGCCGCCTCGAGCGCCGCGCGCGCCATGCCGGTCGCCTGCGCCGCCACGTTGATGCGGCCCGACTCGAGGTTGGCGAGCGCGATGCGGTAGCCCACGCCTTCGTCCGAAAGCCGGTTCGCGGCCGGCACCTTGCAGTTCTCGAGCACGATCTGCGCGGTGTCGGAGGCGCGCTGGCCCGCCTTGTCCTCCAGCCGCGCCACCTGATAGCCGGGCGTGGCGGTCGGCACGACGAAGGCGCTGATGCCGCGCTTGCCCGCCGCCTTGTCGGTGACGGCGAAGACGATGGCGAGCTCGGCGGTCTTGCCCGAAGTGATGAACTGCTTCACGCCGTTGAGCACGTAGTGCTCGCCTTGCCGCTCGGCGCGCGTGGTGATCGCGCCCGCGTCCGAGCCCACGTGCGGCTCGGTGAGCGCGAAGGCGCCGAGCATCTCGCCGCGCGCCACGGGCTTGAGGAACTTCTCCTTCTGCGCGTCGTTGCCGTAGCCGTTCAGGATGTTGGCGACGAGGTTCGTCACCATGACGATGGTGCAGGTTGCGCCATCGCCCGCCGAGACTTCCTCGCAGGCGATTGCCAGCGCCGTGCTGTCCATGCCCGCGCCGTCCCAGCGCTCGGGGATCGACACGCCCATCAGACCCATTGCCGCGAGGCCCTTTACCTCCTCGCGCGGAAAGCGCTTTTCGCGGTCCCAGGCCGGCGCGTTCGGCGCCAGGCGCTCGCGCGCGAAGCGCCGTACCGTCTCGCGCAGCTCCTCGTGCTCTGCACTCATTTGTTCTTCACCGCGGTCAGCACGAAGCGGTGCTCCTGGATGACGTTGAGGTACATGCGCGCGGCCTCCTGGGCCTGCTGCTCGGTGATCTCCCTGCGCTCGAGGCGCCCGCGCCAGGGCTCGTCGTAGACCACGTCGTGCTGCGCGATGTCGAAGTCGATGCCGTGCATGACGCCAAGCGGCGTATTCGCCGCGCCGTCAGCCATGGTGCGCCGGTTGAAGGCCTGGCTGAAGAGCGCGAGTGTGTCGAGCGTCACCGGACGCACGTGCGTGGGATCGCCGAGGAAGCTCTCGTGGCGCGGATCCGGCACGTGCACGCGCACCTTGGCGCCGGGCTTCGCGACGCGCCAGAGCTCACGCATCACGCCAATGAACACGTCGGGCGATTGCCCCAGGTGCTCGAGTACGTGGTTGAGCAGGATCTCCTCGGCGCTCGAGTCCGGCCAGGGCCAGGGAAAGCGCTCGAGGTCCACGACCGCGTCCGGCTGGAGCTGGGCGAACTTGTCCACGTTCACCCATCCGGCCAGGCGCTTCGGGCCGCAGCCGAGGTTGAGCTTCATTGCCGGCCTGGACGAAGGTCGCCGTCATCGGGGGTGTGGGGCCGCATCAGTGGCCTCCAAGGCGTGCATACGTCACCGTGTGGTGCGTGAAGACCCGCCCCTTGCCGTCGTGGCACTCGGCGGTGCCGTAGATGATGCGCTTGCCCATCTTGAGGATGCGCGCGGTGCAGTACACGGTCTGCCGGCGCGCCGCGTTGAGAAACGCGGTGTTCAGCTCGGAAGTCACAGCGTCGTGCTCGATGCCGATATGGCGCTTGATGGCGAGCCACATGGCGCAATCGGCCGCGGCCATGAACGCGGGGCCGTTCACCGTGCCGCCCGGGCGCTCGAGCGCGGCGCGAAAAGGCATGGCGATGGTGCACTGGTGGTCGTCCACCGATTCCAGGCGCATGCCGTAGCCCGCCACGAAGCGCGCGCGCTTCAAGAGCGCGTGCAGCTCTCGCTTGGAAGGCTTCTTCGCGCTCACGCCGAAGCGTTCAGGCGAGCTCGATCGCCAGGGCGGTGGCCTCGCCGCCGCCGATGCACAGGCTCGCCACGCCGCGCTTGCCGCCGTACTTGCGCAGGGCGCCGATCAGCGTCACGACGATCCGCGCGCCCGAGGCGCCGATCGGGTGGCCGAGCGCGCAGGCGCCGCCGTGCACGTTGACCTTTTCGTGCGGCAGGCCGAGGTCCTGCATCGCCGCCATCGCCACCACGGCGAAGGCCTCGTTCACCTCATAGAGGTCCACCGTTCCCGCGTTCCAGCCGGTGCGCGCGAAGAGCTTCTTCATCGCGCCCACCGGCGCGGTGGTGAACCAGCCCGGCTCTTGCGCGTGCGTAGCGTGGCCGACGATGGTGGCGAGCGGCGTGAGGCCGCGTTTCTCGGCGGTGGAGCGGCGCATCAGCACCAGCGCCGCGGCGCCGTCCGAAATCGAGCTCGAGTTCGCCGCGGTGACGGTGCCGTCCTTGCGGAACGCCGGCTTGAGCGTCGGGATCTTCTCCAGGTTCGCCTTGAAGGGTTGCTCGTCGGTCTCGACGAACTTCTCGTCCTTGCCGGCCTTGATGGCGAGCGGCGTCGTCTCCCAGGCGAACCAGCCTTCCTTGTTCGCCTTCTGCGCGCGTTGCAGGGAAGCGACCGCAAAAGCGTCCTGCGCCTCGCGCGTGAACCTGTATTTCTGCGCGCAGTCTTCGGCGAAGCTGCCCATCAGGCGGCCCTTGTCGTAGGCGTCCTCCAGGCCGTCGTAGAACATGTGGTCGATCACCTGCCCGTGGCCCATGCGCAGGCCTGCGCGCGCCTTGGGAAGGAGATACGGCGCATTGGTCATGGACTCCATGCCGCCCGCGACCATGATCTCGGCCGAGCCCGCGAGCAGCTCGTCGTGCGCGAGCATTGCGGCCTTCATGCCCGAGCCGCACATCTTGTTCACCGTGGTGCAGCCCGCGGCGAGCGGCAGGCCCGCGCCGAGCGAGGCCTGGCGCGCGGGCGCCTGGCCCTGGCCCGCGGGGAGCACGCAGCCCATGATCACTTCCTGCACGTCCTCGGGCTTGAGCTTTGCGCGCTCGACCGCGGCGCGGATGGCCGCGGCGCCGAGCTCGGGCGCGGCGAACCCCTTCAACTCTCCTTGAAAGCCGCCCATCGGCGTGCGGGCGGCGGAAACGATGACGACTGGATCGGCATGGGCCATTTCGGACTCCTCAGGCAGGTGGGGTGTACTCGCGCACGAGGCTCTTGCCGCGCGCGAGGATGTCTTGCGGAAACGGGCAGGACTTGCGCGCCTCGGCGTCGATATAGACGCCCGTCAGCATGCACAGCGCCGCGAGCTCGCCCGACTCGCCGTGGCGCATCTCGTGCACGAAGCGCGCGACCTTGTCGCGTACTTCGAGAAACGCGGAATGCACCGTCAACGTATCGCCGGCGACCAGCTCGCGCCGGTAGCTGATGTTCTGCTGCACGGCGGCCATGCCGCGCCTATTGTCGCGCAGGAAGGCGGCGGTCACGCCCATTGCGGCGAACAGGTTCCAGGTCGCCTCGTCGAACTTGCCCACGTACCACATGACGTTCATGTGGCCCATGTGGTCGCAGTGCCAGGGGTAGACCACGCCGCGATAGGTCTCCATGAGCGCGCTCACTTTGCGCTCCCCGAGTGCGAGACGTGCAGGTCGCGGATCAGGCCGTCCTTCAGGTCGTAGATCCAGCCGTGCACCTCGAGCGGCTGGCCGCGCTCCCAGGCTTCCTGCACGGCAGTGCACTGGCCGATGTTCTTCACCTGCTCGGCGACGTTCAGCTCGCACAGGCGCCGGTGGCGCGGCTCCTCGTGCGCGAAGCCGGAGAGCTCGGGCGCGTGCTTGGCCGCCACGTCCTGCACGTGGCGCAGCCAGTTGTCCGAAAGCCCGATGCGGTGCCGCGTCATCGCGGCGTGCACGCCGCTGCAGCCGTAGTGGCCGCAGAGGATGATGTGCCGGACCTTCAGGATGTCCACGGCGAACTGGATCACCGAGAGGCAGTTCAGGTCCGTGTGCACGACGACGTTGGCGATGTTGCGATGCACGAATACCTCTCCCGGCGCAAGGCCCGTGATCTGGTTCGCCGGCACGCGCGAATCCGAGCAGCCGATCCACAGGTACTGCGGCGACTGCTGGCGCGCAAGGCGCGAGAAGAACTCCGGGTCGGCGGCGACCACGCCACGCGCCCAGTTGCGGTTGTTCTCCAGCAGCTGGGCGGGGCTCATGGGAGGTTCGCGCGCGCGCTCATCACGGGACGTCCCCGCGCGCTCAGGCGGTCTCGCTGAACAGCTCGCGGCCGATCAGCCAGCGGCGGATCTCGGAAGTGCCTGCGCCGATCTCGTAGAGCTTTGCGTCGCGCCACAGCCGCCCGGTGGGCGTCTCGTTGATGTAGCCCATGCCGCCGAGCGCCTGGATCGCCTCGCCCGCCATCCACGTGGCCTTCTCCGCGGCGTACAGAATCGCGCCGGCGGCGTCCTTCCTCGTCGTCTCGCCGCGATCGAGCGCTTGCCCCACCGCGTAGACGTAGGCGCGGCAGGCGGAGAAGGTCGTGTACATGTCCGCGAGCTTGCCCTGCATGAGCTGGAACTCGCCGATCGGCTGGCCGAACTGCTTCCTCTCGTGCACGTAGGGCACCACCACGTCCAGGCACGCCGCCATGATGCCCAAGGGGCCGCCCGCGAGCACTGCGCGCTCGTAGTCGAGGCCGCTCATCAGCACGCTGACGCCGCTGCCCTCCTGGCCGAGGACGTTCGCCGCCGGGACTTCGCAGTCGCGAAACACGAGCTCGCAGGTATTGGAGCCGCGCATGCCGAGCTTGTCGAGCTTCTGCGCGGTGGAAAAGCCCTTCATGCCGCGCTCGATGAGGAACGCGGTGATGCCGCGCGGCCCGGCATTGGCGTCGGTCTTGGCGTACACCACCAGCACATCGGCGTCGGGGCCGTTGGTGATCCACATCTTGTTGCCGTTCAGCATGTACCGGTCGGCGCGGCGCTCGGCTCTGAGGCGCATGCCGACCACGTCCGAGCCCGCGCCCGGCTCGCTCATGGCGAGGGCGCCGACGTGCTCGCCCGAAATCAGCTTCGGCAGGTATCTCCTGCGCTGCGCCTCGCTGCCGTTCCTGCGGATCTGGTTGACGCACAGGTTCGAGTGCGCGCCGTAGGAGAGGCCGACCGAGGCCGAGGCGCGCGAGATCTCCTCCACCGCGATGATGTGCGCGAGGTAGCCGAGCGCGCTGCCGCCATATTCCTCCTCGACGGTGACGCCGAGGAGCCCAAGGGCGCCGAGCTTCTTCCACAGGTCGGGAGGAAACTGGTTCGTGCGGTCGATCTCGGCGGCTCTGGGCGCGATCTCCTTCAGCGCGAAGTCGCGCACCGAATCGCGCAGCATGGCGAGCGTCTCGCCGTGATCGAAGCGCAGGAAGTTCATGCGGCCTCCGGCGTGTCGGGGGTGTCGGCGAGCATCATCAGCGTCTGCAGCATGCTCGCCACGAGCGTGCCGTCCGCCGCGTACACCTCGCCGCGCGCGACCGTCAGCGTACGTCCCGGGCGGATCACCTCGCCGCGCGCGACGAGGTCCTTCTTCGCCGGCGCAAGGATGTTGATCTTGTATTCCACCGTGACCAGCGAGCTTGTCGCCGGCATCAGCGAGTAGGCGGCATAGCCGCAGGCCGAGTCGGCGATCATGCCGAGGATGCCGCCGTGGACAAAGGCCTTCTGCTGCGTGAGCTCGGGCCGGTAGGGCAGCGCGATCTCGACGAAGCCGGGCTCCACCGCGGTGAGGCGCGCGCCGATCAGCACCATCGCTTTCTGCCGCGCGAAGCTCGCGCGCACGCGCGCCGCGAACGCGGGGTCCTTGGGCTGGAATTTCCGCACCGGCGAGGCGGCGGGCAGGGGCGCGTTCATCGGCGGCAGGCTACTTGACGTTTACGTAAACGTCAACTACGCTTGCCGGTCCCGAGCTGCTTGCGCGTGCGCTTCTCGAAGGCGGCGATCTCGGCGAGCTGCGCCTCGATGTCCTCGCGCTGGCGCTCGAGCGCCGCGCGGTGCTGCTGCAGCACGCTCAGGAAGCGCTCGAGCTGCGGCCGCTCGTCGCGCCCCGGCTCGTACATGTCGATCAGATCGCGGATCTCGGACAGCGTGAGCCCGAGGCGCTTGCCGCGCAGCGTGAGCTTCAGGCGCGTGCGGTCGCGCGGCGTGTAGATGCGGCGCTGGCCCTCGCGGCGCGGGGCGAGCAGTCCCTCGGCCTCGTAGAAGCGGATCGCGCGCGGCGTGACGTCGAACTCGCTCGCCAGCTCGCCGATGGAATACTCGGCGTCGGCGCGTTCCTTTTCGATTTCCAGCATGGTAGGGTGCAGCTGATTCTAGCGCAGCCCCGCCCGGATTCCCCCCATGCCCGCACTCGCCTTTCCGCATCGCGACGCGCCCGCGCCGGGCACCGTGCGCGAGATCGCGCCGGGCGTGCTGTGGCTGCGCATGCCGCTGCCTTTTGCGCTCGATCACATCAACCTGTGGCTGCTCGAAGATGGCGACGGGTGGACGATGGTGGACACGGGCTTGGGCGACGAGCCCACGCGCGCGCACTGGGCGCGCCTGTTCGCCGACGTGATCGGCGCGCGGCCCGTGCGCCGCGTGCTGGTGACGCACTACCACCCGGACCATGCGGGCAACGCCGGCTGGCTCTGCGATCGCTTTCGCGCGCCGCTGTGGATCACGCAAGCGGAGTACCTCACCGCCCACGCAGTGCGCGAGGGCGTCGCCGGCTACGTGCCGGGGGCGACGCTGGCGCTGTTTCGCGCGAACGGCCTCGATGACGCGCGCCACGCGCAGATGGGAACGCGCGGCAACATCTACCGGCGCCAGGTGCCGGAATTCCCCGCGAGCTACCGCCGCATCATGGACGGCGAGACGCTCGCCATCGGTGGTAACGACTGGCAGGTGATCGCGGGCTACGGCCATGCGCCCGAGCACGCGGCGCTGTGGTGCGAGGCGCTCGGCGTGCTGATCTCCGGCGACATGCTGCTGCCGACGATCTCGACCAATGTGAGTGTCTGGGCGGTGGACCCGGAGGGTGATCCGCTCGGGCTGTTCCTCGCCTCGATCCAGCGCTACGCTGCGCTGCCCGCCATGACGCTGGTGCTGCCCTCGCACGGCCTGCCGTTTCGCGGCGCGGGCGAGCGCGTGCGCCAGCTTGCGGCGCACCACGAGGCGCGCCTTGCCGAGGTGATGGAGGCCTGTGCCGAGGCGCCGCGCAGCGCGGCGGACGTGATCGAGCTGCTGTTCCGCAGGAAGCTCGACATGCACCAGATGTTCTTCGCCATGGGCGAGGCGATCGCGCACCTGCATTTCCTGGAGCGCGCCGGGAGCCTGGCGCGCGCGGTGGGCGCCGACGGCGTCACCCGCTTCGCACCCGCAAAGGAGGAGGCATGGAAGAGCGCGCTGACGGCGTAGAGCGCAAGGAAACCGCGCACGTGCTGCACGAGGTCGCGCAGCGCAGCTCGCGCATCCTGCAGGAGTTCGGCCAAAAGCACCTGCATGAGAGCCTCGCCGCCGTGGTGAAGGACGAACTCGGCATCGCGCGCGCCTACATGGACCTGTACTCGCGCGTGCTGATGGACCCGAGCGCGGTGGCCGCCGCCTCGGTCAACTTCTGGATCGACTCGATGAAGCTCTGGCAGTCGGCCTGGATGAAGATGCTCGGGCAGGAGGCGCCGCCGGTGGCGCTGCCGGCCAAGGGCGACGCGCGCTTCAAGGACGAGGACTGGTCGGGCAACTTCGTCTTCGACTACATCAAGCAGAGCTACCTGATCGCCGCGCGCCACATGCAGCACGCGGTGGCGAGCGTCGAGGGCCTGCCCGAGGACTCGCAGAAGAAGATCGCCTTCTTCACGCGCCAGTACGTGGATGCGCTCGCGCCCTCCAACTTCGCGGCCACCAACCCGCAGGTGCTGCGCGAGACCATGGCCTCCGGCGGGCAGAACCTGATCAAGGGCCTGAACAACCTCCTTGCCGACATCGAGAAAGGCGAGGGGCAGCTGCGCATCAGCATGACCGATGAGCGCGCCTTCCAGCTCGGCAGGAACGTCGCCACCACGCCCGGCAAGGTGGTCGCGCAGACGCCGCTCATGCAGCTCATCCAGTACGTGCCGACCACCGCCAAGGTGTTCCGCCGGCCGCTGCTCATCATCCCGCCCTGGATCAACAAGTACTACATCCTCGACTTGCGCCCCTCCAACAGCTTCATCAAGTGGGCGGTCGAGCAGGGACACACGGTGTTCGTGGTCTCCTGGGTGAACCCGGACAGGGCGCTCGCGCAGAAGTCCTTCGACGACTACCTGACCGAGGGCGCGATCGCGGCGATGGACGCGGTGCGCGCGGCCACCGGCGAGGAGAAGCTCAACGTCATCGGCTACTGCCTGGGCGGGACGCTCCTGGGCGCGACGCTCGCCTGGCTCGCCGCCAAGGGCGACACGCGCGTTGCCGCGGCGACGTTCTTCGTGTCGCTGCTCGACTTCTCGCAGCCGGGCGAGCTCGGCGTGTTCATCGACGAGGGGCAGGTGCAGAACCTCGAGCGGCGCATGAACGAGCGCGGGTTCCTGGAGGGCTCGGAGATGGCCTCCACCTTCAACCTGCTGCGCGCCAACGACCTCGTCTGGTCCTTCGTCATCAACAACTACCTGATGGGCAAGGACCCCTTCCCCTTCGACCTGCTGTACTGGAATTCGGACTCCACGCGCATGCCCGCGCAGATGCACAGCTTCTACCTGCGCAACATGTACATGAAGAACCTGCTCGGCGTGCCCGGCGGCATCACGCTCGCGGGCGTGCCGATCGACCTCACCAAGGTGAAGATCCCGGCCTACTTCATCTCCACGGTCGAGGACCACATCGCGCCCTGGAAGACCACCTACAAGGGCTCGCGCTATCTCGGCGGCCCGGTGAGGTTCGTCCTCGGCGGCTCGGGACACATCGCCGGCATCGTCAACCCGCCCGCGGCGAAGAAGTACCACTACTGGACGAACGAGGCGGGCGCCCCGGGCGCCGACGAATGGCTGCAGGGCGCGACGCAGCACCCGGGCTCGTGGTGGGAGGACTGGCAGCGCTGGATCTCCGGGCACAACGGCGAGGACCGCGTGCCGGCGCGCATTCCGTCGCGCGCCATCGAGGATGCGCCCGGCTCCTACGTCATGCAGCGGCTGGGGAAGAAGCCGGGCTGAGTCCCGCGGCGTGCTGAGCCGGGAAGACAACGAGCTGCTGACGCGCGTGGGCCCGGGCACGCCGATGGGCGCGCTCTTCCGGCGCCACTGGCTGCCCTTCATGCTGGCCGACGAGCTCGCCGCCGACGCGCCGCCAAAGCGCGTGACGCTCCTTGGCGAGTGCCTGGTCGCATTCCGCGACAGCGCGGGTCGGCCGGGGCTGCTCGGCGAGCATTGCCCGCACCGGCGAGCAAGCCTCTACTATGGCCGGAACGAGGCAGGCGGACTGCGCTGCGTCTACCACGGCTGGAAGTTCGACGTCGCGGGGCGTTGCCTCGAGATGCCCTCGGAACCCGCAAGCTCGAATTTCCGCCACAAGGTGAGCGCGCAGTCCTACCCGGTCCAGGAGCGCGCGGGCGTGCTGTGGGCCTACCTCGGCCCGGCGGAGAAGCGCGCCGAGTTGCCGGAGCTCGAGTGGCTCGGCGTGCCGGCCGCCCGGCGCTACGCCTCGCGCTGGCTGCAGGACTGCAACTATGCGCAGGCGCTCGAGGGCGAGATCGACGAGGCGCACGTGAGCTTCCTGCACCGGCGCTTCGATCACGAAACGGCCGGCGCAGGCGTGGCGAAGACGGCGCTCACCGGCGGCTACTTTCTGGAGGACACGGCGCCGCGCTACACCGTGCATGAGATGCCCTACGGCCTTGCCTGCGGGGCACGCCGGTCGGTGGAGGGCGGGCAGCATCTCTGGCGCGTGAACCTGTTTCTGCTGCCCTGCTTCACGCTGATCCCGCCTTCGGACGACGAAGAGGTGCGCCTGTTCCGCGCCTGGGTACCCGCGGACGATGAACGCACCTCGGTACTCTGCGTCACCTGGCGCACCGACGGGCCGGTGAGCGAGCGCGACCTGGCGCTATGGAAGAGCGGCGAGGCGGCGCACCGGCGCCTGGAGCCCGGCACCACCACGCCGGCCGAGCGCGCGGACAACGACTACCTGATCGACCGCGAGGCGCAGCGCACACGCTCCTTCACTGGCATCGCGGGCATCCGCGCGCAGGACGCCATGGTGACCGAATCGGCCGGCGCGATCGCGGATCGCGCGCGCGAGCACCTTGGCACGAGCGACAAGGCGGTGATCGGCTTTCGCAATCGCCTGCTCGCCGCGGCGCGCGCGCTCGGGCACGGCATCGAGCCGCAGACGCCCTACGACCCGGACTGCTACCGCGTGCGCGCGCACGCCTGCCTCGTGCCGCGCGATGAGCGCGACTTCAACGAGCACGAGGCGATCCGGCGCGCGGTGCGCGCGCCGTAAGCCTCGAGGAGTCGACCGGGCGGCGCGCCGCCGGGCCATGCTGCGCGTCGCTCAATAGATCGCGATCGGGTTGCCGGGCGAGCCGGTGGCTCCCTTGATCTTGAGCGGCGCCCAGACGAACAGGAACTCGTAGGCCTTGTCGGCCGCCAGCTGGCTGAGATCCAGGTTCTCGATGTTCCAGATGCCGCGCTTGGTCTGCAGCTTGATGTGGCATTCGAACGGCTGCTTGCCTTCGCCGGGAACGGCTTCCACGGCCCAGGTATCCGCGCCGGTGAGCGCGATCTTGCGCGAGGCAAGGTACTCGCACGCGGAGATCCCCAGGCCGGGCTCGCCCGAGTTGAAGCGCATGATGCGCTTTAGCTTCTCCTCGGAGGAGAAGCTGTCCCATTTCTTGGGGTCCCAGATGTTGCCGTGGCCGGTGTAGAGGAACACGCAGTCGCCCTCGCCGATCGGCGCGATGCCCTGGCGCTTGACCATCTCCGCGACGTCCGTGTCGGTGATGACGCCGGGGTCGTCGCGCCCGCCCTTGGTCGGCACCGGCACCGGGTTGGCGCCGCGCAGCGCCGTCGCGTCAAGCAGCACTCCGCGGCAGACGTAGCCGAGCTGGCCTACGTGCTCCACGCCGAGCGGCCCCATGCCGTAGGCGCCAACGTCCTTGTCGTGCAAGTAGCGGCCGTTGTAGAAGAACATGCCCTTGGACGTGGTGACGCCGATGTGCCCCGGGCCGTCGAACTGGGTGCCGATCTGGCCGATCTCGGTGGAAAGGAATTCGTCGTTGTAGACGAGCTCCTGCTCGCCGAACGGCCCGCCGGTCGGCAGGCCCGGAATCGTCATGCGCCAGCCACGGCTGCCGAACGCCGGCGCATCCTGCTGGTACACCTTGCCGAGGGTCGCGACCTTGCCCTTCTTCACCAGCCTCATCGCTTTTAGCACGGAGGCCTCGGTCCTGCGGTTCGCGGCGCCCGCCTTGTCGTCGGGGCCCCACTCGGTGGGCGCCCACTTGTCCCGCAGTGGCTCGTCGTTCACCGCGAGTGCAGCGCTGCCGCCGACACCGAGCGACAAAGCAACGCATGCAAACGCGCAGTGTCGCAGCAATGACTCAACGCACATGATCTTCCTCCCTGGCCGTTGGCGCGAGGCCGCGGCGCGGCCCCAGCGACATCACGATACGCCCGCAATCCAGTGGATGGAATCCGCCGATGCGCGGCAAACGCTGCGGCGATCCGACAGGTAGTTGAAAGGATTGCATCGCCGGGTTGCCGGCGCGCGGGATGCTGCGCTGCGAAAGCCTAGTTGCGCGCCCGTTCGTCCCGCCCGCCCGCACCGAGGAACTCCAAAGCGTCCATCACCTGTGGCACGCCGGGAAGCATCCCGCCTGCTTGCGTGTAGGCGCGCCACGGCCGCAAAGCGGCCATTGCCGGGCGAGCCTGCTACTTGGCAGCGGCGCTCTTGCGCGCGACGCCGATCAGGTAGTCGGCGATGGCGAGCATGCCCTGCTGCGTGCCGCCCTGCTCGGCGCTGACGGTGTAGCGGCCGTGCACGGCGAGCGCGGGCGTGCCGTCGATGCGGTAGGCGGCGGAAATCTGGGTGGCGCGGCGCACCTTGCTCTGCACGCCAAAGGACTTCACGGCCGCCTCGTACTTCTTCAGGTCGACGCCGTTCTTCTGCAGCCATTCGTTCATCGCCGCCGCGTTGCGCGAGTCGAGTCGGTCGCGGTGCAGCGCATCGAAATAAGGCCGGTGCAGGCGCTCGAGCACGCCAAGCGCCTCGAAGGCGTAGAACACGGCCGCGTCAGCGGCCCATCTTTCATTGAACACCGCTGGCACGCGGCGGAACTGCACGTCGGCGGGCAGCTTCGGGATCCAGCGCTCGAGCAGCGGCTCGAGGGTGTAGCAGTGCGGGCAGCCGTACCAGAAGAACTCGATCACCTCGATCTTGTCCTGCGTCTCCACCGGCTGCGCCGGACTGAGCTCGGTGTAGTTCACGCCCCGGGCGGGCTGCTGGCGCGCCTGGGCGAGCGCGCCGAACGGCGCGAGGGCAAGGGCGAGCGTCAGGGTGCGGCGGCGAGGATTCATCTCAGTTGGCCTTTGCGGATGTCGGGTCCTTGAGTTTGATCAGGTTGGCGTCGATTCCGTTCTGCGCGAGCGCCTGGCGTACCTTGTTCAGCTCATCAACCTTTGTGTAGGGGCCGAGGCGCACCCGGTACCAGGTCCCCTTGTCCGGCAGGGTCGTGGGCTCGACGTTCGACTCGAAGCCGAGGATCGCCAGGCGCGCCTTCTGGTTGTCGGCATCCGCCGGATTCTGGAACGCGCCCGCCTGGATGAAATAAACGTCCTGGCTCGCTGCCGGTTGACTCTTCGAGGCGGCCGCGGTGCGCATGCGCTCGCGCAGCTCGCGCTCGCTCACCGGCTCCTCGCCCCCCGGCAGGATCTTGTAGAAGTCGAAGCGCGGCTTCTCCGGCGCCTTGCCGGCGACGACGGGCGCCTTGGGAACGGGTGCGGCGGCGGGCGCGCTGCCGCCCTGCGGCATGCCGGCGATCGCCGGCGGCTTGCCCGCGGCCCTCGGGTCCTCCGCCGTCGCCTTGCGGCTGGCGAAGGGGATCGGCGTCTTGTTGAGGTAGAGCGCGATGCCAAGGGCAATCGCCAGGCCGACCAGCAGCCCGACGAAGATGCCGAGCAGGAAGCCGCCGCCGCCGGGCGTCCTGCGCGTCGTCGCATGCGAGATTGCCGACATCACATCCTTTCCGGGGCGCTGACGCCGAGCAGCGCCAAGCCGTTGGCGAGCACCTGGCGGACCGCGGCGCACAGCGCCAGGCGCGCCCGGCGCGTCGCCTCGTCCTCGACCAGAATGCGCTCGGCATTATAGTAGCTGTGGAACTCACCCGCGAGGCTGCGCAGGTAGAAGGCCACCGCGTGCGGCGCGAGCTCGCGCGCCGCGCTCGCCACCACTTCCGGGAACTCGCCCAGCCGCTGCATCAGCGCGGCCTCGCGCTCGCCGCCGAGGCTCTCGAGCGGCGCGTCGCCGAGCGACGACGCCTCTCCGCCCCACTGGCGCAGGACGCTCGAGACGCGCGCGTGCGCGTACTGCACGTAGTACACCGGGTTTTCCTCGCTCTGCTCGCGCGCGAGGTCCACGTCGAAGACGAAGTCGGAGTCGGCGCGGCGCGAGGCGAGAAAGAACCTCACCGCGTCGCGGCCCACCCATTCGATGAGATCGCGCACCGTGACGTAGGAGCCGGCGCGCTTGGAGATCTTCACTTCCTCGCCGCCGCGCATCACCTTCACCAGGTTGTGCAGCACGTAGTCCGGGTAGCCCTGCGGGATGCCGAGGTTGAGCGCCTGCAGGCCGGCGCGCACGCGCGCGGTGGTGCCGTGGTGGTCGGTGCCCTGCACGTTGATCACTTTGCGAAAGCCGCGCTGCCATTTGGTGACGTGGTAGGCGACGTCCGGCACGAAGTAGGTGTAGCTGCCGTCGGACTTCCTGACCACGCGGTCCTTGTCGTCGCCGTAGTCCGTGGTGCGCAGCCACAGCGCCCCGTCCTTCTCGTAGGTCTTGCCGCTCGCCACCAGCGCCTTCACTGCGGCCTCGACCTTGCCGTCGGTGTACAGGCTCGACTCGAGGTAGTAGACGTCGAACTTCACGCCGAAGGCCTTCAGGTCCTCGTCCTGCTCCCGGCGAAGCGCCGCCACCGCGAACTTGCGGATCGCTTCGAGGTCTTCGACGGCGCCGCCGGCGGCCTTGTAGTCCCGCGCGATCTCCTCGATGTACTCGCCGCGATAGCCGTCGGCGGGCCAGGCGGCGTCCTCAGGCGTCTTGCCCTTCGCGCGCGCCTGCACCGAGAGCGCGAGGTTGTGGATCTGCGCGCCGGCGTCGTTGTAGTAGAACTCGCGCGTCACGGCGTGGCCCTGCGCCTCGAGCAGCGCCGCGATCGCGTCGCCGAGCGCCGCCTGGCGCCCGTGGCCGACGTGCAGCGGGCCCGTGGGATTCGCGGAGACGAACTCGACCATGACCTTCTGCGGCTGCGCGGCCTTGGCGTGCCCATACGCCGCGCCTTCGGCGAGCACGCGGCTTGCCGCGGCATGCAGCGCCGCACGCGCAAGGCGGATGTTGATGAAGCCCGCACCCGCCACCTCGAGCATCGCCACTTGCGCGTCGGCTGGCATCGCCGCCGCGATCTGCTCGGCAAGCTGGCGCGGATTGCGCTTCAGGCGCTTGGCGAGCTGCAGCGCGACGTTGCAGGCAAAGTCGCCGTGCGTGGCGTCGCGCGGCCGCTCGATCAGCACCTCGGCGTCCGCCGCCTCGGGCGCGGCCTTGATGAGCGCGGCGCGGAACAGCGCGGCAAGGTGGGCTTTAATGTCCATGCGGGGGCGGGATTATAGATTGGGGTCAGACCCCAATTGACGGGAAATTGGGGTCTGACCCCAATTTTCTAATCAAACTCGATCGGGTCGACGTCGAGGTGCCAGCGCACCTGACGCGGCGCGGCGGCGAAGAGGCGCTCGCTCCAGCCGCGCAGGAAGTCCTGCAGCGCGGGACGCGAGGCCGACTGCACGAGGAGCTGCGCGCGCTCGAGGTCGGCGCGGCGCGTGATCACGTGCGGCACCGGGTCGTAGACGCGCACGCCCTCGGGCGCGGCGACGAGCGTTGCCGCCTCTTCGAGGAAGGCGAGCGCCTGCGCGAGCTTCGGGGCCTCGGCGCGCAGCGCCGCCTCGTGCACGAAGGGCGGAAAACCGGCCGCCTCGCGCTCGGCGAGTTGCGCGTTGGCAAACGCCGCATAGTCGTGGCGCGCCAGCGCGCCGAAGAGCGCGTGCTGCGGGTAGCGCGTTTGCACGAGTACCTCGCCGGCGCGCTCGCGGCGCCCGGCGCGGCCGGACACCTGCGCGAGCGTGGCATGCAACCGCTCGGCGGCGCGGTAGTCGGTGGAAAGCAGCGCGCCGTCGGCATCGAGAACGCCCACCAGCGTGAGCAGCGGGAAGTCGTGGCCCTTGGCAAGGAGCTGCGTGCCCACCAGGATATCGGCCTCGCCGCGCGCGATCGCCTCGAGTGTGCGCACCAGCTCCGCACGCCGGCGCGCGCTGTCGCGGTCCACGCGCGCGATGCGCGCCTTCGGGAAACGCGCAGCGAGCGTCTCTTCGACGCGCTGCGTGCCGCGCCCCATCGCCTTCAAGTCCAGGTTGCCGCAGGTGGGGCAGGCGCGCGGCACCGGACTCTCGGCACCGCAATGGTGGCAGCGCAGCCGGCCATCGGCCTTGTGCAGCACCATGCGCGCACTGCAGCGCGTGCAGCCCGAGGCCCAGTCGCAGGCGTGGCAGGCGAGCACCGGGGCGTAGCCGCGGCGGTTGATGAACACGAGGCTCTGCTCGCCGCGCGCGAGGCGCTCGCCGATCGCATCGAGGAGCGCGGGCGCGAAGCCGTGCACCAATTCCTGCCCGCGCAGGTCGAGCGTGCGCAGCGCGGGCAGGCGCGCACCGGGCACCGCCCGCTCCGGCAGGGCGATGCGCTCGTAGCGTCCGGCGAGTGCGTTGTGCCATGTTTCCAGCGAGGGCGTGGCGGTGCCGAGCACCACCGGGCAGCCGGCGAGCTTGGCGCGCACCACTGCCGCATCGCGTCCGGAGTAGCGCAGTCCCTCCTGCTGCTTGAAGGAAGTGTCGTGCTCCTCGTCCACGACGACGAGCGCAAGGCGTGGCAGCGAGGCGAGGATGGCGAGCCGCGTGCCGAGCACGATGCCCGCCTCGCCGCGAGCGGCCGCCATCCACGAGGCGGTGCGCGGCACGTCCTGCAGCGCGCTGTGCATGACGGCGATGCGCGCCTCCGGGAAGGCGTGCCGGAAGCGCGCCTCGAGCTGCGGTGTGAGGCTGATCTCCGGCACGAGCACCAACGCCTGGCCGCCCGCTTCGAGCACGCGCGCGATGAGGCGCAGGTAGACCTCGGTCTTGCCGCTGCCCGTGACGCCATGCAGCAGGAACGCCTGGAAGCGCCCGAGGGCGGCGCTGATGCCCTCGATCGCCTGCGCCTGCGCCGCGGTCGGCGTGTTGTTTGAAACGAAGCGCAGCGGCGCGGGCGGCGCGTCGCTGGCCGCCAGCACCTTCTTCGGCAGCGGCTTGAGGGAGCGCAGCCGCGGCGGCAGCGCGCTGATCACCGTTTCGCCGAGCGGGCGCTGGTAATACGTCGCGAGGAAACGCATGAACTCGAGCCACTGCGGCGCAAGGCGCGGCGCATCCTCGAGCACGCGACTGACCGCCTTGAGCCTTGACGCGGGAATCGTGCTCGCGTCCCCTTCCTCCACCACGACGCCGACGCGCGAGCGCGCGCCGAACGGCGCGACGACGCGATCGCCTGTGCTTACCGCGAGATCATCGGGACGCGCGTAATCGAAGAGCGTCGCGAGCGGCACATCGAGCGCGACGCGCAGCACTCGCATCGTCAGAGGGAAGCCGCATTTCCGGCGGCCGGAATCCAAATTCGCCGCAAGCAGTTAGTTTTTCCAGTTGATCCTGAGACTCGCGAATCCCGCCGTAACCCTTGCCGCGAAAAGGCATTTCCGCTTGCCCACAAGGGATGTGGATAAGACTGTGAATAAACCGGTCAGCCGGGCGTCACGCTCACTCCCGTAGGGCGACGCCCTGCAGCCATCTCCTGGTCTGGTGTCAATTGTTCATGTGGAATCAAGGTGTTATGCGCTTCGCGCGCCGGACTCCACTCGCGGGCGGGCTTTGTCCAGACGGAACGCGATTTTGTGCATAAGTCAAGCGTTTGTTTGCGGAGCGGCGCGCATCTTCGTGCTGTAAGTGCGCACTTCGTCCACGAGGGCGGCAACGCTGTCGACCGGCGTCTGCGGCGCGATGCCGTGGCCAAGATTGAAGACGTGTCCGGGCGCGGCGCCGAAGGCGTCGAGCACGCGTCGCGCTTCTTCGCGCACGCGCTCGGGCGGCGCGAACAGTGCCGACGGATCGAGATTGCCCTGCAAGGCGACGCGCGCGCCGACCGACCTGCGCGCCGCGCGCGCATCCGTCGTCCAATCAAGCCCCAGCGCATCGCAACCGCTCGCCGCCATCACCTCGAGCCACGCGCCTCCGCCCTTGGTGAAGAGGATCGACGGCACGCGCCGCCCTTCCGCGTGCTTCTTGAGCCCCGCGATCACGCGCCGCGAGTAGGCCAGCGAAAAGGTCTCGTAGCCGGCATGGCTCAATTGCCCGCCCCAGGTGTCGAAGATCATCACCGCCTGCGCGCCCGCCTCGATCTGCGCGTTGAGGTAGTCGGTGACGGCGCGTGCGTTCACTTCCAGAATGCGATGCAGCAGGTCCGGGCGCGCATAGAGCATGGTCTTGAGCGTCCGCCAGTCGTCGCTGCCCGCCCCCTCGACCATGTAGCAGGCAAGCGTGAAGGGGCTGCCCGAGAAGCCGATCAACGGCACGCGCCCGGCGAGCGCGCGCCGGATCTCGCGCACGGCGTCGAGCACGTAGCGGAGCCTGGCAGCCGGGTCGGGCGCGGCGAGCGCGCGGATCGCGGCCTCGTCGCGCAGCGGGCGCTCGAAGCGCGGCCCTTCGCCCTCGGCGAAGTAAAGCCCGAGCCCCATCGCATCGGGCACGGTGAGGATGTCGGAAAACAGGATCGCCGCGTCGAGCGCAAAGCGCTCCAGCGGTTGCAGCGTGACCTCGGTGGCGAGCGCGGGCGACTTGGCGAGCGCGAGAAAGCTGCCGGCGCGCGCGCGCGTGGCGTTGTATTCCGGCAGGTAGCGGCCCGCCTGGCGCATGAGCCACACGGGCGTGTAGTCGGTCGGCTCGCGCGCGAGCGCGCGCAGCAGCGTGTCGTTCTTCACGCGAGCAGGCGGCCGATGTGCCGCCACTCGGCGGCGGTCACGGGCGTGATCGAGAGGCGATTACCCGGGCGCAGCGTCCACATCTTCGCAAGCGGCCTGGCGGCTTTGAGCTCCGCGGCCGGCAGGAGGCGCGTCTTCTTCAGCGCGCGCACATCGAGCGCTACCCAGCGCGGCGCCGAGTGCCTGGACTTGGCATCGAAGTAAGGGCTCTTGCGCTGGAACTGCGTGGGATCGGGATAGGGCGCGGAGGCGATCTCGGCGAGCCCCGCAATGCCCGGCACCTCGCAGCTCGAGTGATAGAACAGCACGCCGTCGCCCACCTGCATCTCGTCGCGCATGTAGTTGCGCGCCTGGTAGTTGCGCACGCCGGTCCACGGCGTGATGCGGCCCGGCGCGCCGAGCGCGTCGTCGATCGAGCACTCCTCGGGCTCGGACTTCATCAGCCAGTACCGCATCTTCCGGAAGTCTCGCGTCGAATGCGGCCCCTGCCGCATTCGACGCATTGTAGTTCCATGGGGGGTGCTCCCCGCGCGTGCCGGTGGGCTCGGCTCCCGAACCCTGCGCTTGTCAGGGTGGTCGCGTTCCGGTCACCTCAGGTTCGTCCGGCACCCGAAGGAGGGACGATCACAACAGTGACGCCAGGTCTGCAACCCAAGGAAGCTATCGGTTCGGAAAATTAGAGCCCGGTCGAACACAGCAGGGAACATCGGGCCGGGCGGTGGCGCCCCGGCAGACGCTAGAACAACTTCTCCTGCTTGGCGAGCGCCGCTTCCAGCTTCGCCTCGATGTCGCCGATTCTACGCCGCGCTTCGCCGACGTCAAAGCCTTCGCCGAGGCGCATGGACAGCAATTCGTGCGCCATGTTGAGCGCCGCGGTGACCGCGATGCGCTCGGTACCCGCGACCTTGCCCGCCTTCTTGATTTCGGCCATCTTGCTGTCGAGGTATTCCACCGCCTTCATCAGCGCCTCGCGCTCGCCGTCGCCGCACGTGACCGTGTAGCTGCGCCCGAGCACGCTGACTTCGATCGAACCGGCGGCGCCTGCCGCGCGCTTTTCGTTAGCGCTCACTCGGGAATGCGCGACAGCAACTGCTCGACCTTGGCGCGGGCGCCGTCGATCTTCTCGTGCAGGCGCTTGGCGTCGTTCTGCGCGGCCACCAGCTGCTGGCGCAGCGTGATGTTCTCGGCGCGCAAGCGCTCACACAGGCCGACGAACTGTTCGACCTTGGCCTCGAGCGAATTGAACTCCGCCTCCACGCGGCACACTATCTTTCAATTCCGCCGCAGCGTCAAGAAGGTAGGGGCGGTTGTGAATGTGTTTCCTGACGTGGGGTCCCGCCCGTACTAACGTACCCGCTTTTGCCGGACGTCCTCGAGGATGCGGCACAGTTCTTCGGCGCCATGGAGCAGGCGGGGCGTGTGCCGCTGCAGCAATTCCGGGCGCACCGCGTAAAGGTTGCGCTGGCGCGCCGCAGCGAGCGCGGGAAAGGCCCTCCAGTCGTCGAGCCAGGCGGGCCAGCCTCCATCCGGGCTGCTTGCGACGATGGCCTCGGGATCGGCGTGCAGCACCGCCTCCCGGTCGATCTCCGGGGCGATGCCCGGCAGGCCGGCGAACACGTTCTCGCCGCCGCAGAGGCGCATCACCTTGCTGATCACGTGCGCGCCGTTGACGGTGACGAGCGGACGATCCCACACCTGGTAGAAGACGCGCACCGGCGAGCGCCTGCCGTAGGTGCGTTCGAGCTGTACCGCGCGCTGACGGAACGCGCGCGCCGCCGCGTGCGCCGAGGCCTCGGTGCCTGCGAGCCGGCCGAGCGTCTCCAGGGTGCGCGCGATGTCTTCCAGCTCGCGCGGCTCCGAGCGGAATACCGGCAGGCCAAGCGCGGCGATGCGCTCCACGGCGCGCGCGCTGCCCGCGTTCGGCCAGGCGATGACGAGGTCGGGCGAGAGCGCCACCAGCGCCTCGAGGTCGATCGCCGCCTCGCTGCCCACGCGCGGCAGCTTCCTCGCCTCGGGCGGGTAGTCGCTGTATTCGATCGCGCCGGCGAGCTTCGTGCCCGCGCCGGCGGCGTACATCAGCTCGGTAAGGTGCGGCGCGAGGCTGACGACGCGCTGCGCGGGCGCAGCGAGGCGCACCTCGCGGCCGTAATCGTCCGTGACGCGCACCTGCGCCTGCGCGCCGGCGCAGAACAGAAGCGCGGCAAGGATTGCGGTGCGCATGCCGGTTTGTATAATCGCTCGCGTAGTCAGCTGCAAGGTGTTCCCGCGGGGATTCGCTTCGCGGGGATGAAACGGGAAACAGGTGCGCGCGGCGCGGCGAGCGCGGCGCAATGCCTGTACTGCCCCCGCAACGGTAAGCGAGGGGGTGCGTCACCCGGCCACTGTGGAGAAGCCGAGCCACGGGAAGGCGGCGCACCCGGCGCGCGAACAGCGCCCGCTCGCGAGTCCGGAGACCGGCCTTGCGGTGTCGCGCAACCGCTTTGCGGCGTCGGGGATGACGCCGAAGGAGAGGCCCCATGCGCCACCTTGCCGCACTCGCCCTGCTCGCCGCCTGCGCATTGCCTGCGCTCGCGCAGACCGACGCCGTGGTAATCAATGCCACGCGCTTTCCCGAGGACGCGCAGCGCCTGCCGGCGAGCGTGACGGTGATCAGCGCCGAGGACATCCAGAGAAGCGCCGCGCGCACGCTGCCGGAGCTCCTGCAGGAGCAGGCCGGCGTGACGATGAAGGACTTCTACGGCAACAACGCCGCGGCCACCGCGGTGGACCTGCGCGGTTTCGGCGCCACGGCCACGCAGAACACGCTGGTGCTGGTGGACGGCCGGCGCGCCACGGACGCGGATCTCTCGGGCGTGCAATGGGCGGCGATTCCGCTCGCGGCGGTCGAGCGCATCGAGCTGCTGCGCGGCACGGGCGCCGTGCTCTACGGCGACGGCGCGACGACCGGTGTGGTGAACATCATCACCCGCTCGCCGCTCAAGCAGGGGCGGCGCGCCGAAGCGTTCGGCCGCGCGGCGAGCTACGGCACGGCCGAGGGCGCGCTCTACGGCAGCATCGCGAACGCCGCGTTCGGCCTGCACGCGGTGCTGCACGGCTACGATTCGGACGGCTACCGCGAGAACAACCGCAACGAGCAGCAGAACGCCGGCGTCAACATGCGCTGGGGGCCGGGCGACAGCACGCTCGACGTGCGCCTGGGGGCGGACAGGCAGAACCTGCGCCTGCCCGGTGCGCGGCGCGTGCAGCCGTCGATCGGCCTGGACGAATACACCAACGACCCGCGCGGCGCGCAGACGCCGCTCGACTGGTCGAGCCGCGACGGCGAGCGCGCGGGCGCCACCTTCGCCACGCGACTGGGAGAGACCGAGCTTTCCGTAGGCGCCGACTGGCGGGCAAAGGACCAGGTGTCCTATTTCGACCAGTCGGGATTTCCGATCACGCGCGACGACCGGCTCGAGCTCGGCGCGCTCACGCCGCGCGTGCGTGTGCCCTTCGCCCTCGCCGGCATGCGCCACAGCCTGACCGTGGGCGCCGACTGGTATGGCTGGCGCTACGACTCGCGGCGCAGCGACCTGCCACAGAACCTGAACCAGCCCATCAACCGCGTGCGCGTGGACCAGGACGTGCAGGGCTACTACCTGCAGGATGTGGTGCAGGTCACGCGCGCCAGCCTGCTCACGCTCGGCTGGCGCGAGGAGCGTGTCAAGTACGACGCCACCGACACTCTCGACCCCACGGCCCCCGGGTCAGGCTTCGCGACGCAGGCGGCGCCCGTGCAGGAGACGCAGAAGCAGCATGCCTGGGAAGTGGGCCTGCGCCACGCCTTTGCCGGTGCCACGTCGGTATTCGCGCGCGCGCAGCGCAGCTTCCGCTTCGTCAACGCGGACGAGGTCTACGAGGACGACGTGACGTTCTCCAAGCAGTTCCAGATCCTCAGGCCGCAGACCGCGCATACCTGGGAGCTGGGGGCCGAGCGGCGTGCGGGCAGTGTGTTCGCGCGCGCGACGCTCTTTCGCATGGACGTCGAGGACGAGATTCACCTCGATCCGTTCACGACGGGCGTGGGCAACCGCAACTTGCCGCCTTCGCGCCGCCAGGGCATCGAGCTCGAATCGCGCTGGCAGGCGACCGCCACGCTGAAGCTTTCGGCTGGCTACGCATACACCGACGCGAAATACCTCGAAGGCACGCTCCCCGGCGGGCCGTTCGCGATCGGCACGGGACTTTCGATCGCCGGCAAGCGCGTGCCGCTCGTGCCCGAGCACAAGCTCAATCTCGGCGTCGCCTGGGACATCGGCGCGCGCACGCGGCTCTCGGGCGCCCTGACCGCGATGAGCG
>DASWBP010000272.1:0-6729 GCA_036390555.1 Burkholderiales bacterium | reverse complement strand
CAGGAATACCGTGGCGACCTCGGCATCGCCATCTCCGACACCTACGGCATGGACGCCTTCCTGCGCGACTTCGACATGTACTTCTGCAAGCTGTTCGACGGCGCGCGGCACGACTCCGGGGACCCCGTCGCCTGGGGCGAGCGGCTGATCGAGCACTACCGCAGGAACCGCGTCGACCCGCGCACCAAGACGCTGATCTTCTCCGATCAGCTGTCGTTCCCGCTGGCGATCGAGATCGCACGCCGCTTCCACGGTCGCGCGCGCACCTCCTTCGGCATCGGCACCAACCTGACCAACGACCTGGGCTTCGAGCCGATCAACATCGTCATCAAGATGACCGAATGCAACGGCCAGCCGGTGGCCAAGGTGTCCGACGCGCCGGGCAAGACGATCAGCAAGGACCCGGGCTACCTCGCCTACCTGCGCCAGGTGTACGGGCTCGAGCCGGCGCGGCATTGAGCCCGCAGCGCACCGCGGTCGCCGTGCTGGCGACGGTCTTCCTCTTCAACCTGCTGGGACGGGGCAGCGGCGACACCTATGCGGTGTTCCTGCTGCCGCTGGAGCGCGAGTTCGGCTGGGCGCGCTCGCAGCTCACCAGCGTCTATTCGATGTACCTGCTGGTCGGCGCCTTCATCGCGCCGCTCGCGGGGACGCTCTTCGACCGCTACGGGCCGCGCGCCACGTACAGCGGCGGGCTCGCGTGCCTCGCCGCGGCGTTCTTCCTCGCTTCGTCGCTCGGCAATCTCTGGGAGTTCTACCTGTTCGTCGGCGTGATGATCGGCGTGGGAGTCGGCCTGGTAGGCATGGTGCCGGCCTCGGCGCTGCTGACGCGCTGGTACCGCGCGCGCCTGTCCACGGCGATCGGCATCGCGTTTTCGGCCACGGGGATGGGCGGCCTGTTGTTCGTGCCGCTCGCGCAGGCGCTGATCGGCGCGTATGACTGGCGCGTCACCTATCGCATCCTTGCCGCCCTGCTGCTCCTCGCGGTGCCGGTGGCGCTTTTCGCCATTCCCTGGACGCGCTTTGTCGCAGGCCTGCAGGACAGCGTGAGCGCGAGAGAGGCACGGCAGGCGGGCGAGGGCTGGACCGTGCGCTCGGCGATGCGCACGCGGCTGTACTGGGCGCTGGTGCAGGTGTTCTTCTTCACGGCCACGGCGATGTTCATCGTGCTGGTGCAGGCCGTCGTCTATCTCATCGACGTGGGGTTTTCGCCGATCACGGCGGCGACCGCCTACGGCGTGACCGGCATGCTGTCGGTGGCCTCCGTCTCCACCAGCGGGCTGCTCGCCGAGCGCTTCGGCTTTCGCCAGGTGGTGAGCGCCAGTTTCGCGGGCACCGCGACCGGAGTGCTGCTGCTGCTGGCGATGTCGTACGCCGCTTCGGCGGCGCTGCTGGCGCTCTTCGTGCTGGTGTTCGGCCTGTGCATGGGCGTGCGCGGCCCGATCATCTCGGCGATCGCCACGCGGCAGTTCGCCGGCCCGCGCGTCGCCACCATCTACGGCACCATCTATTCGGCGAACGCCATCGGTGCGGCCTTCGGCTCGCTGCTGGGCGGCGTGCTGCACGATCTGACCGGCGGCTACCGCACCGGGTTCGCGCTGTCAGTGTGCGCGGTGGCGATGGCGGTCGCGCCGTTCTGGACCGTGCCGGCGCTGCGCAATTTCCGCTGATGGCGTTGTCCTTGCGCAGGGCGGTAAGGTGGACGGCGATTGGCGGGGGCGTGCTCCTGGTGGCGGCGGCGGGGCTGCTGCTTGCTCTGCCCGTCCTGGTGGATCAGCCGCACGTGCACGCGGCCCTCGAGGCACGCCTTGCGCGGCTGCTGCAAGGCGCCGTGACCTGGAACCAGCTCGACGTGCGACTGCTGCCGTACCCGCACGGCATGGTCGAGCGCCTGCGCATCGAGATCCCCGGCAAGCTGGACGCGCAAGTGGGCCGCACGGAGGTCGAGCTCGGACTGTGGCCGCTGCTGCATGGTGAAGTCGTGCTGACCGCGCTCCACGCGGAGGATGCGCATGTGCGCGTGGTGCTCCAACCGACGGCCGGCGCCACGCAGGCGGCGCCGCGCGCGCAGCCCGCGAATCCGGTCAACGCGGTCCGCCAGGGCCTGGGCGCGGCGGCGCGCGTGCTGCGCGAATACGCGCCCGAGATGGAGTTGTCGATGGCGCGGGGACGCTTCGATCTCGTGATCGGCGATCAGGCGGTGCTCGCGCTGCGCGGGATCGATGTTCGTGCGCGGTCCGCGGGCGCTCGCGTGCAGCTGCGGTTGACATGCGAAAGCGAACACTGGCGACGGCTCGAGCTCGAGGGACAGTTCGACGAGGCGGGCGCGACCGGCCGCGTGAGCGCGAGCGTCGCAGCGCTCGACCCGCGCGCATGGCTCGGGCCCCTGCTGGCGCCGACCGGCGTGCGCCTCTCGGTCGCGCCTGCCGACCTGCGCGCAACGTTGCAGTCCGACGGCGCCGCGGCGCTGACCGGGAGCGTGGATGCGCGCACCAGCGCCATCCAGGTCGGCGCGGACTCGCGCACGCTGGACGTGCCTGCCGTTTCCGTTGCGGTGTCGCTGCGCGTCGAGGCGCAGCGCGCACAGGCTGAACTCCGCGAGCTCCGCGTGGACGGCGAGAGGCTGTTTCACGGAAGCGTGGAGTACGCAGCCGCGAGCGGCGACGCGCAGGGCCGCTTTGTCTTCGACATTGAGGCTGCGCGCGCCCTCGGCCTCGCGCGCCGCGTGCTCGGCGGCGCCGGCGGCCTGCAAGAGGTCGAGGGTGCGCAAGGGCGCCTGCGCGGCGAGGCGCAGGTCGCGCGCGCGGACGGACGCTGGCGCGCCAGGCTGCAGCTGCACGACGCCGAAAGCTCATGGCAAGTGCGCAGCCTGCCGTGGCCTGTCGTGCTGGGCGCGGGCAGCGTCGCGTGGCAGCCCGGCCGCGTGAGCGCGAGCGGCATCCAGGCGGTGCTCGGCCGCTCCAGCGTCTCGGGGCTCGGCGCGGAGCTGCTCATCGGCAAGGAGCTGCGACTGGAATCGGCCACAGGCGCCGCGCGCGCCGCGCTCGATCAGCTGTATCCCTGGCTGCGGCAGCAAGCGGCGCTTGAGAGCGCGCTGCGAGAGATTCCCGCCGTGACGGGAATGCTGGAGGCAAGGCTGTTGCGGGCCGCTGGCAAGCTCGACTCCCCCGAATACGAGATTGGCCTCGTGCCGCGCGCCGTGCGCGTGGCGGCGAGTCCGCTGCCGGCGCCTCTCTTGCTGGAGGGCGGCGAGGCGCGCGTCACGCGTTCCGGCTTGAGCGTCCGCGAGGTGACGCTCGCCTTGCTCGACGCGCGGGCGAAGCTGTCGGGCAATGCGCGAGAAATCGGCACGCGCGAGTTCCGTGTGCAGGCGCAGATCGCGGAAGGCAGGGCGGGGTCCGAATCGGTCAACTGGGGGTTGGCGCGGGCGAAGGCGCCCGCGCAGCTCTCGCTGCGCGCACCTTTCGACTTCAGCGTGCAGCGGCTGGACTGGGGTCCCGGCCGGAGGCTGGGGGCGAGCGCCGAGATCCGGTTCGATGCAGACACCCGCGTGGCAGCCGAGGCTTCATGGGAGCCCGACGCACTAGCCCTCGAGCGCCTCGAAGTCCAGGATGGGCGCGGCACCGGCCGGCTCGCACTGCAGCTCCGCAAACGACTCCTCGAAGGCCGCTTCAGCGGCGAGGCGCATGGCGCTGTGCTCGCGTACTTCCTCAAAGACGCGTCGCGCTATGCGGGCCGCGTCGCTGGCGACGCGCGCTTCAGCGCCGACCTGGACAGCTTGCGCCACGCGACCCTCGAGGGCCGGCTGAGCGGCGAAGGACTCGATCTCGCGTGGCTTGCCGGACGGCCGCTGCTGGTGGAGAAGTTCTCGCTCGACGCGCAACGCGGCACTGCACGCGTCAGCGAGCTGGTGCTGCGGGCGGGCGAGCAGGCGGCGACTTTGCGCGGCGACTTCCGGCGCGGCGAGCGGGGGCCGGTCGTGGACGCGACCATCGAAACCAGGGGCATCGTCGTCGATGACCTGCTGCCGCAGAAGCCGTCAGCGGGTGAACGCGAAACCGCGGCGGCGAAAGAAGGAGTGGCAAGCGACCCTGCCGCCGCGCGGCGCGCCGAAGCGGAGCTGGCCGCCCTCCCGCGCGCACCCGGCGTGTGGCCCCTGCCGGTCACGGGCCGCGTCGCGCTGCATGCGGGTTTTGTGCAGCATGGGCAGTTGCGCGCCGAACCGGTGGACGCCACGCTGACGCTGGAAGAACAACGCGCGCTTCTGGAAGTCAGCCGCGCGCAGCTCTGCGGCATCGCGCTGCCCTTCACGCTGGAGGTGCGCCCAGAAGGGTGGCGCGGCGCCGTGCGCCTTGCGGCCAGCAAGCGCCCGGTTGGCGAGCTGGCGCAATGTCTGACAGCGGGGCGGGTCCAGATGACCGGGAACGTAGAGGCGGCGGTCGAAGTGGAAACGCAGGGCCGCGCGAGCGAGCTGCTGCGCAACCTCAAGGGCCGCGGCAGCGTCGAGGTGGTCGACGGACATATGCAGCGCTTCGCGCTGGTCGGCAACATCCTCTCGCTGCTCAACATCGCCGATGTCGCGGAGACCGTGCGCGGCGAGGCCACAGGCTTCCGCTTCACGCGGATCGGCGGCACGGGACATATTCGCGACGGCGGATTCGTGCTCGAGGAAGGGGTATTCGACAGTCCCTCGGCGCGCATGGCGGCGAATGGCACGATTCGGCTTGGCGATGGCGAGAGCAAGATCACCGTGCTGGTAGCGCCACTGGGGCGCGTGGACCGGGTCGTGCGTGGCATTCCGATCTTCGGCTACGTGATCGGCGGCACGCTCACCAGCATACCGGTAGGCGTGAGCGGCGATATCCGCGACCCGCTGGTGGTTCCGCTTGGGCCGCGCGCGGTGACCGAGGAGCTGCTCGGCGTCTTCCAGCGCGCGCTGAAACTTCCGGAAAAGCTGGCGCCGCCGCCGGTCAGCAAATAGCGCGCAGGCGCGCCGCGCGCTCGCGCAGGGTGCAGCCGCGCAAGTCGGCCGCGCCGCGCTCGGTGACGACGATCCCGGCCTCGCTGCGCGGCGTCGCCACGGGTCCCTGCAGCTTCTCCACGATGCGCGCGGCAGGCAGCAGCATGAGCGAGACGCCGCCCGGCGAATGGTTCGCCGCGCGGATGAAGTCGAGCGCGCCGCCGACCGCGCCGAGGTAGCTGCCCCTGGCGACTTCGGCGTTGACCTGGCCGGTGAGATCGACCTCGACCGCCGAGTTGACGGCGACGAAGCGCTCGATGCCGGCGAGCACGCGCGGATCGTGGGTGAACTCGGTCGAGCGCAGCCGCACGGCGGGGTTTTCGCGTGCGTGCTCGAACAGGCGCCGCGTGCCCATCAGCACGCCGCATTCGGCGCGGGTGACGATGCCGCGCTGCATGAGGTCCACCGCGCCGTCGCCGAGCGAGCCCGAATGGATCGCCAGGTGCTTGTGCTCGCCGAGCATGCCGAGCACGGCGTCGGGCAACGCACCAAGGCCGGTCTCCAGCGTGGCGCCCTCGGGCACGAAGGGCGCGGCATTGCGCGCGATCGCCTTCTCCAGGTCGCCGGGCGGGCCGTAGGGCAGGGCGACCGGCGCGCGCGAGGTCTCGGCGAGAAAGGCGAAGTCCTCCCTGCGCAACAGCCGCTCCGTGTAAGTCCACGGCACCTGGTCGTTCACTTCGCCGATCACCGCGCGACAGCTTGCGAGCGCGGGGACGAGGTATTCGGCGGCGAGGCCTAGGCTGTACTCGCCCCGCGCATTGGGCGGGCTCACCTGGACCAGCACGACGTCGGCGCGGATGCGGCCGGCGCGGATCAGCTTGGCGAGCTGCGAGTAGGGGTGTGGGTGGATGTCCAGGACACCCGCATCCGCTAGCGCGCGGTTATGGCCCGAGCCGCAGTAGGCGGTGAGGCGCAAATGGTCGGCATGCTCCGGCTTGACGGTCCCCGACCAGTTCACACCCATGAAGAGCGTCGCGCCGCTGTAGGCCGCGCGCTGCGCGACCAGTGCCTCGACCAGCGTTTGCGGCTCGGCGCTGGCCTGGCCGAAAACCACGCCATCGCCGGGGCGAATCCACTGCGCGAGCTCCATGCCGCCGATGCTAACATCCGCGCCAATTCCTCCTGGAGCAGACGATGCTCGACGACAAGTCCCTCGACCTCATCTTCCGCGACGCGCACACGCCGCAGGGCTTTCTCGACGTGCCGGTGACCGACGAGAAGCTGCGCCAGGTCTACGACCTGATGAAGTGGGGCCCGACCACCCTGAACACGCAGCCGATGCGCATCGTGTTCGTGCGCTCCAGGGCGGCGAAGGACAGGCTCGCGCCGGCGCTCAGCCCGGGCAACCTCGACAAGACGATGAAGGCGCAGGTCACGGCGATCATCGCCTACGACTCGCGCTTCTACGAGAACCTGCCGAAGACCTTCCCGAACAATCCGAAGGCGAAGGACGGCTTCGAGGGCGAAGAGAAGAAGCCGATGGTGGACCGCGTGGCGCTCAGGAACGGCTCGCTGCAAGGCGCCTACTTCATCATCGCGGCGCGCGCGCTGGGACTGGACTGCGGCCCGATGTCCGGCTTCGACAACGCCAAGGTGGATGCGGCGTTCTTCCCCGACGGGCGCTGGAAGTCGAACTTCCTCATCAACCTCGGCAAGGCCGACCCGGCGAAGATCTTCCCGCGCAACCCGCGCCTCGCTTTCGACGAGGC
>DASWBP010000271.1:0-6076 GCA_036390555.1 Burkholderiales bacterium | reverse complement strand
CCGGTCGAGCAGGCCGGCCTCGAGGGCGCGTGGGAGAAATTCAAGCTGCTCTGCACGGTCTACGACCCCGCCGAAGGCCGCTATCGGGTGAGCTACGTCGTGCTGATCGAGCTCCTGGTCGGAGCGAGCGTGATGCTCGGCGGCCTCGGTTTCGTGCTCCGGGAATGGCGCCGCCGGCGGTTGATTCACATCAAATCGAAAGCCGAGGCGAACTCCTAGCATCGAGGCGTGCTCAGGCGTCTGCAGGCATCGCTGCAGTGGTGCTTCTTCAAGGTGGAGGGGCTGTTCAACCTCGCCTTCGGCGAGAAGCTGAACCCGCTCTACCACATCGGCCAGATCTCGTACTACCTGATGTGGCTCATCGTCGCGAGCGGGCTCTATCTCTACGCGTTCTTCGAGACCAGCGTCGCCGGCGCCTCCGCCTCGGTCGAGGCGCTGACGCACGGGCAGCCCTGGGCAGGCGGGGTGCTGCGCTCGGTGCACCGCTACGCCTCCGACGGCGTGGTGCTCACCATGCTGCTGCACATGACGCGGCACTGGGCGTTCGACCACTACCGGGGCTTTCGCTGGTTCTCCTGGGTGAGCGGGCTGGTGCTCTTGTGGCTGGTGTACGTCGCCGGCATCAACGGCTACATGCTGCCGTGGGATCGCCTGGCGAAGTTCACGGTGATCGCGACCGCGGAGTGGCTCGACTGGCTGCCGGTGTTCAACGGCACGCTGGTGCGCAACTTCATCTTCGAGGAGAACGTGAACGATCGCCTGTTCTCGCTGCTCTCCTTCATCCACATCGGCGTGCCGCTCGCCGCGCTGGCGCTGCTCTGGATCCACACCCAGCGCGTGCCGCAGGCGCGCACCGCGCCGCCGCTGCCGGTGGCGATCACGCTCACCGTCGCGATGACCGCGCTTTCGCTCTACAAGCCCGCGCTCAGCCAGGGGCCCGCGCAGGCGGCGAGCGCCGCGCTCGCGGTGGACTTCGACTGGTTCTACCTGCCGGTGTATGCGCTCCTTTACCGCTGGTCGCCGGGCGAGGTGTGGCTGCTGGTGGGCGCGGGCACGGCGCTGCTCTTCCTTCTGCCGTGGCTGCCGCCGCGCAGGAAGGAAGCGGGCCACTACATGCTGGTGCGCCCCGACAACCGCATCGTGCCGGTACGCGCCGGCGAGACGCTGCTCGACGCCGGCCTGCGCGAGGGCGTGGCGCTGCCCTTCGAGTGCCGCAACGGCGGCTGCGGCAAGTGCAAGGTGACGCTCGCCTATGGAGCCGTCGACTACGGCGCCTACCAGCACGACATGCTGACCGGCGAGGAGCGCAAGGCTGGCAAGGTGCTGGCGTGCACCGCCACCGCGCTCGGCGACGTCGAGATCGAGTACGTACCAACCGAGGCCCCGGGCGGCCTCGCGACACGCGTGTGGAACGCGACGGTGAAGAGCATGGACAGGCTCTCGCCCGACGTGATGCGCGTGCACCTCTCGCTCGAGGGCCGCGAGACGATCGCCTTCTACGCGGGGCAGTACATCAACATCCTGCTGGATGACGGCGCCAAGCGCAGCTTCTCCTTCGCCACGGCGCCCGGCGCGGTGGAGGACATCGAGCTGCACATCCGCCTCATTCAGGGCGGGCGCTTTACCACCCACGTCTTCGAAGGCATGCGCGTCGGCGACCGGGTGCGCTTCGAGGGCCCGCTCGGCTCGTTCTTCCTGCGCGAGGATTCCGAGAAGCCGATGATCTTCGTCGCGGGCTCCACGGGCTTCGCGCCGGTGAAGAGCATGGTCGAATACGCCTTCGCGCGCGGCCTCAAGCGCAGGATGCTCCTATACTGGGGCGTGCGGCGACTGCAGGACCTCTACCTCGGCGACCTGCCTCGGCAATGGGCGGCCGAGCACGCCAACTTCACCTTCGTGCCGGTGCTCTCCGAGCCCGCGCCGGAAGACCGCTGGACCGGCCGCACGGGCCTCGTGCACGAGGCGATCCTCGCCGACTTCCCCAACCTCGCGGGCTACCAGGTATACGCCTGCGGCTCGGCGGCGATGGTCGAGGCGGCGCACCCGGCGTTCAGCGCGCACGGTCTGGCGCATGACGACTGCTTCTCGGATGCCTTTCGCCTCGCGCCGGGCGCACAGGCCGAGATGGCGAAACTGGGAGGCACGATATGACGCAGGCGCTGAGGATCGCCGCGCAGCTGCTGCTCTACGTGCCGCTCATGGCGCTGATCGGCTACTTCTCCACGGCGCCGAAGTTCTCGCCCGTGGCGGAGGGCGAGGCGCTGCTGCGCCTTTCCTTCATCCACGCCGCCGAGCGCAAGGCCCCCTGCCGCCAGCGCACGCCCGAGGAGCTCGCCAAGCTTGCGCCGAACATGCGCGCGGCGCAGGACTGCCCGCGCGAGCGCTCGCCGCTCGTCGTCGAGCTGGAGCTGGACGGCAAGGTGGTGCTGCGCCGCGAGGTGGAGCCCGCGGGCCTGAAGCACGACGGCAACGCCACCGTCTACCACCGGCTGCCGGTGCCGGCAGGCCGCCACAAGATCGCCGTGCGCATGCGCGACCGGCCCGGCGAGGCCTTCAACTTCATGCGCGAGGAGACCGTGGACCTCGCCCCGGGCCGCGTGCTGCTCATCGACTTCGTCGCCGGGCAAGGCGGCTTCCAGTTCCGCGGGTGAGCCCCCGGCCCGAACTCGGGACGCCGCGCCAGGGCTGACATGCTGCGCTACCTCGGCACGCTCGGGTTCCTGCTGTTCTGGCTGCTCGCCGCGAGCGGTATCTATCTCTACATCCGCTTCGACACGAGCGTGGCGGGCGCCTACCAGTCGATCGGCGAGCTGGAATGGTGGTTCGGCGGCGTGCTGCGCAGCGTACACCGCTACGCCGCAGACGCTTTCGTCATCGTCGTCTTCGCGCATCTCGCGCGCGAGCTGCTCGCCGGGCGCTTTCGCGGCTTTCGCGCCTTCTCCTGGGTGTCGGGCGTGCCGCTCCTGTGGCTGATGTATGCCTCCGGCATCGTCGGCTACTGGCTGGTGTGGGACACGCGCGCGCAGTTCTCGGCGCTCGCCACCGCCGAATGGATGTTCGCCGCGGGAATCGGCGCGGAGCCCATGGCGCGCAACTTCCTCGGCGCCGAGCAGATCAACGACCGCCTGTTCTCCCTCTTCGTGTTCCTGCACATCGGACTGCCGCTCGCGCTGCTCGCGGGCATGTGGGTGCACGTGCAGCGCCTCGGCCAGCCGGCCACCGTGATGCCGCGGCGGCTTGCGCTCGGCGTCATCGCGCTGCTCGTCGCCCTCGCGCTCGTGCTGCCGGTGAAGTCCGAGGCGCCCTGGGACCCGGGCGCGGTGCCGCAAACGGTGGCGATCGACTGGTTCATGCTGTTCGCGCACCCGCTCATGTACGCGACCTCGCCCGCGGCGCTCTGGGCGCTCGTGCTCGGCACGACGCTGCTCCTCGCGGGGCTCCCCTGGCTCACGCGCCGGCAGCCGCTGCCCGCCGCCGTCGTGAACCTCGACAACTGCAACGGCTGCGGCCGTTGCATCGCCGACTGTCCCTACGAGGCGCTCACGCGCCGCCCGGACAAGAGGGCGCTGGTGCTCGCCGACCGCTGCGCCTCCTGCGGCATCTGCTCGGGCGCCTGCCCCTCGGCGACGCCGTTCCGCCGCGTGACCGAGCTGGTCTCGGGCATCGATCTCCCCGACTTCACCGTGCACGACCTGCGCCGGCAGCTGCAAAGCGCGCTCGACATGCGCGCCGAGACCGTGGTGTTCCGCTGCGAGCACGCGGCCCAGCCCGCCAAGGGCGGCGAGATCTCGCTGCGCTGCCTCGCGATGCTGCCGCCCTCCTTCGTCGAGTTCGCGCTGCGCCGCGGCGCGCGCCGCGTCGAGGCGGTGGGCTGCGCCGAAGGTGCCTGCAAGTGGCGCCTCGGCATGGAGCTGTGCGCCGAGCGCTTTGCCGGCACGCGCGAGCCGCACCTGCGCGCCAACGTGCGCGCCGAGAAGCTGGACGATGGCTACGCCTTCGCTCTCCGCTGAAAGCGCGCTGCCCGCGCTGGCCGACTCGCGCCGAGCGCTGGCGCTGGGCTGGCTCTGGCTGGCGCTCGCCGCGCTGATCGGCGCGGGCCTGTTTTCCGTGCTGCTGGTCCTCTCGCGCGCGCCCTACGTGAAGGACCTCTTTCCGCTCGTGGATTTCTTCCGCGTCGCGCTCATCGTCCACGTGGACCTTTCGGTGCTGGTGTGGTTCGGCGCCTTCGCCGGGATCGTCTGGACGCTGAACGGCACGACGCGCCTGATCGAAGCAGGCTGGGCGGCGCTTGCCTTCTGCGCCACGGGCACGCTCCTCATGTGCGCGGCGCCCTTCCTCGAGGCCGCGCCGCCGATCATGAGCAACTACGTGCCGGTGCTCGACGGGCGCGTGTTCCTTACGGGGCTGCTCGTCTTCGCGGTTGGCTGCACGGTCCTCGTGCTGCGCGCCATGCTCGCGGTGACACGCGTGGGCACGCGGCCCGATGCAGATGCGGCGCTGCGCTTCGGCCTGAACGCTGCGGCGGTCTCGGCCGCGGTCGCGCTCATCGCCTTCGCCTGGTCCTGGCTCGAGCTGCCGAAGAACCTCGACGGCAAGGCCTACTACGAAGTGCTCTTCTGGGGCGGCGGCCACGTGCTGCAGTTCACCTGGACGCTGCTCATGTTTGCGGCGTGGTTGTGGCTCGCCGACGGCGTCGGTGCGCAGGCGCCGCTCTCGCCGCGCATCGCCATCCTGCTCTTCGGCATCGGCCTGGCGTCCGTGTTCGCCACGCCGGTGATCTATCTCGCGTACGAGGTAGTCTCGGTCGAGCACTACCGCATGCAGACCTGGCTGATGCGCATCGGCGGCGGGCTCGCCATCGTGCCCTTCGCCGCCGCGATCGCCTGGGCGCTGTACAAGGCGCCGCCGCCCGGACCGGAGACGCGGCCCTTGCGCGCGTCGCTCTTCTGGTCGCTCCTGCTCTTCGGCGCGGGCGGCCTGATCGGGCTCGCGATCCACGGCAGCAACGTCAAGATTCCCGCGCACTACCACGGCTCGATCGTCGGCGTGACGCTCGCCTTCATGGGTCTCGCCTACTACCTGCTGCCGCGCCTGGGCTATGCCGCGCCGCGCGGGCGCCTCGCCACGCTGCAGCCCACGCTCTACGGCGCGGGGCAGCTCGCGCACGTGGTGGGACTGCTCTGGTCGGGCGGCTACGGCGTGCAGCGCAAGGTCGCGGGCTCCGAGCAGGTACTGCGCGGCGCCGAGCAGGTCGCGGCGATGGGCCTCATGGGCCTGGGCGGCCTGCTCGCGGTGATCGGCGGCCTGCTCTTCATCGTCGTCGTGATCCAGGCGATGCGCGCGCGGCCGGCATCCGGCGGCGCCGCATCGGCGAGCGCTTAGCCAGAGGCATCCCCCCAATGGACATCGTCTACTTCACCATCATCGCGATCGGCATCTACTTCGCCGCCGACCGCATCCTCGACTTCATCGAGCGCAAGCGCGGCGCGCGCTTCGAGAACCGGCAGGTGGCGTTCTTCGCCATCATCCTGCCGCTCGCGCTCATCACCTTCTGGCTGGTGCGTGCGCTGCAGGGCGCAGGTGCGCCGTAATGCGCGCCCGCGGTCAGGCAGGCGGCGCCCCGGCCGCGTTGTCGCTCAATGCCCGGTGCAAGTCGGGCTGACGTTCCCGGCCGTGTTGCCCGTGATTCCCGCGGTGTTGCCGGAATAGCTGGTCTCGCCGTCGTTGCAATACAGCCCGAAAGCCGTATTGCCGCTCACGACGTTGGCACCGCCGACCAGCTCCACGCCAGAGGAGCGCTGCGCAAAGATGCCGTGCGCGCCGTTGGTCGAGATGGTGCTGCCGTCGGTGCGCAAACGCGAACCCGTGTCGACTACCACGCCGGTGAACCGGCTTGCCGTAATGCTGGCGCCGGCGCGCAGGTCGACGGTGGAATTCGACAGGCTCTGGATGCCGAAGGTGTTGGCCGATATCTCGTTGCTCGACGGTACGACCGGCGTGTCGCCGGGTCCGGTGCGAATCGTCGAGGAGCGCGCGAACAGGCCACCTCCGCCCGTGGCGCTGCCGTTCGAGCGGA